>NZ_JBMOVV010000002.1:0-314706 GCF_049472135.1 Arcobacter pernae
TAATCTTTATAAACCGAATATAGAAAGGTTGATATACCTTTTTTATTTGCTATCTTTGATAGCTTTGGAGAAGTTAATCGAATAACTTCTCTCTTCTCTGAAAGGAGGTGATCCAACCGCAGGTTCTCCTACGGTTACCTTGTTACGACTTCACCCCAGTCGCTGAATCCACTGTGGAGGGTAGCTACCTTAGCATCCCCGCTTCGAATGAGTTCAACTCCCATGGTGTGACGGGCGGTGAGTACAAGACCCGGGAACGTATTCACCGTAGCATTGCTGATCTACGATTACTAGCGATTCCAACTTCATGTAGTCGAGTTGCAGACTACAATCCGAACTGGGAGATATTTTTGAGATTTGCTCCACCTCACGGTATCGCGGCTCTTTGTATACCCCATTGTAGCACGTGTGTAGCCCTGGACGTAAGGGCCATGATGACTTGACGTCGTCCTCACCTTCCTCCTACTTGCGTAGGCAGTCTCGTTAGAGTTCTCAGCCGAACTGTTAGCAACTAACGACGAGGGTTGCGCTCGTTGCGGGACTTAACCCAACATCTCACGACACGAGCTGACGACAGCCGTGCAGCACCTGTATATAAGTTTCTGCAAGCAGACACCAATCTATCTCTAGAAAGTTCTTACTATGTCAAGTCCAGGTAAGGTTCTTCGCGTATCGTCGAATTAAACCACATGCTCCACCGCTTGTGCGGGTCCCCGTCTATTCCTTTGAGTTTTAATCTTGCGACCGTACTCCCCAGGCGGTACACTTAATGTGTTTACTGCATTACTGCAAGGTCTAGCCTCACAACAACTAGTGTACATCGTTTAGGGCGTGGACTACCAGGGTATCTAATCCTGTTTGCTCCCCACGCTTTCGCGTCTCAGCGTCAATAATGTTCCAGTAGATCGCCTTCGCAATCGGTATTCCTTCTGATCTCTACGGATTTTACCCCTACACCAGAAATTCCATCTACCTCTCCCATATTCTAGGTAATCAGTTTCAAGAGCAGTTCTATGGTTGAGCCATAGGATTTCACTCCTGACTTAATTACCCGCCTACACGCTCTTTACGCCCAGTGATTCCGAGTAACGCTTGCGCCCTCCGTATTACCGCGGCTGCTGGCACGGAGTTAGCCGGCGCTTATTCATATAGTACCGTCATTATCTTCCTATATAAAAGGAGTTTACGCACCGAAATGTGTCATCCTCCACGCGGCGTTGCTGCATCAGGGTTTCCCCCATTGTGCAATATTCCCCACTGCTGCCTCCCGTAGGAGTCTGGACCGTGTCTCAGTTCCAGTGTGACTGATCATCCTCTCAAACCAGTTAGGCGTCATAGCCTTGGTGAGCCATTACCTCACCAACAAGCTGATACCGTACAGGCCGATCCTAGAGCTATAAATATTTCCCTTGCAAACTTATGTTTTAAAGGCATATGGGGTGTTAGCAGTCGTTTCCAACTGTTATCCCCCTCTCTAGGGCACATTACCTATATATTACTCACCCGTGCGCCACTTAGCTGACAGTTATAGCAAGCTATAACCCGTTCTCGTTCGACTTGCATGTGTTAAGCACGCCGCCAGCGTTCACTCTGAGCCAGGATCAAACTCTCCATAATAAAGTGTTTGAAACTGACAATTTTTGTTTCCATTAAACAAAATTATCACTCAAGTGTTTTTACATAAATGTAAAAAGCTTAAATAGACAAGAATTATTTTTCTTGTTTTTTTATCGTTTTTTCTATATTCGGTTTATAAAAATTACTTCTTATTAACCTTCGTTTTTAAAGATCATATCTCTTTAGAACTTTGTGTCGTTCCTCTGAAATTGGACGGGAATTATAGACAAATTATCCCCCTTTGTCAAGAGAAAACTCTTAATAAAAGCTTAAATTTTAAAAGTTTCTTATTTCTTGTCTACTTTCTCTATATTTTATTACTTTTTTCTAATATTCTTTTGATGTTATCTTATTTCGTCCATTCTTTTTCTAAACTATATATGAAATATACATTTAATAAATTGATTAATGTTATATTTCACTTATATTATTTAAATAAATAAAAAGTTTTTCTTTTAGTATCAATATGATTTTGTTTACTATTTACATAATGGGTTTAAATCTTAAAATTTGTATTGATAAATAGTATAGAGAATTTTTAGGCAAAAAAAAAGCTTTCAGCTAAAAGAACCTAAGTTCATATAGCTAAAAGCTTATTTAAGTGGTACCCCCTAGACGATTCGAACGTCTGACCTACGCCTTAGAAGGGCGTTGCTCTATCCAGCTGAGCTAAGGAGGCATTTGATATAAAGATAAAAAGCCTTAAATAAAAAGTTAAAAACAATTTATTTAAGGCTTTTAATGGAGCGGGAGACGAGACTCGAACTCGCGACAATCTGCTTGGAAGGCAGAGGCTCTAGCCAACTGAGCTACTCCCGCAATTAAATTAAAAAGTGGTGCGGATGAGAGGACTCGAACCTCCACACCGTGAGGCACCAGATCCTAAGTCTGGCGTGTCTACCAATTTCACCACATCCGCAGTGTTTTTTCACAAAAAAACTAAAAATGATTTACCTTTGTAAATCAGTGGTACCCCCTAGACGATTCGAACGTCTGACCTACGCCTTAGAAGGGCGTTGCTCTATCCAGCTGAGCTAAGGAGGCAATAATATAAAAATGGGGTAAGTAATGGGATTCGAACCCACGACCCTCTGAACCACAACCAGATGCTCTAACCAACTGAGCTATACCTACCACATGAATTTTAAAATGGTCGGGGCGAGAGGATTCGAACCTCCGGCCCCCTGGTCCCAAACCAGGTGCGCTAACCAGACTGCGCTACGCCCCGACATCTTCCTTTTTAAGTTGTTTCTCTCAAAAAGTGGACGGAATTATAATATATTTTTTTTACTTTGTCAAGGGTTTTTAGAAGAAAAATCAAAAAATTTTGATATTTCTTCTGGAAAGCCCTAAAATTGGATTAATCCATCTACTGGAGAACTTGCTGTCGCATAAGGTTTTTTAGGAATTCTACCTGCTTTATAAGACAATCTTCCTGCTATTGTTGCATATTTAAATGCTTCTGCCATAGCCATTGGATCTTGTGCTTGTGCAATTGCTGTATTTGCAAGAATTCCATCTGCACCTAATTCCATTGCATAAGATGCATCACTTGCACATCCTAATCCTGCATCAACAAGTACAGGAACTTTTACTGCATCTTTAATAAATGCAATATTATATGGATTTTGAATTCCAAGTCCTGAACCAATTGGAGCTGCTAATGGCATAATTGCATCTGCACCTGCATTTTCTAATTGTTTTGCAATAATTGGATCATCAGATGTATAGGCCATAATTGTAAAACCATCTTTTTTTAATACTTCACAAGCTTTAATAGTTTCAATAACATCTGGATATAAAGTTTTTTGTGCATCACCAATAACTTCTAATTTGATTATATCAATACCTGTAGCTTCTCTCATAAGTCTAAAAGTAGTAATCGCTTCTTCTGCTGTAAAACATCCAGCTGAATTAGGAAGTAGTTTTACATTTGTATCTTTGAAATAGTCTAATAGATTTTCTTCATTTGGATTTGTAATATTTACTCTTCTAATTGCCACAGTAATTAATTCACTTCCTGAAGCTAATGTAGCATCTTTTGTTGTTTGAAAAGAATCATACTTTCCAGAACCAACTATTAGTCTACTATTGAATTCATAATTACCAACTTTTAAAATATCATCGTTCATTTTTTAATTTCCCCCAATAATGCTTTGTATATATTTGTGAATATTATTAACAACATTCACTTATAAATTTTGTATATTTCTTACTTGAATTTGTTATATCGATTTGGATAATTTCCGGCACATCATAGCTATGTAATTCTTTAATTTTGCTTTTAACTTTTTCAAAGTTTTCTTTTCTTGTTTTTATATTTAGTATTGTTTCAAAATCACAACATAGCTCATCTTCCCATGAGTATATTGATTCTACTTCGTGCAATTGAACACAAGCAGCTAATTTTTCTTCTATTAAAACTTTTGCGATAGCTTTTGCTTCAACTTGTGAAGCACATGTTGTTTGAATTATTACAGCATTCATAATTTTTTCACCTCTTCAACTAAATCTGATGGGATTAAAGAGTAATCATTCTTTTTATATGCTTTTGCAGCTAATGTATGAGCTATACTAGCACTTATTGCCGCATCTATACTCTTATATCCTTGAGCTAGTAATGACGCAATTAATCCACTTAATACATCACCACTTCCACCTTTACTTAAAACTGAACTTCCAAAAGAGTTTACATAAATTTGATTACCCTTTGATATTATTACATTTGCACCTTTTAATAGTAGTGTAACATTTGGATATTTATTTGTAAATAAAGAGGCATAATAAAATCTATTATCTTGAAGCTGTGATATTGTAATATCTTCTATATCACATAATTTCAATAAAGAACAAAACTCTTTTGGATGAGGAGTTAATACAACATCTTTATGTAATACATCTAAAATTAGCTCTTCATGAAATAAATCTGCATCAATTATCATGGGAATATCTTTTGCCAAAATATCTTCTATCTCTTTTTTGTCATATTTACCTAATCCCATACCTATTGCTATTGCTGTACAGTTTTCACTTAAAAAATGAGTTTGCATTATATGATAAGGTAGATCAAGCTCCTCATGGCAAACTACACTTACTAATCCAGTGCCAAACCCAAAAGCAGCTTTTGCAGCAATAATTCCAGCACCTTTTTTACATCCAGCTATTACATTTAGATGTCCAAAAGTTCCTTTATGAGAGTTTTTCTTTTTTGCTCGAATAGGTAAAATCATATCTTCTTTTTCTAAGAGGTATTTATTAGTTTCAATTTCATAAACTTCTCTTTGTACCCCTAAGTTAGCAACAAAGATTTCACCTACATACTCTTTTGCTATATCTGTATAAAGTGATGTTTTTAATGCTCCCATTGTAATAGTAACATCTGCCTCAAAGGCTGTATCTAAAACTTGGCCTTTATTATTTATACCACTTGGTATATCACAAGCAATTTTAATAGACTCAAAACTATTTAATTCATCTATTAGTTTTATGGCGTCATCTTTTAAAGGTTTATTTAAACCACTACCAAAAATACAATCAACAATAATATCAGCTTGATGTAAATTTTCTATGATATTAATTCCTAATGAATTAACTCTTTTAATTTGAAGTTTAGCCATGTTTGATTTAGGCTGCGAGTAAAAGTATAAAGAAACATTATAAGCTTTATAAAGAAGTCTAGCAAGAGCTATTCCATCTGCTCCATTATTTCCTGAACCACAAATAATTAAGATAGATTTTTTTTCTTTGTAGTTTTCTTGAATATAAGAAGCCATTGATGAGGCTGCATGTTCCATTAAAATATCTTCTGTTAAAAAAAACTTTTCATAACACCTTTTATCTAAAGAGTTTACCTCATCAAATAGTTTCTTCATAACTTAATCCTTATTTTCTAAATTTCCAATCATTTGCCTCTAAAACAGTTTTTATTTTCTCTTTAACATCACCTTGCAATTCAATCCATTCATCTTTGATAGCTCCACCACAAGCAAGTTTTTTCTTAAGAAGTTTTAATACTTCCTTTTTATCTTTTTCATCTAAATAAAATCTTCCAACTAAAGTTACAGGTTTTCCTTTTCTTTTTTCATAAGTAAACACTAACTGATGTTGATTTTTTGGAATAATTTCATTATTTGATTTGTTTTTATTTTTTTTATCATTTTTAGAAGTATCAAAACTATCACCCTCTAATTTTGCACCCATTTCAAAAATCATTTACATACCTTTTAGTCTTGTTTGGACATCAATTTCATTTACATTTACAAGATCATTTTGTTTATATTGTTCAACAGCAACTCTTCCAATCATAGCTGCATTATCAGAACAATATTTTAGTTCACTTAAATGTAAATTTGTTTTATGTTTTTTACATAACTCTTCTATTTGAGTTCTTAAATGTATATTTGCACTAGCTCCACCTACTATGGCAAAATCTTTTGGAACTATCTTTTTAAACTGTTTCTTTAGTTTTTGCATGATATGTGCAACTGCTGTTTTTTGGAAAGAAGCGCATACATCATATTTGTCTTGTTCAGTTATTCCACCTTCTTGGTTTTCTAGTTTTTCTATTTGCATTCTTACAGCATTTTTTAAACCACTATAACTAAACTCTATATTTGGACTTTGTCTTAATGGAACAGGAAAATCAAATCTATTTTCATCACCTTTTAATCCATACTCTTGAACTACTGGACCACCTGGATAACCTAAGCCCATCATTTTTGCTACTTTATCAAAGCTCTCACCAAAGCTATCATCAATTGTTGAAGCGATGATATTCATCTCATTTAAAGATTTTGCTTCTATTATTTGAGTATGTCCACCTGATACTAAAAGTATAGTCATAGGTAAAACTTCTTTTTTTTCTATAAATAGTGAATAAATATGACCTTTTAAGTGGTTTACAGCTATTAATGGAAGATTTAAACTAATACTTAAAGCTTTAGCCATAGTAACTCCCTCCATTAGTGTTACAGATAAACCAGGAGCATTTGTAACTGCAATTGCTTTTAATAAAGGAAAAAACTCTTTACACTCTTCAAGTATTTTAGGTAATGCTTCCACATGAAGCCTAGCAGCAAGTTCTGGAACCACTCCACCATACATGCTATGTTGTAGTTCCTGAGATATTTTTTTATGATATACTAGTTCTAAACTATCTATATCTGTAATTGCTATTGAACTGTCATCACAACTTGATTCAATACTTAAAATTAATTGTTTTGACATACTAGAAGTAACCCTTATCATTTTTATCTTTTGTTAACCAGTCCAATGCAAAGTCATGACTTCCAAATCCAGAATCAGCGTTTATATGACCTGCATCTTTCATTACATTTACTTCTACTTGTAAATCTTCTTTTAATTGCATTGCTTCATCTTCTGTCATATATGGGTCATTTGTTGAAGCTAACATAATTACTTTTTTAGCTTTCAAGTTTTTAGGTGGATTATATGGATAGAATGTTTTAGCAGCTTCCACAACTCTTGTTCTTGATACAGGAGCTACTAACATTAGTTTCTCTAAACTTATATCTAGTTCATCACAAGTTTGAAACCATAATACATTTGCTAAAGAGTGACATATTACTGTATCTGGTTTAAAATGTTCAATCTCTTTTTTTAAAAACTCTTGCCACTCTTCTAGTTGGGGATTATCTCTTTTTGGAAAAGCAGGAAAAGAAACAATATAATTTTGTTTAATTAAATCTGCTGCTAAAACAGCTTGCCAATGAGGATAATCACTTCCACCTAATCCATGTAATATTAAAATTCTTTGCATATTTTCTCCTATTTACATGCTTCTAACACATCTAATATATTTTGTTTTATGTCTACTGTCATAATATGGTGTACCACTTACAAAATGCATATAATCTGCATAAAACCATAAAGTTCGCCAGTGAGCTTTTAAAGCCCAATATCCATCTGGCACATTATATTTAAATCTATAATTAATATAGTTTTTATAATTCTTTTTATTTACTATTGTTTTAAACTCATCTATTGTAGGTATTCTCCAATTAGAATATCCAGCAAAAACAAGATTTTCACAATATTCAATTGAATCTTCATGATTTTTTTTGATTTTTATTACATCAAGATTATCAATCCACATAAGTTTAGTATTTGTATCAATTACCACTTCTAAATTGTTTTTTCTTACCATTTGCGCTTGCAATAAAGAACAAAATAAAACTAAAAAAACTATATATTTCATAACTTATCCTTTTAAGTTATCTACTTTAAACTTCCCTTTTTCAAGATTATCTTTTACACTTTCATCAAGAAGTTCTATTTTAAGTTTATAACCTTGCTTATAAACTAAACCAACTAAATGTTTTGGCAACTCTTCTTTTTGATTAATTTCTTTATTTGAAGTTGAACTATTTTTCCACTCTTCAAACTTCTTCTCATATAATTGTACTATATCTTTTTCAAACTTACTTCTTGTGTAGATTAGATAAATAACTAAAATAAGTAAGATTGAAAAAGGAATTAACATATCAAGACTCACAGTATTTTCTCACTTCTTTATCAATTTCAAATATATCTTCAATAGTTTTTGGTTTTACATAATTAAATTTATTAAGTGCATCTAAACTAATTTTTGATACATCTAAAAAGCCTATTTCATTATTTAAGAATTTTGAAACAGCTACTTCATTTGCTGCATTTAAAACTACACCTAAATCTTTATTGTTTAAAATCTCATCTTTAATTTCCCAAATAGGATAACGATCTGTTTCAATTTTTCTAAACTCCAGATTTGCAACTTCTACTAAATCAACTGGTTTTAGAACTTCTTCATCACACTTTCCTAAAATTGCATAGGCAATTGGAAGTTGCATTGAAGCATTTGCTATATGTGCTGTTGTACTACCATCTTTAAAGTTTATTAAGGCATGAATTAATGATTTTGTTTCAATAATTGCATCTAATTTATTTATATCAAATAACCATGCAGCTTCTAATAATTCAAACATTTTATTTGTCATAGTTGCACTATCAATAGTGATTTTATTTCCCATCGACCAGTTTGGATGATTTAATGCTTCTTTTATAGATACATTTGCAAGCGAGTCAAGGGGATAATCCCTAAAAGAACCTCCACTTGCTGTAACAAGCATTGAATCGATTTTTTTATCTTGAAGTAAATACCAAAGTCCAAAATGCTCACTATCGATAGGACTTAAAGCACTTTTATCAATAAACTTTCCAGCAACAACTAATGACTCTTTATTTGCTAGTGCAACTTTTTTACCACACGCTATAGCTTTTAATGTTGGTTTTAAACCTAAAAATCCAACCAAGGCATTTACTACTGTTTTTGAACTACTATTTTCAATAGCATCTAAAATAGCCTCTTCTCCAAAAGAAACATTCTCATGGTTTACTTTATGAATATCTTCCTTTGAACCAATAACAACTCTTTTAGGTTTAAACTCTTCAATTTGTTTATTTAATACCTCAATATTTCTTCCTGCAACTAAAGCCTCAACATTTAAATCAAACTTTCTTGCAATATTTAAAGTATTAACACCAATAGAACCTGTACTACCTAATACAATCACATTACTACCCTAAGAAGAACTAACATTACAATTGCACCAAATAAGTATCCATCTGTTCTATCTAATATTCCACCATGTCCAGGAAGAATATTTCCACTATCTTTAACACCAGCTTCTCTTTTTAAGTATGACTCAAATAAATCTCCAAATACAGATGCAAAAGCTACAATTACAGAAATTGCTATAGCCATTACCATACTTAAATTTTCATGAGCAAAAATAGTCCCTAAGATACCAGCAGTAATAACTCCACCTAAAACACCTTCTATAGTCTTATTTGGACTTGTTTCACTAAATGGAGTTTTTCCTATGCTTTTACCAACAAAGTATGCACCAGTATCAGCCCCTGCTACAATAACAAGTAACCATAAAAGTGTCATTACTCCATATTCTGCATATAACGATAACAAAAATAAAAATGATGCTGTTGGATAAAGAAGAGGTAAGAACATTTTTTTGTCAATTGATTTTTTATATGCTAATTGTGAAGCATAACCAATTGCAACAATAAAAATTAAATCCTCTGGATTTGGATGGAAGTATGCAGCAAACCATAATAGTGCTGTGTAAACATAAATACTATCACTTTTTAATTCAAAAAGCTTCTTAGCTTCACTAATTGATATCATTAGCATAGTACCAAATAGAAGCCACATTATAAAAAATGAGTCAATATATCCAACTATTACCATTGCAATAATTAGAACTAAACCTGTTTTAATTCTAGTAGAACTTTCTTTGATTATGTTAGCCATAAAGTAAACCTTGTGTTAATAAAATTAACTAGATTATACTAAAGTTTGGCTTTTGATTAAATTTTTAAAAGTTATTTATAGTTAATCAAATTAACTACAAATAACTAATATATTATAAAACTCCAGATAAAGATTTAGTTAAACCTTTAGTTAAAACAGGTTTTGCTTCATCAAATTCTAAATTTACTTTATTTGCTGTACTCACAATTCTAGTTCTATAAATTTTCCATTGTGCATTTGCATATTTTATAGTTTGGTTTAAAGAAGCACTCATCCCTTGCTTAGAAGAACCATTAGAACTTTGTTCAATTACTTCTCCTTTAGCTGCTCTTTGTCTAATTTCAACATCAGTAATCATAGTAAAATATACATCTTTAATTAAAGAGTTTGCAACTGTTCCTACTAATGCTCCTACAAGCCCTGCTGTACCATATGATCTTGCACTAGATGCACCAGATGCCGCTGCAACACCAGCTCCAAGTACTGCACCTCCAAATCCTGACTGAAGTGCACTTCTTGCATTATTAGCATTAGATTTACCTACTTGTAATAAGTTAGCCTGAATCATAAACTCTGCTTTTTTAGGATTCTTAGTAACTACAAATCCATTTGAAACAAATGCTTTTTTAATTTCATTTTCGATATCAATATCTTTATCTGTAGTATTTCTTACTCTTACATAAACAACTTGTTTTGATGGTTCAACTGGTTCTAAAAATATAGAATCACTCATCTTTGTTTGTACTTCTAAGTTTCTCTTTTCTATTGCAGTAGATACTGCACAACCACTAAATAATGACACAACTAAAATAGTACTTAATGAAAGTAATATTAGCTTTACATAATTCTTCATGTTTTCTCCTGTGTTAGTAATAACGAAATTTTATATTATTTTTTCTTAAACTAAAATTATTTTTTAATGATAAAAACATATAATACAACACTAAATACACTAGAAAGACAACATATTTATAAACTATTAACTACATATATAAATTATAACTACTTTTAGTTTATTATATTTTAATTACTTTTGTAATGTATGGATTATATAATACATTTGAACCTGATTGAATTTTCACATTTCGTCTTTGTGTAAAATCAACTTCGAATACTCCTGATGTATCCATTGAAAATTTTGCACATAGTATTGCAGCTTGTTCTATTACTGAGTCTGGAATTGTTTTTTTAGAGTTTTGAACTATCACATGAGCAGATGTTCTATCTTTTAAATGAAACCAAAAATCACTTGCTTTGGAATTTTTTAGTAAATAAATATTTTCTCGTTCACTAGTTCCAAGCATTATTTTATAGCCTTCAAAAAAGAAACTTTCATAAGGTTGTGCCTTTTTAACCTTTGCTTGGTTTCTCTCTTTTTTTGGATATAAAAATTCACACTCTTGAATTGATGTTGCATTTAATAAATTTTGTTTCATTCTTTGTAAGAAAGCTAACTTTTCATCTAAATTATCTTTTTCAAGAGAAATATTTTCTGCTTTTTGCTTAGCTCTTTTAGCTTTTTTAAATAAATCATTTGAGTATTTTGAAGCAGAAGCATTCTCTTCTAAATCAATTTCAACTTCCTCGCCATTATAATTATATGTTTTAAGAGTTTTTTGATATGGCTTTATTGTATGTAAATTACCTAAAATCAAATTTGCTTTCTCATATAAACTATTTGATTCATTTTCAAGTTCTTTTTTTTTAGGAAGAGAGTTAATTGTTTTTTGAAGTTTTTTAATTTTTTTATCAATTTGTGTAATCTTTTGTGATTTTAAATTCTCTAGGCTTTTTTCTTCTTTTTTTATAAAAACATCATAAAGATACTCTTCGATATTATCAACACTATCTACTTTTGGTATAAAATCTTGTTTTGGGATTTCATCTAATTTATGCCCTACTTTTACAATTCTACTTGATGAAAATTCATCAATATGCCTTAAAGCTTCTAAAACAACTCTATTTTCATCTAAAAGAATTATATTTGTATGTTTTCCTGTAAACTCTAATTGTAAAATAGTTGTTAGTTTTTTATATGATGAGGAAGAGTTAACTTTTATATTTATTACTTTATCATCTTGGTATAAACAAACATCTTCAACTTTTGAATTATTTAATCTTTTTTGTAAAACAACATCAAAAGGAGCATTAAAATCTTTTTTAGATTTCAATATCTCTTTTGCTTTAAAAATTGAGCTATTTCCTTTAGTTAAATCAAAATATATTATATTCATATTATTAAATTCAATTATAATTGTATTATTGTCAATTCTCTTACAAAGTCTTATTTTATGGATATTCTCTTTTAAATATTCAACAACTTGTTTCAATAAAAAATGTTTCATATAGTATTCGCTTTTATAATATTTTCTAAGATAGTATTTATCTGTATTAGATATAATTATATCTAAATAATTATTAGGAGAATTAAATGAAGTTATTAAAGTTACTATTAGCTGCTACTTTAGTATTAGGTGTATCTGCTACAACATTAAGTGCAAGTTCTGTAAAAGGTCAAAAGCTATTTATTAAAAAGTTTAAAAAACCTTGTGGAATGAATGGTGCAAAGTTTGCTGCTAAGCACTCTCAAGACGAATGGCAAAATATTATGGATAATGGAAACTTCAAAAAAGAGTTTGTAAAAATCTGTCCTAATGTAAAAGAAGAAGATATTAAAGATAGTTGGGTTGAGCATATCTTTGAATTTTCTTATGAATATGCAAATGATTCAGGAAATGTTCCTTCTTGTTAATTAAAATAAAAGCTTAGCTTCAAGCTAGGCTTTTTCATACAAATATCTACCCTATTTTTAAGATAAGGAAATTTTATCAAATTTATAGATAATTTTTTCTGCAAGCTCTAACATATCAATATTTAACTTTTTAAATTCTTGATTTTTTATATTCACAATAAAATCATCATATACATTACCATAAGGATATAATATAAAAAATATATATTCTTTAGATTTTGATTCTTTATTTAATTCTTTAAACCAAAGTGCAAGCATTGCAAAATACAACATTGAAGGATTAAATGATTGATTTTCAGTTAAAAGTTTAGACAATTCTTCATTTATAAAATTATAAGCATTTAATATGGCTTTTATTCTATAATGCTTTCTATTTTGTAAATAGTAGTTTGATGATAAAGTCACACTATTAATTTGATCTAACATTTGTTCACCTATTTTATTGAACTTAATAACTACTTCTTTATCTAGTCCATAGGCATTTATATCTTCCTTATCTTTATAAGAAAGAATCAAATCTTTACAAAATAATAATAGGCTTTCCGTTTTTATCTTTGATAGGTTTAAAATCATACTTAATTGTAACAAAACTTTGTTAAATTACGAAATATCTAATTAACTTTAAGAAGCTTTGCGATAAAATAAGCTAAATTTAATAAAAAAACATAAAAAAAAGGAATTTATTGGAACCTATTGGTGTATTAAAAGATGGTCAAATATATGACCTTCAAACTGCTGATGCTTTAAACATTCAGGGAGAGGATATTAAAGCTGATAACTCTGAAGAATCATTAGAGATTCTTAGACACTCATGTGCTCATATGATGGCACAAGCTATTAAAGAATTATATCCTGAAGCTAAGTTTTTCGTAGGTCCTGTTGTAAAAGAAGGATTTTACTACGATTTTAAAATCGACTCAAAAATCTCAGATGAAGATCTTCCAAAGATAGAGAAGAAAATGAAAGAGATTGCAAATAGAAAACTTCCTATTGAAAGATACGAAACAACAAGAGAAGAAATATTAACAAAATTTGCAAATGACGAGTTAAAACAAGCTGTACTGCAAAATATCACTGATGATACATTAACCCTATATAAGCAAGGTGATTTCGAAGACTTATGTAGAGGTCCACATTTACCTAACACTAGAATGATCAGAGCATTTAAACTAACAAGAGTTGCTGGAGCATACCTTGGTGGTGATGAAGAAAATGAAATGATTACTAGAATCTATGGAATTGCATTCTTTGATAAGAAAGAATTAAATGATTACGTAAGAATGCTTGAAGAAGCTAAAAAAAGAGATCATAGAAAACTTGGAACAGAATTAGGACTATTCACATTCAATGAGGATGTAGGAGCTGGGTTACCATTATGGTTACCAAATGGTGCAAGATTAAGATCTAAACTAGAGCACTTATTATACAAAGCTCACAGAGTTAGAGGATATGAACCAGTTAGAGGTCCAGAGATGTTAAAATCTGATATGTGGAAGATTTCTGGTCACTACCAAAACTATAAAGAGAACATGTACTTTACTACAATTGATGAGCAAGAGTACGGTATTAAACCAATGAACTGTGTTGGTCATATTCAAATTTTTAAAAATGATTTGGTTTCATATAAAGATTTACCTCTTAAACTTTTTGAATATGGTGTTGTTCACAGACATGAAATGTCAGGTGCAATGCATGGATTATTTAGAGTTAGAGAATTTACACAAGATGATGCACACATTTTCTGTATGCAAAATCAAGTAAAAGATGTAATTATTGATGTATTAGAGTTTGTTGACTCACTAATGAAATTATTTGATTTCAAATATGAGATTGAAGTATCAACTAAACCTAAAAAAGCAATTGGATCAGATGAATTCTGGGAAAAAACTACAAAAGGTATTATGGATGCCTTAGATGAGAATAAAATTGCATACGGTATAGATGAAGGTGGTGGAGCATTCTACGGACCTAAAATTGATATAAAAATCTTAGATGCTATTGGAAGAAAATGGCAATGTGGTACAGTTCAAGTTGATATGAACTTACCTGATAGATTTAATGTTGAGTTTATCGATAACGAAGGACAAAAAGATCAACCTGTAATGATTCACAGAGCTATTCTTGGTTCTTTTGAAAGATTTATTGGTATCTTAACTGAGCACTGCGCTGGGGAATTCCCATTTGTAATTGCTCCAACTCAAGTAATTTTTGTACCAATTGCAGATACTCATGTAGAGTATGCAAAAGAGTTACAAAAAGAGCTATTATACAATGAAATGGATTCTAAGATTTTCGACATGAATGAATCTTTAAATAAAAGAATTAGAATGGCAGAAAAACAAAGAGTACCAATGATTGTTGTAATTGGTGATGAGGAAGTAGAGAACAAAACTGTTGCATTAAGAGATAGAAGAAAAAGGGAGCAGTCGAATATGACTAAAGATGAATTTATCTCTATGTTAAATGAAATTAAAAATGGGAGTAGAATTTGAGTAGTATGAGAAAAGGTAAAAAAAACGAAGCAATAATGAATGAGGAAATTACTGCTAAAGAAGTAAGATGTATGGGAGATGATGGTACTAATTATGGTATCATCTCTACTAGAGATGCACAATCAACAGCAGATGATTTAGGATTAGATTTAGTTCTTATTGCTCCAGATGCAAAGCCACCTGTTGCAAAAATCATGGATTATGGTAAATTTAAATACCAACAAGAAAAAAAGAAAAAAGAAGCTAAGAAAAAACAAAAAGTTATTGTTGTTAAAGAAGTTAAATTTTCTGTTAAAATTGCAGAAAATGACATTAACTACAAAGTTAAACATGCGGTTGAATTTTTAGAAAAAGGTTACCATGTTAAATGTAGAGTATTCTTAAAAGGTAGAGAAATGGCTCACCCTGAAGCAGGAGCTGATGTACTTGAAAGAGTATGGCCAATGTTAGAAGAATATGGAACAAGAGACGGTGTTCCTAAACAAGAAGGAAGATTTGTAAATATGATGGTTCTTCCTAAAAAAGACGATAAGCACTAACAAAATAAATAGAAGAGATACTACTCTCTTCTACTTCCAAAATCTTTCTTTAAACATTTTTTAAGTAATTTTTAAGTAAAATCACGAACTTTTTCAGTTATTTGAAAATGCAAATTTAAAAGGAGGATTCTTCCATGCCAAAGATGAAAACTAACAGTGGCGCTTTAAAAAGATTTAAAGTGAAAAAAAATGGTTCTATCAAAAGAGGATCAGCTTATAGAAGCCACATCTTAACTAAAATGACTCAAAAGAGAAAAAGAAATCTTAGAGGTCCTAAAACAGTTGCAGCAGTTGACGCAACTAGAATTAAAAGAATGTTAAACAAAGCGTAATTATTTATTTAATAAATAATTATTAGTCCCTCCACATATGTGGACAAGTTCAACTTTAAAGTTGACACCTAATATTAACAATATAATATACGGTAAAGGAAAAAAATGCCTAGAGTAAAAACTGGTGTAGTTAGAAGAAGAAGACACAAAAAAGTATTAAAGCAAGCTAGAGGTTTCTTTAGTGGTAGAAGAAAACACTTTAGAAAAGCGAAAGAGCAATTAGAGCACTCTTTAGTATATGCTTACAGAGATAGAAAACAAAAGAAAAGAGATATCAAAAGACTTTGGATTATCAGAATCAATGCAGCTTGTAGATTAAATGATATCAACTACTCAAGATTCATGAACGGTTTAAAATTAGCTGGAATTGAATTAGATAGAAAAATCTTAGCTGATATGGCTATGAATGATTCTGCTGCATTTGCTTCATTAGTAGTAAAAGCTAAAGAAGCACTTAACTAATAAATTTGCAAATCATAATTTAAAGGGATTAAGACTTTGCCTTAGTCCCTTTTTTTATTTATACACCTAAAGGTTCATTAACCTCAATTTTACAATTATCACCTTTACAATCTATATTTGCATCAAAATAGTAGATTTCACTCATATCAATTTTTGCATCTTTTAGTTTTACCCAAGCATCCATTGATCTTCCACCTGCTGTACAATTAAATACTATTGTTTTACCTTTAGGAAGTTTTGAGAAGAACTCATTTGCTTTTAGTTTTTCAGCCTCTATATTTATTGCACCTTTTAGATGACCTTTTTTATACTCATCTGGTGAAGTTACATCAACTATTTGTATATATGAAGGAACTTTGTTATTCTTAATTAAATTATAGAACCACTCTCCATCTACACTACCTTCATCTAAACCTTTTTTTAAGCCATTTTTACTGAATTGTGTTTTTGATGAACTTTCAACTTTTTTTACTACACTAGCACTTTTAGTTGTAGCTAAGCCTGCTTTTTTCCACTCAGGTACACCACCTGCAAAAACAGAAACATCTTTATATCCTAAATCTAAAAGTCTATTAGCAACAATATGTGATTTTGCACAAACGTAACCACCACAGAATGTGATAATCTTTTCATTCTTATTTGTAGGGAATCTTCCTTCTAAAGTTTTTAACTTTGTATCTGGAATAGAAATAGCTCCAGGAATTGTTTCTTGTAAATATTTAGTATATGGTCTAGCATCAACTAATAAAGCACTATTCTTTTCTTGAGCAGCTTTTGCAACTACTAAATCAACATCTAAATAACTCTTTTTTGACCATTGTGGTTCACCTGCTTGATATAGTTTTACATTTGTAAAGCCTTTTTTCTTAAGCATTGAAGCTACCTTTGGACTCTTACCACATTTCCATCCTCCACAGTAAACAATTAACTCTTTATCTTTTTTAACATCTTTTAACTGCGAATAAAACTCTTCAAACTTTGTATCTGGAATATTTATACTTGATGGAATAGCACCTTTTTTAAATTTTGCTTCTGGTCTTGCATCTATTAAAATTGCTTTTGCACTTTTTCTTGAACCTTTTGCTACTTTTTCTTTAACATAATCAAAATCAACAACTTCTAAATTGTTTTTTTCAATTAACATTTTAACTGTTGGACTTGCATTATCCAATGATGTTTGACTTGTTGCACAGCCTGTAAATAAAAGTGTTGCTGTTAAAACTGAACCTAAAAATAAATTTGTTTTCATAAAATCCCCCTATTTTAATAAATTATGCTTTTCCAGAAAGCATTCCATATTGTGTCATTGGTTTTAAAATATATGCTTTTAGTAACCACCAAATATATCTCTCTTGTGTTGGATCAAGAGGAAATGATGGTTTTGGTTTCATAGACCAATCAAATTCTGCAAGCATTACTTTTCCTATATCTGTAATAATTGGACATACTGTATATCCATCATACTTAGCTTTTAACTCTTTTCCTTCCATAAGTGAGATTATATTATCTACTACAACTTTATATTGTTTTCTTACACTTCCTCCAGTTTTTCCCAATGGAACAGCTGCAATATCTCCTAAAGAAAAAATATTATCAAATTTCACATGCTGTAATGTTTCTTTATTTACAGGAACCCAACCTTTTGCTGAACCTATTTCTGAATTAGCTATTTCAGGAGCAGCTTTCATTGGAGGAGCGATATGTAAAAAGTCATAAGGAATTTCTACATTCATATGTTTTGTAAGTACTTCATACTCTTCTAAATCTTCATCCCATTTTCCTTTTTCTTGCCAAAACTTATCAAATGTAGCAAGTTTATTTTTTAAATCAACTTTTGTTAGATTATGATTTAAATTATAATTCATATCTCTTACTTTATATTGTTCTTTAATAGCATCTTCATACTCTTTTACGCTAAACATCTTGCTACTATTTTTATAAAGTGTCATATCAACATTTGCTCTTGTTTGTGCACTATGTTCATTTAATCTAGCGTTCATTAAATACATCATTTTCATTGGAGCTCCACCACATTTAATTGCAGTGTTAGGATGAGTAAAAATAGCTTTTTGTTTTTTACCCTTTTTTGCTTCTTCTATAAGTGATTGCATATTCTTCCATGTTTGCACTGCCCCATCAACATTATAGATTGTGCTAGCATTTGAATTTTTAAATAAATCATTCATTTTTTTAGAATCTTGTACAGTATAGATTTCACCAAGCTCTTCTAATCCTTCAATTTTTTCAAAATCTAAAACTAACCCTGCAGCTATAACTAAAAAGTCATATTCAATTGTTTCACCTTTTGAAACTCTTAATTTATTATTTTTAGGGTCAAATTCTACAGCTTTATCTTTTATAAGCTTTACATCACTTGGAAGGAAATCTTTTGTTTGATATATGACATCATTCTTTTCATATAATCCTGCACCTATAAAAGTATTTCCTGGTTGATATGAAACTGATCTTTCATTTGGTTCAATAATAGTAATATCTGGTGAGTTTAAACTATTTGCAAGTCTAGCAGCAGTTGAAATACCTGCAAGACCTCCTCCTACAATAACAATTCTAGCTTTTACATCACTAGCACTTGCTGTATTAGCATTAGCTTCTTCATTCATAAGTAAAAGAGCCCCTGAAGCACCTAATAACTTCAAGGCTTCTCTTCTTGAAATACCACTTTTATCTAATTGTTTTTCAAACTCATTTATTAAATCTCTATTCATATCATATCTCCTCTAATACAAGTTATCTATAATAATTATACTACTTTATTTGTGAATTACTATTCATTTATCTAATATAATTTAATATTTTATATGATTGTATATAATTTTAACTTAGAATTATTACAAAGGATTTACAATGTATTATTTTTTCTAATAATAGAAATTAATTATATTTATAACTATCCATAAAATTGTTATTTTGAAAACTTATTATCAAAAATATGTTTTATAAATTTTTATAATTATGCTCTACCTGATAACATTCCATACATTGTCATTGGTTTTAACATATAAACTTTCATTAACCACCAAATATATCTTTCTTGTGTAGGATCAAGTGGAAATGATGGAGTTGGTTTTTTAGACCAATCAAACTCTGCTAACATTACTTTTCCTATATCAGTAATTAAAGGACATACTGTATAACCTTGATATTTTGATTTTAACTCTTTTCCTTCCATTGCTGAAATTAAATTATCAACTAAAACTTTATACTGCTTTCTTACACTTCCACCAGTTTTTCCCATTGGAACAGCAGCAATATCACCAATTGCAAAAATATTGTCATATTTAACATGCTGAAGTGTCTCTTTATTTACAGGAATCCATCCTTTTGCTGAACCTATTGCAGATTTTCCTATTTCATCTGGTGCTTTCATAGGTGGAGTTATATGTAAAAAATCAAAAGGAACTTCAACATTTTGATGTTTTGTAATCATCTCATACTCTTCTAAATCTTCATCCCATTTTCCTTTTTCATTCCACCTTTTATCAAACGTTGCAATTTTTTTATCTAAATCAACAGCTGTTAGATTATGATTATAGTGCCATTTGAAATCTCTTTTTTTAAATTGCTCAATAATTGCATCATGGTACTCTTTTACTCCAAACATAGTGCTTCCATTTGGATAAAAAGTTAATTCTACATTATTTTTTACTCCTGTTTCTTCAAGTCTAGAGTTTGTAAGATACATTATCTTTTTTGGAGCACCACCACATTTTATTGATGTATTTGGATGAGTAAAAACTGCTTTTACTTTCTTGCCACTTTTGGCTTCTTCTATAAGTTTTTGCATTTGACTCCAAGTAGCAACTGCTGAATCAGTATTATAAATAGAACAAACACCACTATTTGAAAATTTATCTGTTAAAACTTTTCCATTATCTAAAGAGAGTATATTTCCAATCTCTTCAAGTCCTTTAATAGAAGCAAAATCTAAAGTTAAACCAGCAGCTATAACTAAAAAATCATAATCTAATTTTTCACCTGATTGTAAAACTACACTATTATTTTGAGGGTTGAATTCTACAGCTTTATCTTTTAATAAAGTACATCCATCAGGAAGGTAATCTTTTGTATCATACATAACATCAGACTTTTCATATATTCCTGCTGCTATTAAGGTATTACCTGGCTGATATGAAACTGATTTAGGATTTGGCTCAACTATTGTAATATCAGGATTACTTAGTGTATTAGATAGTCTTGCTGCAGTTGAAATACCAGCTAGTCCTCCACCTATAATTAATATTTTACCTTTAACATCACTTGCATTAGCATTAGTTGTGGCTTCTACTTCTGAAGGATTTAATAAAAAAGTTGCAGTACCTAAACCTGCTAGTTTAAATGCATCTCTCCTACTTAGTCCAGATTTTTTTATCTCATCATCAATTATCTCTAAAGCATTATCAAATTCTTTTTTTGACATAAGTTTTCCTTTTAATATAATTATTAGTATATCTTATTATTCTAACTTAAGAATATCAAAAAAGAAATAAATAAAGACTTATAGTATAAGAAAAAGTTTAATATTAATTATAAGTTATTTTTATAATGAAAGTGATTTAAGGTAATCTTCTCTATGATTAAGATTAATAAATTCATCATCATTTGGAAGAGTGATTATATTTGTTTTATTTTCATTAAGAAGAAAACCTACTTTATGAAAATCTTCTGATAGCATTTTATTAGTTGTAGATAAGATATTTGAAGAAAAAACTCCACATAAATTATGAGTTTTAATAGTTTTTGCTACAGTAATATCAAAATCACTTGAAGCTTCAATAATCTTATTTATTGAATCAATTGAAACCAATGGAGTATCAACTGTTATTATAAATACCTTATTATCTTCAAGTTTATTAAATATTGAATCTATAGCAGCAATTGGAGAGTAAACACTACTTTCATCTAAAAGAAGTGATTTATTTTCTAAAAAATCAAACTTATCCTCTTTTGAAGAAATATAAATAGATTTAAAAAAAGGCTTTAATCTGTCATACTGATATTGAGCTAAGGTTGGTGAGTTTTTGAAAGGAAGAAGAGATTTATCTTCTCCCATTCGTGAGCTTTTACCTCCACATAAAATTACGCATGGTATTTCAAATGAAGGTTTCATTATTATAAGCTTCTTGGGTCTGTAATGTATCCAGAAATAGCACTTGCTGCTGCAACTGCTGAGTTTGCTAAATAAATTTTAGAAGATCTAGAACCCATTCTTCCTACAAAGTTTCTATTTGTAGTAGAGATACATACTTCATTGTCTCCTAAGATTCCCATATATCCACCTAAACATGCTCCACATGTTGGGTTTGATACAACAGCACCTGCATCAACTAAATCATCAATGTATCCAGCTTTAGTTGCATCTCTTAAGATTTTTTGAGTACCAGGAGTTAAGATAAGTCTTACATGTCTTGCTACTTTTTTACCTTTTAAGATTTCAGCAGCAACTTTAAAGTCAGATAATCTACCATTAGTACATGAACCAATAAATACTTGGTCAACTCTAATTTCATCAGCAACAGCTTGAGAAACTGAGTGTCCATTATCTGGCAAGAAAGGATAAGCAATAACTGGCTCTAATTTTTCTACATCAATTTCAATTACTTTTGTGTAGTTCGCATCTTCATCAGAGTAATGAATCTTTGGTTCAGCTCTTAAACCACCGTTTAATTCTGCTGTTTTCTTTAAAAACTCTTCTGTAATTTCATCATAAGCAAAGATACCATTTTTAGCACCTGCTTCAATAGCCATATTACAAATAGAGAATCTATCATCCATTGATAAGTGTTGTACAGTATCACCTGTAAACTCTAATGCTTGATATAAAGCACCATCAACACCTAAGATTCTAATTACTTCAAGAATAATATCTTTTCCAGATACAAATTCAGAAGGCTTTCCAGTCATTACAACTTTAATAGTTTCTGGAACTTTAAACCAGTTACCACCTGTAATCATACCAAATGAAATATCAGTTGATCCCATACCAGTTGAGAATGCACCTAATCCACCATGAGTACATGTATGTGAATCAGCTCCAATAATAACATCACCAGGTAATACTAAACCTTTCTCTGGTAATAAAGCATGTTCAATACCCATATCTTTTTCATCAAAGAAATGTTTTAAATCATGTTTCATTGCAAAATCTCTAGAGATTTTTGCTTGATTTGCTGATGCAATATCTTTTGCAGGAATAAAGTGGTCTAATACAATTGCAAATCCATCTGGATTAGCTAATTTTTCTCTTCCACTTTCTTCAAATGCTCTAATAGAAATAGGAGTTGTAATATCATTACCAATTACCATATCAATTGGACTTCTTACAATCTCTCCAGCTCTTACTTCTCTTCCTACGTGTTCACTAAAAATTTTTTCTGTAATCGTTTGACCCATCTTCTACTCTTCCTATACTTTATTTATATAATTTTTTGCGATTATATCTAAATTTATTTTAAGCTCCCAAATGACTAAGAACTTAACTCTTTTTGTTTTTTCTCTTCTCTTGCTTTTTTAATTTGTATCCAAATTACAATTGCTACACCTAGATTTATGATAACATCTGCAAAATTGAAAATTGCAAATTCAAATCCATAATGCCAATAAAAATAGTCTACAACAGCACCATAAGTAAATCTATCTAAGATATTTGATAATCCACCTGCATAAATTAAAGCAACTGCAATATAATAGTCACTAAATACATCTTTATTTTTGAAAAGATACACAGTTGCTGCTGCTAAAATTAGTAGTTGAATATATTTTAAATATTCATCTAAAAAAGCAAACATCGAAAATGCAACTCCATAATTATAAGCAAGTTGCAAAGACATCACAGGACCTTTTACATCCCATTCATAGTTTGCAAAACCATACTTTACAACTTGGTCAATTATAAAAATTAATACAAAAATCAATAAAGCTATATTAAACTTTTTTCTCATAATGCCTTTTTGAAGAATGCAACTAATTCTTCCATTTCCTCTTCAACTACTTTTCTATCTTTTCCTTCTAAAAGTAATCTAATCTTATTTTCTGTACCAGAATATCTAACAACTTCTCTTAAACCTTTAGCTCTGATTTTAGTTATTAGTTCTTCATAACCTTCAAGTTCTTCTAAAGGTATTTTTTCATCAACTTTCATATTGTGTTGTGCTTGTGGATATAAATCAAATGGATTTAAAGCTTCACTTGCTTTTTTACCAGATTTTAAAATAAGAGCTAGTACTTGTAGTGCTGAAGCTAGACCATCACCTGTTTTTGCAGCATCTGCAAAAATAATATGGCCACTTTGTTCTCCACCAAAATTACTCTTCTGTTCATTCATAGTTTCAAGAACATATTTGTCCCCTACTTTTGATCTATGAAGTTCAATATTATCTTCTAAAAGGTAATCTTCTAAAGCCTTGTTTGACATAATTGTTGCAACACAAGCTTGACCTTTTAATAATTTCTCATCATTTAGATACCTACATAAAGCACCAATTAACTTATCACCATCAACAACATCACCATTTTCATCAATTACAACAAGTCTGTCTGCATCACCATCAAGTGCTAATCCAATATCAGCTCTATATTCTCTAACTAATTTTCCTACATGTTCAGGATGCATTGCTCCACAATTTTCATTGATGTTATAACCATTTGGTTTATCGTTTATAGTAATTACATCTGCACCTAACTCTTCTAAAATTGTTGGACCAACTTTATAAGCAGCTCCATTAGCACAATCTAAAATAATTCTAAGTCCACTTAATGTTAAATTATTTGGAAATGAACTTTTAATAGAAACAATATATCTTCCAATAACATCATCAATTCTTTTTGAAGAACCAATTTGTCTTCCTGTAACTTGTTCACTAATCATTAGTTCATTATCATTGAAAATCTCTTCAATTTTCTTTTCACAAGATACACTTAATTTATTACCATGATTATCAAAAAACTTGATTCCATTATCTTCATATGGATTGTGTGAAGCTGAAATCATAATACCAGCATCACATCTCATTGATTCAGTTAAATATGCTATTGCAGGAGTTGGCATTGGTCCGATTTGAATAACATCGTAACCAACAGCAGTTAACCCTGATACTAAAGCATTTTCAATCATATATCCACTTCTTCTTGTATCTTTACCAACAAGAATTTTTTTAGTTGTTGAATGCTTTCTAAAATAGATACCTGCAGCTTTTGCTAATTTAAGTACAGTAATCGCATCTAAAAACTCACCAGCCTTACCTCTAACACCATCAGTTCCAAATAGCTTCATTAAATCTTCCTAAAATTAAACTAAGTTTAAGTTATTTTAGATAACATTCTACCCTTAAATTTTTTACAAAGAGGTTAAATAAAATGGCAAATCATAAATCTGCTGAGAAAAGAGCTAGACAAACTAAGGTTAGAACTGAAAGAAACAGATTCTACAAAACAAGAATTAAAAACGTAACTAAAGCTGTATTATCTGCTGTAGAAGCTGCTGACAAAGAAGCTGCAACAACTGCAATGACTGCTGCAAACAAATACATCCACCACTGTGTATCTAAAGGTATCCTTAAAAAAGGTAATGCTTCTAGAAAAGTTTCAAGATTACAAACTAAAGTTAACGCTATATAATTCTATTTATTATAGTTTATAGTTAAGAATATAGGTAAATATGACTCAAGAAAAATTACAACCCTTTATTAATAGGTATAATGAGATTAATGAACTTTTAATCTCTCCTGATATTACTAGTGATATTAAAAAAATGACTGAACTTTCAAAAGAACAGTCTAACATCGAACCAATAGTTAAAAAAGCTCAAGAATATATTCAAGTTTTAGAAGATATTGATGAGAATAAAATGCTTTTAGATGATGATGAATTAGGTGAACTTGCAAAAGAAGAACTTAAAGAACTTGAATCAAAAAAACCTGTACTTGAGGAAGAAATTAAATTCTTAATGATTCCAAAAGACCCTAATGATGATAAAAATATCTATTTAGAGTTAAGAGCTGGTACTGGTGGTGATGAAGCTGCTATTTTTGTTGGTGATTTATTTAGAGCTTACTTAAGATATGCAGAAGGTAACAATTGGAAAGTCGAGATCATGAACTCTTCTGAGAGTGAATCAGGTGGTTATAAAGAGATTGTAATTTTAGTTAAGGGTGACCACGTATATTCAAAACTTAAATTTGAGGGTGGTACACACAGAGTTCAAAGAGTACCTGCAACAGAATCTCAAGGCCGTGTCCATACATCTGCTATTACAGTAGCTGTAATGCCTGAAGTTGATGATGTTGATATTCAAATTGATCCAAATGATTTGAAAATTGATGTAATGAGAGCAAGTGGAAATGGTGGTCAATCTGTAAATACTACAGACTCGGCTGTAAGAATCACACATATTCCAACTGGTATCGTTGTAACAAACCAAGATCAAAAGTCTCAGCATAAAAATAAAGATAAAGCTATGAAAGTTTTAAAAGCTAGACTTTACGAAATGCAAATGCAAGAGAAAATGGAAGCTGAAGGTGCTAACAGAAAAGAACAAGTTGGTACTGGAGATAGAAGTGGAAGAATTAGAACTTATAATTATCCACAAGGAAGAATTAGCGACCATAGAATTAATCTTACATTATATAGACTGGATGCAATAATGAATGATGGATTGTTTGATGAAGTAATTGATCCTCTTATTGCTGATCATCAGGCAAAACTTATAGAAGCAAATGGATTATAATCCATTTGCTTTTTTCTTTTAAATAAATGACTATTTCAAAAAACAAAATTTATAAACACTACAAAAATAATCACACATATGAAGTTTTGAACTTCTGTAAAATTCAAGAGAATGACCTTTGGGTTGAAGCAGTAATCTACAAGCCAACTGATTGTGATGAACTATTTGTTAGAACTTTAGCTGAATTCAAAGATAAATTCACTTTAGTAAAATAACTCTATATTTAAACCATCCATATTTTTATTAGTATAATCACTATTTTTAAATAGTAACCAAAATGTAACCTACAAATATTATACTTTCACCATAAATTTTTTAACGGAGAATTAAAATATGAAAAAAACACTTTTAGCTTTAGGGGCAAGTGCATTATTAGTTACTAGTTTAAGTGCTAGAGATCAAATCAAAATCGTAGGTTCATCAACAGTATATCCATTCGCTTCATCTGTTGCTGAAGAATTAGGTGCTACAACAAAATACCCAACTCCAGTAGTAGAGTCAACTGGTTCAGGTGGTGGTATGAAACTATTTTGTGCTGGTAATGGATTAAACACTCCAGATATTACAAATGCTTCAAGAAGAATGAAAGCAAAAGAGTTTACTATGTGTCAAGAAAATGGTGTAACTGATATTACTGAGGCAGTTATCGGTTATGATGGTATTGCATTCGCACAATCAAAAGCAAATGCTCCATTTAACATTTCTAAAGAGCACTTAGCATTAGCAGTTGCTAAAGAAGTACCTTCAAAAGATGGTAAATCTTTAATTGCAAACCCATACAAAAAATGGTCTGATATTGACGCTTCTTTACCAAACAGAGAAATTATTGTTTATGGACCACCAAAATCATCTGGAACAAGAGATGCATTTGAAGAGTTAGTAATGCAATCAATATTCAAAAAAATGTCTGTATATACTGACCTTTACAAAGCTGATAAAAAAGCAAACAAAAAATACAAAAAATACTCTGTTGTAAGAACTGATGGTGCTTACGTTGAGTCTGGTGAAAATGATAACTTAATCGTTCAAAAATTAAACAAGAATAAAAATGCATTTGGTGTATTTGGATTCTCTTTCTTAGTTGAAAATGATGATATGATTCAAGGTGCTACAATCAACAATGTTGCTCCAACTCCAGATACAATCTCTTCAGGAGATTACCCAGTATCTAGATCATTATTCTTCTATGTGAAAAACTCTCACTCTAAAGAAGTTCCTGCAATGAACAAATATGTTGATTTATTCATGAGTGAAAAAATGATTGGTAAAGATGGAATCTTAGGTGAAATCGGATTAATCGCTTTACCAGATGCAACTAGAAATGCAATTAGAGCATCTGTTGCAAAAAGAGCTAAATTAACTTTAGACGACTTAAAGAAAAAACACTAATTAATTAGACAAACTTTCCCACCTTTCTATAAAGAGGAGATAGCTTCCCCTCCTCTTTATAACCTTACTCATAGGCTTTTATCTGTTTCACGCGAACGAAGAGATAAAAGCCTATAAGTAAGGTTATAGCTCTCTTTGGATTAATAAATGACAAAAAAATGGAATACTATTTTAAGAAGGCTTGACTATGCCTTCCAGCCAATTGTACATGCTCATACAGGTAAACTTTTTGCAGTTGAAGCACTACTTAGAAATGTAAATGACACAGAATATATAAACTCTATTCAAGAACTATTTGATTTAGCTTTTCAAGAAGACATTATCTATGAAATAGATTTAATGTTAAGAGAAAAAGCAATAAAAAAGTTTTCAACAATTGAAGTAGAAAATATAAGACTGTTTTACAACTTAGATAACAGAATCATATATAATAAATCATATAGATCGGGTAATACTTCAAAAATACTTGAAAAATACAATCTAACAAAAAGCACAATCTGTTTTGAACTAAGTGAAAAAGGTACCACTATTGAACAAGGTGCTTTATCAAGCATGCTTCAAACATATAAACAAAGTGGTTATCAACTAGCCATTGATGATTTTGGTATTGGAGTATCAGGTCTTAAACTTTTATATTTTTCAGAAGCTGATATCATAAAATTAGATAGATTTTTTGTAACAAATATAGATACAGATTCAAAAAAGAAACTATTTTGTAGTTCTATTGTAGAAATGGCTCATGTCATGGGTATGAAAGTTATAGCAGAGGGTGTTGAAACTAAAAATGAGTTTCTTACATGTAAAGATATGGGTGTTGATTTTATTCAAGGCTATTTGATACAAAAACCAACTGTCAATACAAAAGAGATTAAACCTGTCTATCAAAAAATACTAGATTTAATTCATAATGATAAAAGAAGTGATGATTTACATATTATTGATAAAAAGTATATTCAAAAAATCGAACCTTTAAATATAAATAGTTCATTACATGATTTATTTGTTTATTTTAAAGATAGAACTCATGATGTATTTGTACCTATTATTGATGACCACAAGAACTTACTTGGTGTAATTTATGAAGTTGATATAAAAAAGATTTCATATTCACAATATGGTTTATCTCTAGCAAAAAATAAAAATATTTCTTCTACATTAAAAAAATATATTAAAAAAGTAATATCAGTTGAATCATCTTGGGGTATTGATAAAACTCTTGATAGATTTAACCATAATGCAAAAAATTCAATGGGAATATTTATCACTAGTGCAAATAAATATAAAGGATTTATTGGGCTAAATTCCTTATTAGAATTATCCCATCAAAGAAATATTGAAATTGCATCAAACCAAAATCCTTTGACAAAACTTCCTGGAAATCAACAAATAGAAAACTTTATATATGATGCTTCACAAAATAAAGATTCAGCAATATGGCATATGCTATATTTTGACTTTAATGACTTTAAACCTTTTAATGACTACTACGGTTTTAGACAAGGTGATAGGGCTATACTGATTTTTTCAGAACTTCTTCAAAAGAAGTATACAAATGACTTTTTTATTGCTCATATTGGTGGAGATGATTTCTTTGTTGGTGCTAAAAATAAAAACTTTGAAGAACTATTTGAGCTTACAAACAATGTACTAACTGAATTTAAAGATAGTGTCAAAAATCTATATAATAACACTGACAAAAAAAATGGCTATATTATTACAAAAGATAGGTTTGAACAAAAAAGAAAATTTAACCTTCTATCAACTTCATGCGCAATAATTGAAGTCTCAAATAAAGCTAAAATTGAAAACTTTGACCACACAATTAGTATCCTAAAAAAACACTCTAAAAAGTACCAATTCCCCCTTTGCGCCTCTATTTAAACCTTGTAACCATTGTGTAACCATATTTAAATATAATCTGATTAAATTTTATACAAAAAGGCAGTTGTTTGAGCACTTTTGAATCTAAGAACAAGAAGAGAGAACTGATAGAACGGTTAATTAAATTAGCTTTAGTTACTGCTTCAGTTATCGCAATTTTAACAACATTTGGTATTCTATTTTCAATTCTTTTTGAAGCAATAGAGTTTTTCCAAATGAGAAGTTTCTGGTACTTTATTACAGGTAGTGAATGGTCTCCAGGTGTAGTAGGAAGTAAATTTGGTGCAGTACCAATTTTCGCAGGAACATTTGTAATTACAATTATTGCTTTATTAGTAGCAATTCCTATTGGATTAGGTAGTGCTGTTTATATGAGTGAATATGCAAGTCCTAGATTAAGAGATTATTTAAAACCAATTTTAGAAGTTTTAGCTGGTATTCCTACAGTTGTTTATGGTTTCTTTGCTGCAATTACTGTTGCTCCTTTTATTGTAAAAGCTGCAAATAGTGTTGGATTAGAAGCTACATTTAACTCAGCATTAGCTTCAGGAATTGTAATGGGTATTATGATTATTCCTGTTATCTCATCACTATCTGATGATGTAATTAGATCAGTTCCTGATTCTCAAAGAAAAGCTGCTTATGGTTTAGGGATGACTCATGGAGAAGTTATTAAAAATATTGTTCTTCCATCTGCAATGCCAGGTATTATCTCAGCTTCACTTCTTGGTTTATCTAAAGCCTTAGGTGAAACAATGATTGTTGTTATGGCTGCTGGTTTAAGACCAAACTTATCATGGAATCCATTAGAAGATATGACAACTGTAACAGTTACTATTGTAAATTCATTAGTTGGTGACTTTGAGTTTAATTCACCAGAAACACTATCAGCATTTGCTTTAGGTTTAATGTTATTTGTTGTTACATTAATTTTAAACATGATTTCATTGTCATTAATTAGAAAATTCAAAGAAAAGTATAAAGTGAACACATTATGATTAGAAAAAAAGATAAGAAAAAACAAGAAAACAATCCTTTTTACGACCCAACATTAAAAAGTAGACATGCAAGTGCAGGAAGATTTAAAAAGTTTACATTAACTTCATTAATCTTCTCAATAGCATTTTTAGCATTCTTCTTATTTGATATTATAGGAAAAGGTGTACCAGCTTTTAATGTTACTTACTTAAAAGTTGAAGTTAACTATAGTGAAGCAGCTGTAAAAGATTATAGAAAAGCTGTTGATAGAAAATATAGAAATGTAATTTCTAGAGCTTGGATTAGAGAACTTCCATTAATGATAAAAGAAGACCCAAGCTTATTAAATACAAAAAAGACTCAATGGGTTTTAGCAGACGATCAAGTTGACCAATATATTAAAGGTCACCATTATAGATTAAAGAAAAAAGATAGAGCTTTAATTGATGATATGAAAGCTGAAGGATTAATTGAACTTAAATTTAACTCGATTTTCTTCACAAGAGGAGATTCAAAAACTCCTGAGTATGCAGGTTTATACTCAGCTATGGTTGGTTCTGTTTTAACACTATTAATTACAATGCTTGTTGCTTTCCCTATTGGTGTAATGACAGCAATCTATTTAGAAGAGTTTGCAGAAGATAATAAGTTTACTAGATTTATTGAAGTAAATATCAATAACCTAGCAGCAATTCCATCAATCTTATTTGGTTTACTTGGACTTGCGATTTTTATTAACCTTTTTGGAATGCCAAGAAGTTCACCTTTAGTTGGTGGTTTAACACTTGCACTTATGACATTACCAATTATTATCGTAAGTTCAAGAGCAGCATTAAGAGCAGTTCCAGATAGTATTAGACAAGCTGGTTATGGATTAGGATTAACAAAAATTGAAGTAACAAGAGACCACGTTTTACCACTTGCATTCCCAGGTGTTTTAACAGGTTCAATTATTGGTTTAGCTCAAGCAATGGGTGAAACTGCTCCTTTAATTATTATTGGTATGATTGCATTTATTCCAGATGCACCAGGTATGGTTACAGAAGCAGCAACAGTTATGCCAGCACAGTTATTTACATGGGCAGGTATGCCAGAGAAAATGTATATAGAAAAAACAGCAGCAGGTATTATGGTACTACTATCAGTACTTATTTCATTAAATGCATTAGCAATTTATTTAAGAAAAAAATTCGAAGTTAAATGGTAAAAGAGGAAAAAATGTCAAAAGATAACAAAGTAAAAATTAAAGTAGATGAGTTAAACCTTTGGTATGGAGATAACCATGCCTTACATAATATTACTGCTGATTTATATGAAAATAAAATCACGGCATTAATTGGACCTTCTGGATGTGGTAAATCTACATTCTTAAGATGTTTAAATAGAATGAATGACCTAATTAACATCGTAAAAATTGATGGTGAAGTTGTTATTGATAAAAAGAATATCTATGACAAAGACGTTGATGAAGTAAGTGTAAGAAAAAAAATTGGTATGGTATTTCAACAACCAAATCCATTCCCTAAATCTATTTATGACAATGTTGCTTATGCACCATTAAAACATGGTATCGTAAGAAAAGGTAAAGAGTGTGATGAATTAGTTGAAACATCACTTAGAAAATCTGGACTTTGGGATGAAGTAAAAGATAAATTAAATGACCCAGGAACTTCTTTATCTGGTGGACAACAACAAAGATTATGTATTGCAAGAACTATTGCTGTTAAACCTGAAGTTATTTTAATGGATGAACCAACATCAGCTCTTGACCCTATTTCAACTGAAAAAATTGAAGCATTAATGTTAGAGCTTAAAAAAGATTATACAATTATTACTGTTACACATAATATGCAACAAGCAGCAAGAGTTGCTGATTATACTGCATTCTTCCACTTAGGGAAACTTATTGAGTATGATGAAACAGAAACTATTTTTGTTAATCCTAACAATAAAAAAACAGAAGATTATATTACAGGAAGGTTTGGATAATGTTAAAAACTTATGAAGAGAAAAAATCTAAAATCCAAGATGAAATTTTAGATATTGGTAATGGTGTTATAGAAGCTTTAGAATTAACACTTGTTGCGTTAAAAAATGATGATTTATCAAAACTAAAAGACATTGATTTATCAGTTAAAAAGATTTCAAATAAATCAAATGAGATTGATAACTTAATCGTTACAACTTTAGCATTATACTCACCAGAGGCAAAAGACTTAAGAGAGTTAGTTTCGTATTTAAAAATAACTAATGAATTAGTAAGAGCTGGTGCTAATGCAAAAGCTTTTGCTAAAATTTTTAGAAAATCTTTTACAGAAGATTTAAATACTAAAACAATTTTAGAGTATGCTATTCCTTTACAAAAAGCTACGATTCTTGCACTTCAAACATCTATGAGTATGTTAAAAGAATCAACTTCTAATCATGTTGAAGAGAAGTATCAAAGAGTTATTGTAGAAGAGAGTAAAACAGATGATTTATATGCAATGATTGAAAAAAACATCTTAAAACTTATTTCTAAAAACTTAGAATTATCAAAAGAGTATTTTGAAGTTTTAAGTGCTTTAAGAAAACTAGAAAAAACTGCTGATAGAGCTGCGTCTATTGGTAATTTACTTCTTTTTGCTGAAAAGGGAGGAGATATAGAGCAATCTTAAAGATTGTTCTTATTTCATGAAAAAAGCAATTTTGAAAATTAAAGCGTACTTTCGTTCAAACTTTGAAGTACTTGCTGCGATAATTATTTTTGTAGCTATATTTGCTACTGGCTTAGAGTTTTACAAAGCTATAATCTTAATGCTTGAATTCATTGTTGTAATGGAAGTAGTTAAGATGATTTCTGACTTTGTAAAAAAACAGAAACTGCGACTTAGATTTGTTATTGATATTTTTATCATTTTTTTAATTCGTGATGTTATAATACTATCTACAAATGTCAACAAAGACTATTTTGACATAAGCTTTTTACTTGCTGTAATTTTTGTATTCTTCATATTTAGAATTTTAGCAATAAAATTCTCTCCTGGAATAAATAAAAACGATAAGTAAAGCCTATCTAATTTAAAAAGAGATACCCACAATGGAAGATAAAGTAATTTTAATAGTAGAAGATGAAGAAGATATACTAGAACTTTTAGAGTATACACTGCAAAAAGAAGGTTTTGAAACAATTGGTTTTTTAAATGTTGATAAAAATCTTGAGAAAATCTTTGAAGAAGAAAAAATAGATTTAATTTTAATGGATAGAAACCTTCCTGGTTGTGAAGGAACTACATTTATTGATGATATAAGAAAAAAAGGTTACAACAATCCTGTAATTTATGTAACAGCAAAAGATAAAGATGAAGATATTCTTGAAGGTTTTGAATCACATGCTGATGATTATATTACTAAACCTTTTAATGTAAAAGAATTGGTTGCTAGAATCAAAGCTGTAATAAAAAGATCTACTAAAGATGTAGATGTTTTAAAAATCAGAGATATTGTATATAAAGCTTCTAATAAAAAGTTTTTTATTGATGAACAAGAGTTAGAACTTACTCATTTAGAGCATGATTTACTTTTAGAGTTTATGAAAAATAAAGACATACTAATGACAAGAGAACATCTTTTAAATTCAGTATGGGAAGATTCATTAGATAAAAAAATGAAAACAGTTAATGTTGCTGTAAAAAGACTAAAAGCTAAGATTGATCCAGATGGAGAAAAAAACTACATCAAATCAATTAGAGGGGAAGGTTACATTTTTTGCTAAAGATACATCAACTTTTTCTTCGAACTTTTATTTTAATATTTGTTGCCATACTAATTAGTTTAAGTATTGTTACTTACTTTTGGTCAAAAAATATATATTTAGACCAAATTGAAAAAAACCTAATCCAAAATATTGATACTTTATCAATTGTATTAAATGATTTAAGTGATGTTGATAATATTATCAAAGACCTACACTCTCAAATTGAACTTAGAATTACAATAGTTGATGAAAGAGGTAATGTAATAGCAGAGAGTGATAAAAACAAAATTCTTCTTGAAAATCATGCAAATAGAGAAGAGATTCTTGAGGCAAAAGATTTTGGTATAGGTAAAAGTATAAGATACTCCACAACTATGCATAAAGAATTACTTTATATTGCAAAAAAAATTACAATAGACAAAAAAATATATTTTATTAGAATGTCTGATTATACAGATAATATTACAGACAACTTTATGAAATTAGCAATTCAAATTTTTGCTTTCATTACGTTTTTTATAGTAGTAGCTTTTTTAGCTTCTTATTTTATTAGTTTAAAAATAAAAGATGAAACAGAATCAATTCTGAATTTCTTAACCCAATTAACTTCAAAGAAGGCAACACCAGAACTTGAATCAAACTTTACACTAGAATTTCATAAGATTACAAAAATACTAAATAAAGTTGCAATAAAATTAAGAAAAAAAGAGAAACAAAAAGCTAAACAAAATGCAAAGTTAAAACTTGCAAATAGACAAAAAGATGAGATTATCTCTGCTCTTTCACATGAGTTTAAAAATCCTATTGCAATTATTTCTGGATATACCGAAACTATTTTAAATGATAAAGAAATGCCAGAAAGCATAAAAGAGAAGTTTTTAAAAAAAATACATTCAAACTCTCTTAAAATGTCAAATATTATTGATAAGTTAAGACTTACTTTAAAACTTGAAGAAGGTAAACAAGAGATTATTTTGATACCCACATCAATGAAATCTCTAATAGAAGAGATTATTTCTGATTTAAAAGATAATTATAAAAACAGAGAAATTGAACTAATAGGTGAAGATGTAGAGTTAAAAGTTGATTCAACTCTTATTAGTATGGCAATCTCAAATTTAATTGAAAATGCTTTAAAGTACTCAGAAGATGTTGTTACTGTTGAAATTACACAACATAGTATAAAAATCATTGATAGAGGTATAGGTATTGAAGAAATTGATTTAGAAAGGATTAAACAAAAGTTTTACAGAGTATCAAAAAATGGTTGGAATAACTCATTAGGACTTGGTTTATTTATTGTTCAATCTATCTTAAATCTGCACTCTTTTGAGCTAGAAATAGACTCAATTCACAATAAAGGTTCTGAATTTTCAATAAAATTTTAAATTTTACTTAATTTAAGTTATAATTAAGTATAACTACACTACTATTCCACCTCATTAATAAAAGCGGAGAAAATAAATGAAATTTACTCAAATGGCAAAAGCTAACGAAATCGAAAGAGATTGGATAGTAGTAGACGCAGAAGGTAAGGTTTTCGGTAGAATCATTACTGAAGTTGCAACTATCTTAAGAGGTAAAAACAAACCTTTATTTACACCACACGTTGACTGTGGAGATTACGTTGTAATCATTAATGCATCTAAAGCAAAATTTACAGGTGCTAAATTAGAAGATAAAAACTACTTTACTCACTCAGGATACTTTGGTTCGACTAAAACTCACAAAATGTCTGACATGTTAAATAACAACCCAGAGAAGCTATACAAATTAGCTACAAGAGGTATGTTACCAAAAACAAAACTTGGTAAAGAAATGTTAAAAAAATTAAAAGTATACGCAGGTTCAGAACACCCTCACACTGCGCAAATTAAAGGATAAGACTAATGGCAAAAGTTTACGCAACAGGAAGAAGAAAAACAGCTGTAGCTAAAGTATGGCTAGAGAACGGTAACGGTCAACTTACTATCAACGGTCAATCTTTAGACGCATGGTTAGGTGGACACGAAGCAACTAAAAAAAGAGTTATGCAACCATTAGAAGTATCTAAACAAGAAACTTCTGTAAACATCGTTGTTAAAACTTTAGGTGGTGGTTACTCTGCACAAGCTGATGCTATTAGACACGGAATCTCAAGAGCTTTAGTTGCTTATGATGAGCAATTCAGAACTATCTTAAAGCCTTACGGATTATTAACAAGAGATGCAAGAGCAGTAGAAAGAAAGAAATACGGAAGAAGAAAAGCAAGAAAAAGCGGTCAATTCTCAAAAAGATAATCGATATTTTATCTTTATATACTTTGTTTTTACAAAATACAAAAGGAAGCAAGAAATTGCTTCCTTTTTTTTTATCACAATTTAAATACAATATCGTATGAAAAAATTTAACTTACTATTCAAAACCATTATTACAAGTTTTATATTCATAAGCTTCGTATATTCTAGTACACTAAATATGTCAATTAGTTCAAGTCCAAGTAGACTTAACCCTATTTTATCAAATGATAGTGCTAGTTCTCAAGTATCAGGATGGCTTTTTAATGGATTATTTAAATATGACAAAGATGGTAATCCTACTGTTGATTTAGCTAAATCATATAAATTTGAAACACCAACAAAACTAATTATAAAACTAAGAGAAAATGTTCTTTGGCATGATAAAGAAAAATTCACTTCAAAAGATGTAATCTTTACTTATGAGCAGATTATCTCTCCAAAAGTTTTCACTTCAATTAAATCAAATTTTAAACTTGTTGATAGTGTAAAAGCTTTAGATAAATACACAATAGAAGTTATTTATAAAAAACCATATTTTAAAGCATTAGAAACATGGATGGTTGGAGTTCTACCATATCATTTACTAAAAGATGAAAAAGATTTAATGACTAGCAATTTTAATAAAAAGCCAATTGGTACTGGTCCATATAAAATAGATAGCTTTAAAACAGGTTCTGATATAAAACTATATGCAAATGATGATTATTTTGAAGGAAGACCAAAAATTGATGAAATCTCTTTTAAATTTTTACCTGATACAAATACTTCATTTCTGTTCTTAAAACAAAAAAAATTAGATATCGCAGGACTTACTCCTATTCAAGTTGATAGACAAATAAATGATGACTTTAAAAACAATTTCAAAATTATTGAGAGTCAAAGTTTTTCATACTCATATTTAGGGTTTAATTTAAATCATGAAAAGTTTAAAAACAAAAAAATAAGAGAAGCTATATCTTTAGCTATTGATAAACAAGAGTTAGTAGATATTCTTTTCTTTGGACACGGACAAGTTTGTAATGGACCTTTTCTACCAGGTAGTTTTGCATATAATAATGAAGTTAAAAGTACTACAAATATAAATAAATCAATTGAGATTTTAAAGTCACTTGGTTTTAATAAAAAAAATCCCTTTACTTTTGAAGTAATTACAAATACTGGAAATGATATTAGGATAAATGCAGCTCAAATTCTTCAATACCAACTTGCAAAAGCTGGTATAAAAATGAAGATTAGAGTTATGGAGTGGCAAGCTTTTTTAAATACAGTTGTACATCCAAGAAATTTTGAAGCAGTTTTACTTGGTTGGAGTTTAGCTTTAATGCCTGATGCTTACCCTCTTTGGCATAGTGATTCTACAAAGATAGGAAGATTTAATCTTGTAGGATATAAAAATAAAGAAGTAGACAGTTTAATAGAGCAAGGCTCAATAACTGTAAATAGGGAAGAGTTAGGTAAAATCTATAGAAAAATATTTAAAATTATTGCCAATGATTTGCCTTATATTTTCTTATATATACCAAACTCGATTACTGTTGTAAATAAAGATATTAAAAATGTAGAACCAGCTTTTATTGGTATTACACATAACCAAAAAGATTGGATAAAGGAATAAATATAAATGAATAAAGATACTATCATACTATTTGATTTAGATGGGACATTAATAGATTCAACAGATGCAATTATTGGATGTTTTTATCACTCATTTGAAGAATTAGAATTTGATTTTAAAGGAACAACACAAGATATTAAAGATCTTATTGGTTATCCATTAGATGTAATGTATGTGAACCTTGGTGTACAAGATGATAAAAAATGGGATTTTGTTGATTCTTATAAAAATAAATATAGAGAAATTTCAAAAGAACAAACTTATCTTTTAGAAAATGCTATTGAAGCGGTACAATATGCTGCTTCTTATGCAAGGGTTTCAGTTGTAACAACAAAGACAAGAATGTACACTATTCCATTATTAGAGAACTTAAATATCAATCATCATTTTGAAATAGTAACAGGAAGAGAAAATGTTGAGAATCCAAAACCACATCCTGAGCCTATTAATATTACATTGGAACAGATGAACTATGATAAAAATAGCCATGATGTTTGGATGATTGGAGATACAAAACTTGATTTAATAGCAGCAAATGAAGCAAATATTAAAAGTGTTGGTGTTTTATGTGGATATGGAAAGAAAGAAGAACTCTCTTTATATACAAACTATATACAATCTAATGCTTTTGAAGCTGTAAAATTTATAAAAGAGCAAAAAAATTAATTTTTTTTGCTCAAAAACTACTAATTCTTAAAGAAACCAAACTTATTTTTAACTTAATTTTTTAAACTAATACACTATTTCTACATAAATTTAAGATATAATTCCTATAATTTAGATACGAAATAATAATATTTGCCAACTTATTGTAAAAGACCATAAAATAAGACCTTTAATATTTTATAACTTTTAAAATAACATTTAATTTATTATTTTTAAGTTCTAATTATTAGTAAAATACTAGTGTTTAAAAAATTTAAAAGTGTTTAGATAAGTTACATATTAGCCTTATTCAAACTTAATGAAAGTACATTCTAAGTTAAAAGTATGTATAATACAAAAGACTAATTAAATTTTTTAAGTCAAATTTAATATTTAAGGAGCCACTATGTTAGAAATTAGATGGCATAGCCGAGCAGGTCAAGGTGCTGTTACTGGAGCAAAAGGACTTGGTTCGATTGTTGCACAATCTGGAAAAGAAGTACAAGCTTTTGCCTTTTATGGTTCAGCAAAAAGAGGTGCGTCTATGACTGCCTACAATAGAATTGATGATAAAGTTATTTTAAATCACGAAAAATTTATGAGTCCTGACTATGTATTTATTTTAGATCCAGGATTAGCATTTACTGATGACATTACTGCTAATGGTAAAGATACAACAAAATATATTATTACTACACACCTTAGCAAACAAGAGTTAATTGATTCAGTTCCTGAATTACAAGGAATTGAAGATAGAGTATACATTTTAGACTGTCTACAAATTGCAAGAGATACAATTGGTAGAGCTATTCCAAATACACCAATGTTAGGTGCATTTATGAAAGTTAGCGGAATGTATGAATTAGAGTTCTTTAAAGAAGCAATGAAAGGGGTATTAAAAAAATTACCTCAAAATATTATTGATGCTAATATGATTGCAATCCAAAGAGCTTACGACGAAGTTCACTAAAGGATAAGATATGAGTAAACCAATTAATGAAATGGGATGGGATGAGCTAGTACCAGGTGCTGCTTTATATACATTCGAAGGTGATGTTGATTACAACATTGCTGATATTCAACCAGAAGAAAGAAACTATTCTGAAACAAGTTCAAAAAGCATGTCAGTAGGTGACTGGAGAGTTATTAAGCCAGTATGGAATTCTGAAACATGTATTGACTGTCAAAACTGTTGGGTATTCTGTCCGGATACTTCAATCATCGCTAGAAATAAAGAGATGAAAGGTGTTGATTACGAACACTGTAAGGGATGTGGTTTATGTGTAAGTGTATGTCCTACAAATCCAAAATCTTTATTAATGTTCAACGAATATGAAACAGTTGAAGATGCACTTGCTAAATGGCCAGAGAAGAAAAAAAGAGGTGAAAAGTAATGAATAGTAGAATTATGGAATTAAACGAGGTAGAAGTTTGGGATGGAAACATGGCAAACTCTCAAGCTTTAAGACAAGCTGACGTTGATGTAGTTGCTGCTTATCCTATTACTCCTTCAACTGCAACAGTAGAAAACTATGCAATGTTCCACGCGAACGGATACATTGATGGTGAAGTTATTATGACTGAGTCTGAGCATGCTGCAATGTCAGGATGTATCGGTGCTGGTGCTGCTGGTGGTAGAGTTGCGACTGCAACATCTTCTCAAGGTTTAGCACTTATGATTGAAACTTTATACCAAGCATCAGGTATGAGAATTCCAGTTGTATTATGTCTTGTAAATAGAGCTTTAGCTGCACCTCTTAACGTAAATGGAGACCACTCTGATTTATATTTAACAAGAGATTGTGGATGGGTATCAATTGACGCATTTAACCCACAACAAGCTTACGATATGACTTTAATGTCATTTAAAATTTCTGAGCATCCAGCTGTTAGGTTACCAGTAATTTCTAACCAAGATGGATTCATGACTTCACATACGGCACAAAATGTGACTCCTTTAAAAGATGAAGTAGCTGCGAAATTCGTAGGTGAGTATACTAAAGTTAATGCATTATTAGACTTTGATAAACCTGTAACACATGGTGTACAAACTGAGCAAGATTGGCACTTTGAGCACAAAGCTAAACAACATGCTGCATTAATGGCATCAAAAGATGTTGTTGAAGAAATTTTTGCAGAATTCAAAGAATTAACTGGAAGAGAATACAAATTAGTTGAATCTTATGGTATGGAAGATGCAGAAGTAGCAATCGTATGTTTAGGTTCAACATATGAAACTGCAATGATTGCAATTGATCAATTAAGAGAAGAAGGTATTAAAGCTGGTGTTGTTGCACCTAGATTATTTAGACCTTTCCCACTAGAAGAAGTAGCTGCAAAATTACAAAATGTAAAAGCAGTAGCTTGTATGGATAGATCAGCTCCTGGTGGAACTGTTGGTGCATTATACAATGAAATATCTGGTGCATTATTCAACACACCTGCAAGACCATTATTATCTAACTTAATCTACGGATTAGGTGGTAGAGATATGACTGTTGCAGGATTAAAAGATATCTTTAGAACATTAGATAAAGAAGCAAAAGACGGTAAATTATCAGGTAACATCCAAAGATTAATTGGTGTTAGAGGTCCTGAATTAAGCTTCTACAATGTGGAAGGAAAATAAATATGAGTACACAAAAAGTAATTAAAAACTTAAAAACGTTTTCAACAGCAGCAGAGAGATTTGAAGGTTCACACCTTCTATGTCCTGGTTGTGCTCACTCTATTATCGTAAGAGAAGTTTTAAATGCAACTAATGACAACTTAGTTGTATCTGCTTCAACTGGATGTTTAGAAGTTTGTACAGCAATTTACCCTCATACTTCATGGGACTGTTCATGGATTCATATCGGTTTTGAAAACTCTTCAACTGCAATGGCAGGTGTTGAGACTATGAACAAAGCATTAAGAAACAAAGGTAGAATTTCTGCTGATGAGCCACAACCAAAGTTTGTAACATTTGGTGGAGATGGTTCTACTTATGATATTGGTTTCCAATGGATTTCAGGATGTTTTGAAAGAGGACATGACTTCATGTACGTTTGTTTAGATAACGAAGTATATGCTAATACAGGTGGGCAAAGATCTTCTTCAACTCCTATTGGTTCTTCTACTACAACAGCTCCTGCTGGTTCTCACTCTTATGGTGAGAAAAGACAGAAGAAAGATATCGTATCTATTATGGCAGCTCACGGTGCTCCTTATGTTGCACAAGTTGCTCCAAATAAATGGAAAGATATGGTTAAGAAAATCCAAAGAGGATTTGATACAGAAGGTCCTGTATTTATCAATGCAATGTCTGCTTGTACAACTGAGTGGAAATTCGCACCAAACCAAACTATTGAAGTTTCTGATTTAGCAGTTGATTCATTAGTTTTCCCATTATATGAAATCATTGATGGAAGAGAATTAAACATCACTTATAGACCTAAAAATGTAATTCCAGTAAGAGATTATTTAGGTGCACAACCAAGATTTAAACACTTATTCAAACCTGAAAATGAATACTTAATTGAAGAGTGGCAAAAAAGAATTGATGAGAGATGGGCATTCTTACAAAAAAGAGAAGAAATTAGAATGTAATTTCTCGCTTGCTCTAGAAAGGCTCCTTTTTTCTAGGGCAGCATAATATAAATATTATTACAATATTGACTTAATACTAACATAAACGATATAAACCTACAAATCCATTTTTCGCTTCCTTCTTTGGATTTGAGGTTTATATAATAAATCTTTAAAATTCCCTATTTTTTTATTACAATTTTATTTTTCTTACATTTTTTTCACCTAAACTTAAAATATATAAAACGAAAAGGATAGAAAATGAAAAATATAGCTACGAAATTTTGTAAAAGTTTAACTATCGCAGGAATGCTTGTTGCAGGAAGTGCTACAGCTACACTTGCTTCTACAGTTGACAAGGTTCACTTTTTAATTCCAGGTGGTGCTGGTGGTGGTTGGGATGGAACTGCTAGAGGTGTTGGAGAGGCACTTAAAAACTCAAATTTAGTAAAAGAAACATCATTTGAAAATATGTCAGGTGGTGGAGGTGGTAAAGCCATCGCTTACTTAATTGAGACAGCAGCAAAACAACAAGATACTTTAATGGTAAATTCAACTCCAATTGTAATTAGATCATTACAAGGTGTTTTCCCTCAATCATTTAGAGATTTAACTTTAGTTTCTTCTGTTGTTGCTGATTATGGTGCATTAGTTGTTAAAACTGATTCTAAATACAAAACTTGGGCAGATGTAAAAGCTGAGTTTGATAAAAACCCAAGAAAAGTAAAAATTGCAGGTGGAAGTTCAAGAGGTTCTATGGACCACTTAGTTGCTGCACAAGTATTTAAAGCAGCTGGTGGAAATCCAATTTCTGTAAGATATGTTGCTTATGATGCAGGAGGAAAAGCTCTTGCAGGACTTTTAACTGGTGAAGTAGATGTACTTTCAACTGGACTTGGAGAGGTTCTTGAAAAACATAAAAAAGGTGAAGTAAGAATTATTGGTATTACTGCAAATGAAGATATCGATGGAATCCCAAGCTTTAAAGGTATGGGTGTAGATGCTTACTTTGCTAACTGGAGAGGATTCTTTGCTGCACCAAACTTACCACAAGAAAAAGTTGATGCATTTGCAGCTACTTTAGAAAAAATGTATGACACAAAAGAGTGGGAAGATGTGAGAAAAAGAAATGGATGGACTAACCTTTATCAACCAAAAGAAGAGTTTACTACTTTCTTAGAAAAACAAGAAAAAATCATCTCTTCTTTAATGAAAGAAATGGGGTTTCTATAAGATAAGTAGAGAGTAATCTCTGCTTATATGAAAGGATTTATTATGACGAAAAATTCAATAGGAGCAATATTCTTTTTAGTTTTTTCATGTTTTTATTTCTACAATGTATTTAACATAAAAAAGATGCCAGGTTCACAATTTGAAGTAATGACAGCTTCTACTTTCCCTTTTTATATAGGAGTTGCAGGAATTGTTATCTCAATACTTATTCTAATTTTTTCAATAGTTAAAAAAGATGAAGATGTACTATCACTATCTTATCTTAAAACTTTAGATTTTAAAACAACTGCATTATTTATAGTTGCGATGATTTTCTATGGGTTTACTATTAGAACTTTAGGATTTATTATAGCTACGATTATCTTCTTAGCACTTGGTTTTTTAATATTAAAAGAGAGAAATTTAAAGAGAATATTTTTAATTTCAGTTGGTGTGTCTGTAGGGTTTTATTTAATACTAAACAATCTATTAGGTGTATATATTGACCCAGGAATGATTTTTGATGCCATAGCAGGAGGTGAATCATGATGGATGGTGTATTACAAGGGGTTGGTACTGCCCTTTCAGGTTACAATATATTTATGGTTGCAATTGGTTGTTTTGCTGGTACATTTATTGGTATGCTTCCAGGATTAGGTCCTATTTCAGCTATTGCACTTATGATTCCAATCACTTACGGTATGGATCCAGCTTCTGGACTTATCTTAATTGCTGGTGTTTATTATGGTGCTATTTTTGGTGGTTCAACTTCATCAATTCTAATCAATGCCCCAGGTGTTGCAGGAACGGTTGCAAGTTCATTTGATGGTTACCCAATGGCTAAAAAAGGTCAAGCAGGTAAAGCATTAGCAATTGCTGCTTATGCTTCATTTACAGGTGGAACAATCGCTGCTATTTTCTTATTATTTGCAGCACCAGCACTTGCAAGTGTAAGTTTAAGTTTCCAGTCATCTGATTACTTTGCTTTAATGGTATTAGGTTTAACTGCTGTTGCTGCTTTTGCAGGAAAAGGAAAGTTTTTAAAAGCAGCAATTATGACTGTTTTTGGTCTAATGCTTGCAACTGTTGGAACAGATAGTGACTCAGGAATTGCAAGATTTACTTTTGGAAGATTAGATTTAATTGATGGTATTTCATTTCTACTTTTAGCTATGGCAGCATTTGCCTTATCTGAAGCACTTATGAATGTACTTGAAAATAAAGACCATTCTGATAAAGAAAAAGAAGAGTTAAAGAAGGACATTGGTTCACTTAAACTTACAAAAGAAGAAGTAAAAGAGATGGTTCCAACAGTTGGAAGATCTTCAGTTCTTGGTTTCTTTGTAGGTGTTCTTCCAGGAGCAGGTGCTACAATTGCTTCATTTTTAGCTTATGGAATGGAGAGAAGTTTTGCAAAAGCAAAAGAGAAACTTACATTTGGAAAAGGAAATGTAAAAGGTTTAGCAGCTCCTGAGAGTGCAAATAATGCAGCATGTTCAGGTTCGTTTGTACCACTTTTAACTCTTGGTATTCCAGGAAGTGGAACAACTGCTATTATTTTAGGTGCTTTAATTTCGTATGGAATTCAACCAGGACCTACAATGTATGTTGATAACCCTGCCCTATTTTGGTCAGTAATTATCTCAATGTATATTGGAAATATTGTTCTTTTAATTTTAAATTTACCGTTAATTCCTTATATCGCTAAGTTATTAACATTACCAAGACAGCTGTTGTTACCACTTATTATATTCTTCTCATTAATTGGGGTTTATTTAGTGACATTTAACAACTTTGATATTTACATGATGACTATCTTTGCTGTTGTTGCATTGTTCTTAAGACTTATTGATTATCCTATGGCTCCAATGATTTTAGGATTTATCTTAGGTGGAATGATGGAAGACAATTTAAGAAGAGCACTTACTATTAGTGATGGTTCATTATCATTTTTATGGGAAAGACCTATTACTTTAAGTATCTTAATAATTACTGTTCTTGTTTTATTTATGCCAGTAATTAGTGAGTTTTTCGCTAAAATGAAAGAAAAAAGAAAAGAGGCTTAATAGCTTCTTTTTCTTAACATGGATTTATCATGGAAAAGTTTAAAGAATACACAATACTATATATCGAAGATGATGAAGGTGTAAGAACAGTAAACTCAAGATTTTTAAATCGTATGTTTTATAAACTTTATGAAGCAGGTGATGGAGAAGAAGGCTTTGAGCTTTATAAAAAACACCAACCTGATATAATTCTAACAGATATAAATATGCCAAAACTAAACGGCATAGAACTTGCAAAAAAAATAAGACAATCTGATAAAAGTACAAAAATCATAATCTCAACAGCCTTTAGTGATAAAGACTATTTACTTGAAGCAATTGAACTTAATTTAGAAAAATATATAATCAAACCACTTACAAGTAGAAATCTTCTTCCAGCACTTACAAAAGCTGTAGAAGGCTTAGAGAAAACAAAAGAGAAAAAGATATATCTTGATGAAAACTTTTATTTTGACAATACAACATCACTTTTTTATGTAGATGAAAAAGAGCTTGATTTGACAAAAAAAGAGCTTTTATTTTTAAAGCTTCTAGTTACTAATAAAAATAGAGTTGTAAACTATGAAGAGATTGAACAGTATGTATGGGAAGATGAACCTATGAGTTTAAATTCACTTCGTACAAGTATTGGATTTTTAAGGAAAAAAATTCCTTTTAATTGTGTAAAAAACATATCAAATATGGGGTATAAACTAAATCTTGAAAAGAAACTATGAGGAAAATGTAGAAAAAAGAATAAAGAAAATCACGCTTCTTAGTTCTACTATAATCATACTACTTGTTGCAACTATTATAGGTTCAAACCTTATAAAGACTGAATATGACAACTTTAAAAGTCATATCAAAAACTTCAAAGACACTATAATAGATAGGGAAAAGTTTTACATAAAGACTGCCATAGAAAACCTAAAAAATGATATTGAGTTTGAAAGATTATCTATTTTAAATAGTAAGAAACAAAGAATAAAAAACCAATCAATTATCGCACATAATCTTGCTTATTCCCTTTATGAAAACTCTAAAAATCTATCAAAAGAAGAACAAAAAAAGCTAATCATAAATTCAGTTAGGCAAATAGCCCAAAAACAAAATGACATTCACTATTTTATTTATGATACAAATGGATATTTACTTTTAAATACAGAAAAACCAAGAGATGAAGGAGTGAATTTCTTGGATTTTGAAGATATAAATGGTGTAAAATTCATAAATGAGATGATAGAAGCAAATCAAAACAAACAAAACTATGTGGAATATTTTTGGTATAAACCAAACAAAAGAATCACATACTCAAGACATATAAAAGAGCTTGGTATTATAATAGGTTCTGCTTCATTTTTAGAAAGTAGAAAAGAAGAGCTAAAAGAGAAACTACTTAAAAAAATAGTACTTCAAAACTTTAATGAAGAGGAGTTTTTATTTATATACAAGCTAAATAGTTTAAACAATATCACAACACAAAGCCATCTTCTAATTGAAAAGAATATCCAAACTTCAAAAGATGAGCTTGAAGCAATCGAAAAACTAATGATAAGATCAAACTACAAAGGGAATGACTACCTCATCTACGATAATAATCAAAAAGTTCTTTATGGAACTTTCCTTACAAATCTTAGATACTTTATTGCTGTAGGAGTTGACTTATCACAAATATATAATATTATTGAGAAAGAAAGAGTTATATCTTTGGATAATATGTATAAAAATATCATCAAACTTTTTATCATCATAACTATAATGACAATAATCTTTTTTATCTTTTCAATTTTATTTACAAAGAAAATAGAAAAGCTTTTTGAAAAATACAAAAGAAAAGTAATAAGAAATGAACAAAGATTTAGACTTCTTTTCAACCACACTAACGATGCTTTTATAATCTCAGAATTATCTGAAGATAATGCTAGAGTATCAAGCTTTAATGATACAGCTTTAGAAGTTACAAAATATGAAAAAGATGAACTTGCAAATAAAGAGTTTTTTGAACTATTTATAAACCTTGAGATAAAAGCTCTTGAAGAAAACAACTCACTATTTAAAACAGTAGAACTTAAAACAAAAACTGGTGAAATAAAAACAATAGAGTTAAATATCATCATATATTCATATGATAGTGAAAATCTTCTTTTTGCTTCTCTTAGAGATATAACTGAGAGAACCCAACTAAAAAAAGAGAATGAAAAACAAGAAAACCTTTTAATACAGCGTTCAAAAATGGCTGCTATGGGAGAGATGATAGGAAATATTGCCCATCAATGGAGACAGCCTTTATCTCAAATATCAGGACTTTTCTTTGATATAGAATCTGCTTATGATTTTAAAGAGCTTGATAAAGAGTATCTTACAAAACGAGTTGATGAAGCAAATGACTTACTTGAATATATGTCAAGAACAATTGACGATTTTAGAAACTTCTTTAATCCAAAGTCAATAAAAGAAGAGTTTAGTATAAATGAAGCTGTTACAAATGCTGTAAATATTGTAAACTCAACTTTAAAATACCACAATATACAAATAGATATACAAGTAAATGAGAGTCTTATAATAAACGGCTATAAAAATGAGTATGCTCAAGCTGTCGTAAATATAATCTCAAATGCAAAAGATATTTTAATAGAGAGAAAAATAAAAGAACCACTAATCAAAATCTATCTTGAAAATGAAAATACTTTATGTATCGAAGATAATGCAGGGGGAGTAAACAAAGAGATTATAGATAAGATATTTGACCCTTACTTTACAACTAAGTTTGATTATGGAACTGGTATTGGGCTTTATATGACTAAACTTATCATAGAAGAGAAGATGAATGGAGTTATCAAAGTTAAAAACTCACAAAATGGTGCTATTTTTAGTATAGAAGTTTAAATTTGATTTTTCTTACATTTTATTTTATTACTATTACTTTATGAGTATTATAGAAGAGCAAGTATTTAAGCCTAATACCTCCAAATATACCTATCCTGTGACTAGGAATAAATACTTCAACCCATTTTTTTTGCTTCCTCCTTTTGGGAATTGAAGTTTTTATTTAATACAATTTCTATAATACTTTTATCTACAATAGGAACAGCATGCCAAACTCACAAAATTTATATAAAATGTTATTAGCTTTAGGAATTGGAGTTTGTGGATCAATTCTTTTTATTTTTTTAGGATTGCCTTTGCCTTGGCTTTTAGGAGCTATCTTTGCTTCTTCTGTTGCTATGAGATTTGAAAATCTTCCTATATTAAGCCCTAAGCCTTTCTCAACTCCTGCTAGAATACTAATAGGTCTTACTATTGGAAGTGCTTTTACTCCTGAGATATTGCAGTATATTGATGTATATTTTTATAGTTTACTTCTTGTGATACCTTTTACTATTTTAACTATCCTTTGTGGGATGTATTACTATTATAGATTTCAAGGGTTTGATAAAAAGACTGCTTATCTAAGCTCTATGCCTGGTGGTGTAATAGAGATGGTAATCATAGGTGAAGAGATAAAAGCAAATATCTCAAAAATCACTTTAGTTCAATCATCAAGACTTTTCTTTATAGTTGTAAGTTTACCTTTTATAATACAGTATATCTTCAAAGTTGATATAAGTGGAAACAAACTAATCACACAACCAATCACTTCTATAAATATGCCTGAATTTATAGCTTTGATTTTTATAGGTGTTGCAGGTGGAGTAATAGCTAAAAAAATAAAACTATCAGCTGCATATCTAATAGGCCCTATGATAGCAAGTATAGCTGTTCACTCTACAGGAGTTATCACAACAACAGTACCAGATGAGTTTTTGAAGTTTGTACAAGTGGTATTTGGTACAATCATAGGTTTTACTTTTAGAGGTGTAAAGATGAAGACTATCATCTCAACACTAATAGGAACTTTTGGACACTTTATCATACTAGCTTTAATATCAAGTATCTTTATAAGTATCGCTTACTTTAGTTTTGGTTTTCCTATCATCTCTACAATCCTAGCTTTTAGTCCAGGTGGACAAGCCGAACTAAATCTAATAGCCATACTAGTAGGTGCAAATGTACCATATATAACCCTACACCATATAGTAAGACTTTTTATAGTGATGAATATAGCTCCTATTTTTGCTAAGAGATTGAAGGATTAAATTAAGTCTAATTCTTCACTTATGTCTTTGATTAGTTTTGAAAACGGTTTTTTTGATAGGTCTTCATCTTCATCTATCAAGTTAAATATATCTTTTTTTATTTGTTGATATGGAATACCTGTTAGGTCTTGCAACTCTTTTAGTCTAGTATCTGGGTAAAGTTCTGCTTTTTCTATCATGACATAAACTATATCTTTATGGGCTTTGTATCTTTCGTTTAGTTTGAAAACTTTTATATACTTTTCATACTCTTTTGAGAACTGCTCTTTAAGCTTTATATCTATATCATCTTTATCTTTTATATGTAAATTTTTACAGTTTTTATCTAAGGATAGTTTGAACTTAACTTTTTCATGAAATCTAAAATCTTTACTATTTGGAGCAATAGTATCTATCATACTTTCACTACCTTTTACTTTTTTAGAGTTACAAGTGGAACATGAAGGAATAAGATTATAAAAAGACAATGCTAAATAAGGATAAGTTCCTTTATCATAAAAGTGGTCTAACTGAAAAGTAGAAGTGTATACACCCTTTTGTTTTTCAAAGTTTGTAATAAAATCTTTGTTGCAATAAAAGCAAGTTTTAAAATCAAAGTTGTCTGTGAAAAATGGTGTGATAACATCACCTTGAAACTTACTTTCATATTTAAATAAATCTTTTATTTTTTGATATAAATTCTTTTTTTTCTTTTCTGTTAGTTTAGAAATCTTATACTCTATATCAGCTACTATATCTTTTAAGCTATCAGTCTTTACTAATATAATATATTCTAAACTATAAGCTTTAAAAACATCTCTAAAAGGACCAGTAGTCTTTATATATCTTTTATATCTATCTTCTAAAGACTCACCATTTTTAGTATCAAATTTACTTTTGTTTAAAGATATGAAATACTCTTTTTTTATATCAAAGTCTTTTTCTTTTAAATAGTTATTATAATTTAAACTTGTCATTACTTTAAATACTCTCTCAAAGTATCTTCTCCAAACTCTTCAACTAACTTTTTTAATCTTTTTTGTTTATAGTTTTCTTTATCGAATATCTCTTCAAGTTCATCTAAATAGTTTTTTATAACCTTTTGTAAAAATGGTTCACCTATGATAGAAGAGATATGTTCAAATTCTTTTTTATTTGATTTATAATATTTCTCAATTCTTAAATATACTTTCTCTTTTGAAAAAATCCTATCTTTATATTTAGTTGTAAAATCATAAAACCTTTTTATTCTCTCAATCTTACTTTTTGCGAACTCACCCATAAGTCCATCTTTCATAAAAAACCCATGAGAAAGTAAAGTATGGATATTTGCTCCAAAAGTTTTAAAATCTTTCATTTTGTCAGTTGCATTTATACAATTTCCAGTTTGTTCATCTTTTTCTAAAAATATTACATTTTCTTTTGGTAAGTCTGATAATAGAAATGCTGAATGACTAGAAAAAAGAAAATGATATTTTCTATCTAATCTCTCTAATAATATTATAACTTCTTCAATATATTTCTTTTGCCAATCAGAATGTAAAGAAGTTTCAGGCTCATCAAACAAGAATAATAAATCATCATTAGATTTACTATAAAAGTAAATATTTAATAGTTGTCCAAAAATCATTTGTTCCCCATGACTTAAATCATTATAACGTCTATTCTTTTCATCAATAAAATCAAAATAAAAAAAGTCCCAAAATCCATTCTTTCTTAAATAAATATCTTTTTCTTCTTCTTTTAAACTTGCTATATAAAAAACTTTTTTTGATTTCAATTTTAAAAAATATTTGTTAAAATCTGTTTCATCAAGAACATCTGGTAATTCATCTTTTAATTTGTCTCTATTATCTAATATCTCTAATTTACAATCAATACCACTTTTTCTTAAATAATTTATAAATAAATAATGATAGTAATAATCTGATTTTTTTAGAGACTCAAATTTCTTACGTACTAAATCTTTGTCTTTTGAAATGAAATTTATATTTTGAATTATTAAATCTTGAGAATCTTTTAATTCTATTTCGATTTTTATTGGAAAATACATAAATGTAGTTAAATTAAATGAAGTATTACCTTCTCCTGTCTCAACAGATAGTATATTAGAAACTTCATATTTATTCGATTCAATAAAATTCAAATTTGCAGAACAATAATAATGTGTTTGATATATTTCCCCGTTATCAATATCTTTTTTATAAACTCCTGTACATATATTATTATATAAATTTTCTTTCTTTATACTACACTCTAAATCTATATTCGAAATGTATTTAAGTTCACCTATTTTATAGACTAATAAATACTTAAAATCAATATGTGTTTCTTCTTTTATAGATTCAACTATAGATTCAATAATTGTAGTCTTCCCACTCCCATTCTCCCCAACAATAGCAGTTATATTAATATTTTCAGGAAAGATACTCACATAGTCTTCATTTTCTTCTATTATAAGTTCACAATCATCTTTTAAAACTTCATTTCCATCTTTATCTTTTTTATATTCATCTTTAAACTCACATCTAAACCTAGGAGAGAAATTAAACCCTTGTTTTTTTATATTTTTATACTCTTCTACCCACAGATATACTAGTTCCATATTTTACTTTCATTATTTTATATTATTTATATGGTAGTAAAAGTGTTATTTAGTTTTGCTTTATTTTTACGCTTTCATATTTTATACAGCTGTATATTTTATGTTCAGTTTTTTTGAACTCTTACTATCTTGTTTTGCTATACTAAAAATAAAACAAGGCTATTTATGGGACTATTTGATATAAGTATAAAAAAAGAGTTACCCTCTACACTTTCAAAACAAGAGTTTTTAGAAGAGCTAAAGACTTCACTTATTCAAGACAAAGAGTATGAAACAAAACTAGATAAAAACTCACTGGAAATACAGAAACTTCATCTTGATACACTTTTGAAGTACAACTGTAAAATCACTTTAGAAAAACAAAAAAAAGCTACTTCATTTCATCTTGAAGGAGAGCTATATGATACTTTGATACTTACTATTTTGATTATCTTAGCTATTTTAATTACTTATGGGATAGGGGTTGTTCTTGTAGTTTTATATACTTACCTACAAAAGAAAAAAGCAACTAAACTTATAAATGACATTTTAGATAAGTATTCATCAAAAGAATAAATACTTGTCATAATCCTTTTAAAAATGATACAATATCTTATCAATAAAAAGGTTATAAATGTCTATAAATCAAAACACTCAAAAAGAACTGATGGATTTAAATCCAATAGATAAAATAAAACTAATAGATGAACTTTTATTAAGTTTAGATATACCTGATAAAACACTTGATAAAGAGTGGGCAAAAGAAGTAGAAGACAGAATAGACGCATATGAAAAAAATGAGATAGAGACAGTATCTCATCAAGATGTTTTTTCAAAATATGAATAATCTTCCTATAGAATTTTTAAAAATAGCTCAAATAGAGTTAGATGAAACATTTGTTTACTATGAAAATATTCAAAATGATTTAGGTTATAGATTTATAAATGAAGTAAAAGAGTCTATTTCTTTAATTCAAAACTATCCTAATGCTTGGCACAATTTATCAACTAGAACAAAAAGATGTTTAGTAAAAAACTTTCCTTATGGTGTTATTTATCAAATAAGGCAAAATAGAATTTTAATAGTTGCCATAGCAAACTTACATAGAAAACCAAACTACTGGAAAAATCGAATATAATATATTACTTACAAAACTTTAGATACAATCACTCTTTAGAAAATCGAATAATTTATAATTACAAAAAGGAAAAAATATGCCATTATTAGATAGTTTTAGAGTTGACCATACGATTATGCCAGCACCTGCTGTTAGAGTTGCAAAGACTATGAAGTCACCATCTGGTGATATTATCACTGTATTTGATTTAAGATTCTGTGTTCCAAATGAAAAGATGTTAGGAGAAAAAGGTATTCACACTTTAGAGCACCTTTTTGCTGGATTTATTAGAGAACATTTAAACTCTGATACAGTTGAGATTATTGATGTATCTCCTATGGGTTGTAGAACTGGTTTTTATATGAGTTTATTAGGTTCTCCATCAGAAGAGCAAGTTGCTAAAGCTTGGAGAGAAGCTATGGAAGATGTATTAAAAGTTGAAACTCAAAATGACATTCCAGAACTAAACGAATACCAATGTGGTACATACAAAATGCACTCACTTGAAGAAGCAAAACAAATCGCACAAGATATTTTAAATAGCGAAATTGGTGTTATGTCAAACAAAGAGTTATTTTTATCAGAAGAGAAACTAAACTCACTAGGAAACTAAGTTTTGAGTAAAAAGCTAGAGCTTTTCAAAGAGTTATTTGCGGATTATCCAAATATCGCTATTTTACACGTGGATAACTCTTTGGATTTAGTAACAAATACCCTAGAGCAAGTAAGAGAAAAAAACGATGGTAACATCAAATACATCAAGTTTGAAGATGAAACCTCAGCAAGACTTAGAGCAACAGCTAGAGAGTATGAGTATGTAATCTTAGGAGATATTTTATCTTACTGTCCAAACAAAGATAAAATCTTAAAACTTATGTATAAGGCTATTGAAAACTCAGGAAATATCATCATCTTAGAGAAAAAGACAAATGACAATCTTTATGAGCTTTTAGAGCTTATAGAAAATACTGGTTTTCAAGCTGTAAATAACATCGATTTATTTGATGAATACAACACAATCACAGCAAAAAAAATGCACCATTGGGACAACGGACTATAAATTTGCAAGAAATAGTAAGCACAATAGATGGGTCAAATACCCTATTCTCAAAGAAATATAATCAGCACTATCACAATATAGATGATGGTGCTGTAAATGAAGCTTTATCAAAACATATCATACCAACTTTACAGTTTCAAAAAAACAAAAAAGAGTTAAATATCTTAGATATTTGTTTTGGTTTAGGCTACAACACTTTTACTACTTTGTACTATATAAAAAAGAATAAACTTTCACATAAAGTAAATATCTACTCACCTGAATTAGATGGGGATTTAGTAAAGTCTTTGGAAAACTTTGAGTTTCCACAAGAGTTTGAGGAAATAAAACACATCATCAAGGAAGTGAGCCTTAACAACTTTTATGAAGACAAAGATATAAAAATAGAGGTTTTTATAGGTGATGCAAGAGAGTATATCAAAAGCTTTGAAGACAAGTTTTTTGATATAGTCTACCAAGATGCTTTTTCAAGTGAAGTAAATATGGAGCTTTGGACAAAAGAGTATTTTGATGATATTTTTAGAATCTCAAAACAAGACTCTATTTTATCTACCTATGCAATAGCAACTCCTATAAGACTATCACTTTATGAAGCTGGTTACCTTATCTATCAACATATTCCAGTAAAAAGAAAGATTACTTTAGCTTTTAAACAAAGTCAAGATGATATTGGAAAGTACATAGATATGGAACTAAAAAAACAAAGAAACAAAGAAGCAAAAGCTATTTACGATAAATAGCTTTTGTTTTTAGTCTTAATCCACTTTTATTACAGCAGCGCCACGTCTGCTGTCACATCCACCATTTAGGTTTCCATCCACAGCTTGAACTCCACCAAAGAATACATTTAAGTCATCGAAGTATTGAAGTTTATAGTGTTTTTCTAACTCGTCTCTTATAGCTTGTGAACAATCAGGCTCCATACAAACACTTCCTTTTTCAAAGTGAATTCTAGGACTGTTTATACTCTCATGTAAACTCTTACCATAATCAAGATTGTTTACCATAGTTTGAGTAATGGCTGAACGTATTCTATTACTTCCTGCACTTCCTAGTATAAGTTCTGGCTTTCCATCTTTTAGTACTGCTGTTGGTGCCATCATAGATGGAAGTCTAAGACCTTCTTCCCATGCAAACCAACCATGAGGGTTTAAGTCTTCTTCTCCCATCATATTATTTAGCATGATTCCAGAACTTGGTATTACATGACCTGAGCCCTCGCCATTTGTAGTAGTAACTGATACGGCATTTCCTAGCTCATCTATTACAGATAAGTGCGTTGTATTTCCCCATAGATTAAGTCTACTATGCATAGTTGTACAATAGTTTTTAATAAGTCTATCGTTTTGTAAAATATCTTTTAGTTTTTCATCATGTAAAAACTCATCAACATGTTCACGTCTAAAATCACTTGTAGTATTAAAAGCTTCAATCATTCCTTTTACATACTCAAAACTTCTAAAATCTTTTAGGTCATACTTCTCTAATATTTTCATAGTAAAAGCTATTAGTATTCCTCCGCCACTTGGTGGTGGGTTTGTAACTATTTCATAGCCTTTGTAGTTAAAATCAATAGGCTCTCTTTTAATACATTGATAGTTTTTTAAATCTTCTTTTAAAATAAGCCCATCATTTTCTTTCATGATTTTCTCTATTTCATCAGCTACAATACCCTCATAGAAAACTTTACTCCCCTCTTTTGCAAAAGCTTCTAAAAAATCAGCATATGCAGGGTTCTTAAATAGATGTGTTTCATCTATAAGATTTTTATCATCTATTCCGTATACATCCATAGAGGATTTAGTAGATGTGAAAATTGGCTCTAAAAGTTTCACAAAACTTGCTTGCATAGAAGATAGATATACACCCTCTCTAGCGTATTTAACTGCTGGTTTGATTATCTCAGATAAAGGAAGTGTTCCTTTATCTTTATGTACTTGATAAATTCCTTCCACAAGTCCTGGAATAGCTACACTTCCTGCACCTATATGAAACTCTTGAACAGCTGCTCCAAAATCCACATATATTGGATAAAACTCTGGTTCTTCTACTCTTTTTTTAGGAACTTGTACGAAAAAATCATAAAGTTCAGGCTTTTTGCCTTTTTCAAGTCCAAGAAGAAATCCCCCTCCTCCAAGACTTGTAAATAAAGGTTCTGTTAATGGTGCGGCAAGCATTACAGCTAGTGCAGCATCATAAGCATTTCCCCCTTGTTTTAAGATATCAGCTCCTGCTTGTGCTGAATTTGTATCTCCTGCTGAGACTACACCTTTCATTTAATCACTCCTAACTTTTCTACTTCATTTAAATCTTTTGTTTTTTCATATGTTTCTATCATATCTTGGGCAATTGAATTTGAGTCTACAATTGCTCTTGCTTTATCCATAAACTCATCACTTATAATATGCTTTTCATAAAGTTCATCTATTAGTTTATGAATAACTTCTCTAATACATCTTTTTTGACTTTTATAAATAAAATTTGCATTCATTGAATATCTTGAAGCTTTCCACATATTCTGTTTTAAAACCTGCATAGGCTCATAAGAAACCTCTTTTGTTTGAGATAATTTACAAATACCCCTAAACAGCCCAATAATTACTTCTAACCTATCAAAATCATTTATAGCATCACAAACTCTAAACTCTATTGTTTTAAAGGTTGGTTGAATTCTAACATCCCACCAAACATCCTTTTCACTTTGAATTACCTCAGAATCATAAAGTATATTGTAAACACTTTTCATTTGTTCATAAGACTCAAAATATTCAGGAATAGAAGCTTTTGGCAATCTATCAAAAACCTTTGTTCTATAAGAATGAATACCAGTATCTTGACCATTTGAATAAACGGAAGAAGCTGATAAAGCTACAAACATTGGCATATATAAAAGTGAAAAATTATAAGCTTTTAAAGCCTTTTCAAAATTTTTAAACCCCACATGTACATGCAAACCACAGATTGAAAAATCATCTAAAAGTATTTTATGTTCATTTGAAAGTTCTTGATATCGTTTGTTGCTTGAAAGTTCTAAATGGTCTTGTTTTAAAGCACTTGAACCACTAGATTGAAGAAGTAATCCTCTTTTTTTAGCAAGTGTATTAAGTTCAGATGTTATCTCTTTGAAATATGTGATTAAATCTGATAGATTATTAAATACAGGTGTATTTATCTCAATCATACATTGTAAAAACTCAGAAGTAATATTGTTTTTAAACTTTTCACTAATATTTTGTTTAAAATAGTCATATTCGCTAGCACAACTTAAATCATCTTTATTTAAAATTCTAATCTCTAGTTCTGCACCTAAAGTAAATGTATAGCCGTTTGTGAATTTATCAAATATCAAGTTGCACCAACTTTTATATTAATATTGTATAACATAAATACTAACATAAAAAGTTGTGAAGAAAATAAAAAATAATAGTTTTTTATTGTTTATTTATAAAATAATTATGCCCTAGTCAGCAAGTTTATCTAAGATATATCTCTCTAAATCTCTTTTTGTAACTTCATCTTTTTGTGATTTTTCAAAGATTTCTTCCATTTTTTTAGAGTAATCTTCGTAAGGGAATAAAGGAAAATGAAGCTTCCAAGATCTTTTGATTAGTAGTAAACTAATTGAATCTCTCATTTTTGCTCTAAAGAAATTAAAGCCAATAAAAATCACAGCTGTAATAACCATTGCTCCTAAAATTGAAACATGAGAATCTATTTTTGCTAAAGTTTTATGAGTTAATAAAGATATTGGAACTAAGATAGATAAAACAATAGCTAAATACACTAAATAAGCTCTTGATAATCTAAGTCTAAACCCTAACTTAGCAGGATCAACATGCATCCCTTCATTGTATTGTCTATTTGCGATTAATAAATCTCTTAATAAAATTGGTTGCTTTGAAGTAATGTAAATATAGTCTAAAATTTTCTCTTTAAATGTTTTTCTCTTAGGCATTAGGCTTTCCCTATAAAATTTTAATCATATTTTATCCAATTAAAGATAATAACGGGTTAATTTAAAAAACATGAAAGTTTATTAATTATTAACTCTTGATATTTTTATATTTTCAATATAATTAAAATTTATATAATAATTTAATCTAAATAACTATAAACTAGATAAAATATATAAAATAGATATAGGTTTTCTTATGAAAAAAATAGTTTTAATATTTTTCACTTTTATTTACACTTTTTTATATGCAAATGAAAAGACAAATGTCTCTATTCAATTTATGTGGCATGATCAGTTTCAATTTGCAGGTTTTTATATAGCAAAAGAAAAAGGCTTTTATAAAGATGTTGGTTTAAATGTAGAGTTTCATAAATATACAGCAGACACAAATATCACAAACCGAGTTCTTCAAAATAAATCTGACTTTGCAACTGGTTCTATTTCCTTACTAGTAGATAAATCAAAAGGTAAAGATATAGCTCTTTTAGGTTCTATCTTTCAATCTTCTCCTTTAATACTTCTTTCTTTAAAAGACTCAAACATAAATAAGATTGAAGATTTTAAAAATAAAAAGATAATGATTACAAAAGACCTTCAAAGATTTGCTACATTCCAAGCAGTTCTTGCTAGTAAAGGGGTTTTGTTAAAAGATTTTCAAACTCTTGAACATAGTTTTGATGTTCTTGATTTAGTAAATAAAAAAACTGATTCAATGATTGCTTATACTACAAATGAGCCTTTTGTTTTAAAAGAATTAGGATACGAAAGTAAAATCTTTCATCCAAAAGATTATGGATTTGATTTTTATGAACAATTAATTTTCACATCAAAAGAGTTTACACAACAAAATCCTTCTACGGTAAGAAACTTTTATGAAGCTTCTATAAAAGGTTGGGAGTATGCTTTTGAAAATATCAATGAAACAGCTAAACTAATTTTTGATAAATACAACCCTCAAAATAAAAGCCTAAAAAGTCTTATCTTTGAAGCAAAAGAGATGAAAAAACTTGTTTACACAAAAGATGGGAAAATTGGGCCTATTAGTAAAGATAAAATTGCATTAATTGAAAACACATATAGAATTATGGGCTTACTTGATAAACCTTTAGATATTAATGAACTTGTTTATGAAGAACATATTAAAGTAAAAAATAGTTTAACGCAAAGTGAAAAAAATCTATTAAAACAAATGGGTACGATTAAGATGTGTATTGACCCTAGTTGGATGCCATTTGAAAAGAATGAAAATGGTAAACATATAGGAATTACTGCTGATTTTATAAAACTAATTGAAAAACAAATAGGTACAAAAATAAGTATGGTTCCAACATCAACATGGTCACAATCTTTAGAGTTTGGAGAAAAAAGAGCTTGTGATATTTTCTCTTTAATAATGTCAACAAAATCAAGAAAGACTTTTTTAGATTTTACGAAACCTTATTTAGAAATTCCATTAGTTGTTGCTTCAAAATTAAATACTATGTTTATAAATGATATATCTCAATTAGAAAATAAAAAACTAGCTATAGTAAGAGATTATGCTTATGCTGAAATATTAAGATTTAAATATCCAAATATAGAACTACTTGAAGTTGATAATATTGATGAAGGTTTAAAAAAGATTGAAAATGATGAAGTTTACGGTTTTATTGGAAGTCTTGCAACTATAGGTTATCACATACAAAAAGATTATATTGGACAACTTAAAATTAGTGGTAAATTTGATGAAAAATGGAAACTAGGAATCGCTACAAGAAACGATATACCTCAATTAAAAACAATTTTTAATAAGGCAATAAATAGTATTTCTGATGAAAATAAACAAACTATATTAAATAGATGGATTTCTGTAAACTATCAAAAAAGTTTTGACTATTCACTTTTATATAAGATTCTATTTTCATCTTTAGTTATTATCTTTTTAATCATTTTAATTTACAGACAAATACTTCTTAAAAAGCTTAATGAAAGACTAAAGAGAAAAGTAGAAGCTGAAATACAAAAAAACAATGAACAAAATCAACTTATGAATCAACAAGCCAAACTAGCTGCAATGGGTGAGATGATGGGAAATATTGCTCATCAATGGAGACAACCTTTATCTCTAATCTCAATTACAGCTACAGGAATGAAGTTTAAAAAAGAGTTAGGGAATTTAGATGATAAAGAGTTTGATAAATGTGTTGAACAGATTGTAAACTCAACAAAATATCTATCAAGTACTATTGATGACTTTAGAAATTTTTTAAATAGAAATAAACCTGCTTTTGCATTTAGCACAAAACAGTTAATTACTAAAACTCTAAATTTAATTGATGCCCAATTTAAAAACAATGATATTGAAATAATTCAAAATATTGAAGATATTGAAATCACTGCCCATGAAAATGAGCTTATTCAAGTTTTAATCAATATTCTAAACAATGCAAAAGATGCTCTTGAAAACAGAAAAGAAGAAAAACTAATTTTTATTAATATCTATGAAAAAGGTAACTTTGTTTATATAGAACTTCAAGATAATGCAAATGGAATTGATGAAAATATCATTTCAAAAATCTTTGAGCCATATTTTACAACTAAACACCAGACACAAGGTACTGGTATTGGTCTTTATATGAGTAAGCAAATGATTGATAAGACGATGAAAGGAAAACTATTAGTCCAAAACAAAGAGTTTATCTATAATCAAAAAGAGTATAAAGGTGCTTTATTTACTATAAAATTAAGCAAACATAAACAAAGCTAGAAATCACTTTGTTTTATCAAAGTTGATAAGACCTTTATATATAGTTTCTCAATTATACTTTGGGGTTTTGAATCAACAATCAAAACTCCTTTTTGTCTATATAAAACCTCACTTGTAAAACCTATGGGTTTTGCAAAAACTTTATAATATGCTTTTTGACTTACAAGGTTTTCATTTTCATCTTTATTTGCAGCTATTTCTCCATCATAAATAGAGCTTAATTCTTTAAACTCTATATTTGGTAAAGAGTATGTAGATATTTCTAAAACTTCACTTTCAATCTTCTTTATACCATTATCTAAAAGAAGCTGTGCATTTTTACTATCTTTTATATACGAATAATTCTCTTCTTTACAATAAGCAATAATCTCAAATGAACTAGGATTATAAAGAGTAAATAAAGGCTGTTTTTCATCTACCCATATACCTTCTTGAATATCTTCATTTTTATAAATAATTCCATCAAAGGAAGCTCTTATTTCAAAACTATTTAACTGTTTTAAAATTGATTCCTTTTCTCTTAAAAGTTTTAATAATTGCTCTTCTAATACTATTTTATTATCTAAAGATTTTTGATTAGAATCAACAGTATTTAGTTTTAATTCTACTAGATTAATCTTTTTATCTAGTTGCTTTAATGCATACTGTTTTTCAGAAGAGTTTAAATATGCTAAAAGCTCACCTTTTTTAACTCTTTTTTCATTTGAAAAGAAAATCTTTTCTATAAAAACCTTATCATTTGAATAAATTTGATTAAACTGTTTTGATTGAAGTACAGCTGGCATAGAAACTTTTGTGTTCCAAGGATAAACTAAAAAAACTATAAAAAGAACAAATAAAATCAAACTTGTAATATTTCTCATATTTAAACTCACTTCATTAAACTTTTTAGTCCAAACTTTTAACTCATTGTATATTGGCATCAAAATAAACCAAATAATTTCAACAATAAATAGAATAATACCTAAAACTTTAAAAGCAAAAAAGTAAACAAGTAAAGCTATTCCTAAAAATAAGAAAAATCTATAAATCCAAGTAGCTATTGCATAAACAATAAAAAATCTTTGTTTATATAAAGGCAAAAACTCTGGTGGGTTTATATCTAAACCTAAAATATATTTTCTTAAAAACCACCTAGCCATTGCAAAACTTCGTGGCTGTAAATTTTTAGTATTAGTAGCATCACTTAAAGCATAATAACCATCAAACCTAAGAAATGGACTAATGTTAATCAACAAAGAGGTAATCCAACTTGTTGTTGCAAGTATAAAAGCAATTGTTTTTAAAATACCATCAGGCAAAAATGCCCAAAGAAAAGTTGCTATTAAGGCTAAATAAAGTTCAACTTTTACTCCTGCAAGAACTATTTGCAATCTTTTATATTTTGATTTTAATCTCCAAGAGTCTGTTGTATCTGTATACATTACTGGAAATAAAACTAAAAAAGCTACTCCCATAGTAGGGACTCTAATACCATTTTTCTTTGCTGTAAAAGCATGTCCTAATTCATGTAATATCTTTACAAATATAATTGATACTATATAATAAAAAGCCCCTTGCATTGAGAAAAGGTATGAAAAAGTATTTATAAAATCTTCATAATTTCTAAGTGCAAATAAAATACCAATGAATCCTAAAAATAAAACTATATTTTTATAAAAAGCACTGTAAAAAAAACTTACTTTTGACAAATTGTTTTCTAAAAATCTATCACTTTTAAATAAAGGTATTTTTATAAAAAGATAGTTTTTTAAAAGCCATTTAAAAGGTGAATCTTTTGTATTTTGATATTCATCATACAATCTTGTTACATCTTCTTTACTTGATGTTTCTAATAGAGAGTTTTTTCTCAAAAAATCTATAAAAACATCTAGATTCTCTTCTTCAATTTCATAATCATTTTGTTTTAGAAACTCTAAAAAGGAATTAATATTCTCACCATTTCTCCAAAGTCTTACAAGTTTAAAAGCATCATATGAAATTGAAAAGTATTTATCTTGTAAAGGATCAAAAATAAGCCAACTCTTTTCACCAGTTTCTGTTGGCATTGCATCTAAAAGTTTAAGGTCTTCTCGTATTGAAGGTAGTAGCTTTTGCTTACTATTTAGCATAGACTACCAACCAATATATTGTCTTAAAGAGGTTATAGGTTTTTTAAATAAATAGAAAAATAGAGTTACTTCTTCAGAATAGATTTTTGCTGTACCTCTTAATCCAATAGATGGCAAACTGTTTTTATCTAAACTATCAAAAGAGGCTATTATCTTATAAGATAAAATATTTTGAGTACTTAACTGTGGTTTATATGAGATATGTTCAACTTTTCCTTGCCAAGAGTTTAAGGGATCATTATCAAAAAAAGCTTTAATATTTGCATTTTTTTCAATAAAAATAGCATCACTTACAGGAAGCATTATTTTTAATTCTACCATGTTTTTATTTGCAATATAAAGGATTTTTTCTCCTATTATTACAGGTTTACCTTTCCATTCATTAGGATTATGAACAATAGCAATTCCATCTTTTTTTGCATATATTTTTGTTTTTTCTAGTTGTTCTTTTCTATACTTTAACTCTACTTCTTTTAATTCAACTTGTGTTTTTAACTCAGCAATTTTTCTTTTTTGATTAATATCAAAAAAACTAGCTTGAGAAGAAGTATGTAGTTGAGCTTTTGCTATATCCAAACTCTTTTTTGCAAGTTCATAATCATTTTTATAAGAAGTATTATCTAAAGTTACTAGAAGTTCACCTATTTTTACCTCATCATTTGGCTTTACATTTATTTCTTTTACAGCAGCATCAAGAGCTGATGTGACAATAAAAGGCTCTTTAGGAACTACTTCAAGAGGAGCTAAAACAGACATTTTAATAGGAATAAACATCAATAAAATAAAAACTAAAAAAAGATATTTGAAGTAACCTTTAAAAAAGCTTCTTTTTCTTAATTTTAATGAGAAACTATTTTTAGTCATTGCATATAAAAAGTAAGCATATGAACCACTAAGATGGGAACAAACTTCAAGATGTTTTTTCTCAAATGGCTCTTCATTTATTAGAATCATATAAAAACTTATTGAGGCATCATTTTTTTCTATTTTAATAGGAACAAAAAGAAGATTTTTATATTTGTACTCTTCTAATACTTCTCTTTCATAAGAGTCCAATTCCTCTTCATTGTTTATCAAGTGCAAACTATCACTTTTTTTTAAAGCTTTGTTTGCAATAGATTGTAAAGTTTGAACAAAAATTGAGTTAGTATTTACTGTTGCCACATCTGAAATAGCTTCAACTTTTAAATCTTTATTTTTATTTGCAAAGAAAAACAAAGCTGTTTTATAAGGAATTAGTTTTCTTGTTTCATTTACAATTATATATCTTAGCTCTTCATAACTTTGTGCATTTCTGCAATTATGTTCAATTTGTAGAAGATTCGCAATATTTAATTTCAAGCTTTAACCCTTATACTTCTTGACTTGAGAATAAAGCTCTAAGATTTTTTCCGTAAGATTCTAAATCACTATCTTGTTTTGCTAACTGTGAACTAAAATCAAGACTTGTATTATTTGAACTTATTTCTAAAATTTCATCTTGTAAAGCTGATATATCAATCTTTATATTTAATATTCTTGTTTTATTATCATAATCATAGGCTTTAATAATAAACTCCATATTTTCTTTTATTAAACCTTTTAATTCTCCTGTTTTCTCATCAAAAACAATAGTACTTGGAAGGTTATCTCCATTTGCTAATAAAACTTCATATGCTTTAGCTTCTTTTACATCTACAATTTTTAGTTGTATATAATCATTTGAGTAAGAGAAATCTTCAATTGTTAAACCTATAGTATCATATGCCTCTTTTTGTTGTTGCTTTATATCAACCTCTCCTCTTGTATCAAATGTAATATCAATTGATTTTAGAAGATGAAACTTATTTATATTTGTAAAAGCTTGAGTTTGATCTATTGTTTCAAATTGAGTATATCCTTTTCCTATATTATCAAGTTTTTGAAACTCTTGATTAAACTTTTCATTTGATTCTTCTTCAATAGGATTTGTTTGAACTACTCCTGCTTTTTCACTATTTACAGAAGTATCTTCAACTTTAATCTCTTCAACATCGGAAGGTGGTTCAACAATATTTGGTTTTTCAAATTCAGGGTCAACAACTTTTGGTGGTCCTAATACGTCAATTTGATATGTTCTTGAAGCTAAAGCTTGCATTGATGAAGAGTCATATGTTGTAATAGTAACTTCAAAAATTCCAATTTCAAGAGGTGTTCCACTAATCAATCCAGTTACAGGGTCATATGTAATTCCAGTAGGAAGCCCCACAGCTTCATATACTAAACTATCACTATTATCAACATCTGTAAATAAAAATGCAATTTCTTGTGAATAGTCTTGACCATAAGTAATAATCGAATCTATATCTTCATTTGATACAATTGGAGCATCATTTTGACCACCAATATTTATGGTAATTGCTCTTAAATCTGTTTGTTTTTCATTATCTGTAACTTCAATATTATAAACAATTTTTATTGATTCATTTTCCGCTAAAAAATCTAGTTTATCTTCTGTAATAGTATAGTCCCATGTAATAGTTCCACTACTAGTTCCCTCTCCTATACTACTAATACTAAAAGCATTTAATAAATCTATTTGTTGTTGTGTAGTTAAAGTAAAAGTAGTAACTCCATCTGCTCTATATGCAATAATAGAATCAAAATAGTCACTAATACTTATGTTATTAGTTAAATCTAAATCTTCAAAAGTTAAAGTTCCCCCATCATTGTATGTTGAACTTTCTTGAATATTCCCCACTAAATCAGTTCCACTTAAAGTTGGATTATCATTTGAACCTTTTATTACTATTTCCACATCTTGAGTTGATGTTTGACCATCATTATCTGTTACTGTTATTGTAAATACAGCTGTTACAGTTTCACCTAATGATAGAAAATTTATATCTGCTTCATTTATATTATAATTCCAAGTAACAGTCCCATTATTTGTATTTGAACTAAGGTTTGTAATAGAAAATGCATTTTCAATTGCAGCTCTTTGAGAAGGAGTTAAAGTAAGTGTTGAGTTATCACTTTTTGTGGCTGTAACATCTTTTACACCAAAACTTCCTACTGGATTATCATCTTTATCAATATCTGTAAAATCAATTGAACCACTATCACTTAAGCTTGAACCTTCTTGAATTGCCCCATTTACATCTACTGCTGTAATTACTGGAATATCATTTTCTCCTATAATTACTATTGTAATATCATGAGTAGCAAAAGCTCCTGTTTCATCCTGTACTCTTATTTGAAAAGTTAAAGTAATTTCATCACCTTGACTTAAAAAATCCAATTGAGTTTCAGTTAATGAATAATTCCATTTTACCTCTGAACTATTAGAATTAGGTGTAGTTTGAGTAATTGAGAAGGCATCTTCTAAAATAGTTGCATTTGAACCACTTAAAGTAAGAGTATTTCCATCTTTATCTACTGCTTGAATATTTGTTAAGCTCTCACTTACAACGGGCTTATTAGAAATATCTATATCACTAAAATTAATCGAGCCACTATCACTTAAAGTTGAGCCTTCAGATACTCTTCCTTCATCATCAATTACATTAATAACTGGCTGTTCATTTGTTCCTTTTATTGTAATAACAATATTCTGCTGTTTAGTGCCATTATTTCCATCATTAACTTCTACTGTAAATGTAGCTGTAAGAGTTTCACCTTCACCTAAAAACTGAATATCATTTTGACTTATAGTAAAGTCCCAATTTATACTTCCATTATTACTATTTGTATTAGAAGGAGTAATAGAAAATGCATCAATTATATCTTGTTTTTGTAAATCACTTAAACTATACCCATTAATATTTGTGCTAACTAAAGAAGCAGAAGGAGTATCTGTAAGGTCTGGATCAACAAAAGTTATAACACCATTTTGACTAACCACACCTTTATCAACTATTTCACCCGTATTTGTTGAACTATTTACTATAGGAGCATCATTTGTTCCTTGGATATTTATAGTTATAACTTGATTAACACTAGCACCACTACTATCTGTAACTCTTATTGTAAATTTTGCTACTACTGACTCATCTTTTGCTAGAAAATCTAATTTATTATTTGTAATAGAATAACTCCAGTTAAAAGTTCCAGTGTTTGAGTTAATACTACTATTTGTGAAACTAAATGCATTGATAATATCATTTGAGCTTGCACTATCTAAACTCATACTTGTACCATCACTTAAATAAGCCTCAATTGAGTTTGTAATATAACTTGCAGATAAAGTATCATTTAAATCTTTATCACTAATATCAATACCACCTGAAGCACTAACAATTCCGTCTTCAACTAAGTTTTTTGTATCATCAGCACTATCAATTATCGGTGCATCATTTTCACCAACTATTTCAAGAATTGTTTGAGAAGTATTACTATCATTTACTCCATCATTTACTTTCCATGATATTGTTCTTTGATTAAAAGTGCTTTCTGGGGAATCACTTGTAGAATAGAATCTAACAGCCTTAATTGCATTTTTATATTGTTCAATTGTTGCAGTTCCCACTAGACTTAAAACCCCTGTAGAACTGTCATATGAAGAAGAAATATTTCCATAAAGAGTATTATCATCATTTAAAAAACTAAGAATATCACCATTTGTAAAACCATCACTAATAGAAATTTCTGCACTCTCTAAATTAGTACCATCATCAGTTAAAATTACAAGATTTACTAATTCTGAGGGTGTACCTCCTTCTGTATAAGTAAAAGTTGTTACATCTGAACCCCCAATTTTTATCTCTGCAACTTGAACAGGTATTGAAGAACCTGAACCTCTAAGGGCATTAAATTCTACTTTATAGTATCTATAAACTTCTGTATTACTAAATGGTGCTTTAGGAGATTCTGTTTGTCTTGCTATATCAGGATTTAAATCTCCTGATGCAATAAAAGTAAAATTAGAATTATCATTTGAACCATAAATAGCAAATCTTGTTGGGTCATAATCTGTTGGACCATCTGATGTTACAATTGTAATTGAATCAACTATATAAAAGTTACCTGCATCAAAAGTAAAGTTACTTCCTCCACCTGGTTGATAAGAGTAAGAAGTATTTACATCATTATCAAAGGCAAATTGAGCTTCATTTTTAGAAAAATCACTCGCAGGAATAGCATCAAAGTTATTTGAAGTTGAAAGATAAGGAGCATCATTTGCTAGTAAAGTCTCATAATTTTCAATTACGATAGTTTCACTTTCAATAAATCCTGTACTATACTCTAAGTTCCAATCTGCTTCTAAAAGCTCATCCCCTGTTAAATCATCTGAGGCAGCGATATCTGCATTTGTTAAAATAGCTAATTTATCAACAAAATCTCTACCTTGATTACTTTGTCCAACTGAACAACCATATAATAAAATATCTGCATTTTCATTTAAACTTTTTGAGATATTCTCAAAACTTTCTTTATAATCATCAATATTTTCATTATTAACTAAACTAGAAGAAAAAAGAAGTTCTCCTTCTTTTCCATGGGAAATTATATGCAAACTATCAATATCATCTATATTTTGTAAAATGCTTTCAATTTGTTTTATTGCATCACTATTACTATCTAAGTAGTAAACTTCGATATTATCATCTAATTGTTCTACAATTTTTTCTTTGTTTTCAACACTACTGTCAATAAAAGCTATTTCTTTTGTTTTTTGATTATCTGAAGTATTATCTGGTGTATCATTGTTTTCAAAACTATTATTATCTAAAACATCAACAGCAGTAGCCACAGCTGCTCCGTCAAATAATACTCTTGGTTCTAGGGTACTAATTAGTGGATTTCTTTTCATAATAACCCTTTATTTTTGTTCATCAATTTGAAATATTGCTGTTGCACTCATCCCTGGAATAATTTTATCATATGGTTTTTGTAAAGCCACTCTAACTAAAACTGTCTGACTTATTGGGTCAACTACAGAACCTATTTCTTTAATTACAGCATTTATCGAAGTTTGAGTTTCATCTACATTTAAAACAACTTTCATGCCTTTTTTTAAAACTGACAACCAAGTTGAAGGAACAAATGTTTTCGCTTCTAAACTATCTGTTGAAATAATCTCTAATATCTGTTCATTAGGTTTTACACTTTGATGTTGACTAACTTCTCTACTTACTATTCTTCCATTATATGGTGCTTGAATATTACATCTTTGTACATTTATAGAAGCTATCTTATATTCAGCCTCTTGCTTTCGAAACTCTTCTCTTGCAATATCAACTTCAAATTTACCTATTGATTTAAAGCTTTCTAGTTTTTTATTCTTTTTATATTTTAAATAAGCAATATTTTTTTCAATTGCTGCTTTTGATTTTTTTGCTTGATAAATATCACAATTAATTTTTACTAAAACTTCATCTTTTTTAAAAGAATCACCTTCTGTTTTTTTCAAATAAGTAATATTTCCTGCAAGTTCACTTGAAAGAATTGTTTTATCATAAGAAGTAATTACAGCTCTTGAACTAATCTCATCTTGTGCAAAAACAAATGTTGAAATTAATATTAATAAAAATGCTTTTTTCATATCTTACTCTTCTATATCCATAACTAAATTACTAACATACCCAAAAGAAGTTTTATACCATATATCTTTTTTTGTTGATACTATTTCAGAGATATTAATTTTTTTATCTTTTGGCAATAAAAAAACTGTCGGACTTTGCCAGTTTGGTTGTGTTCTTATATTTGCATGTTTAAAAGCAACAGCTTTAAAAATACTCTTTTTTGCATCCATTTTATTTGCTAAAATCAAATCTTTATTTTCAACTTCATCTTTAATAAATACTGCACTTTTGTAAATAAATCCCAAAGGTGTTTCTACCCATTTCCCAAATTTATTTTCAAACTCTCTTAAAACTTTTATTTTTCTATCTTTTAATAAAACTACACTAAATTCACTATCTTTATTAGGTTCTTTTCTTAAGTATACATTTTGCGTAGTTTGTGCAGTCTTTATAAGGTTTTCTACTCTCTTTTTTGTTTCAGCTTTTACTTCTTTTATTTCTTGCTTTTTAGGTTTTTGTTCTTTTAAAATACTATTTTTCTCAATTGTTTCTTTTCCTATATCTTCATAAGTTCCAATTGAAGCAAAAACTCTTCCATAACTATTTTGAACATTTGCATATGAAGAAGAGTGTCTAAGCAATGCCAAAATATAGTTTAGTTTCTCTTTTATATAAACTAATCTACTATTCATATCAAGTCTATTTGTAACTTCTGTTAATTTATAAATCTCTTGGGCTACATCTAAATATTTTTTAGAAAGCATATACTCTTTCTTTGATTGTTCAAAATCAGCTAAAGATAAATGTACTTGAGATAAAACTGCCATAGAAATAGCTAACTTTTGTTCCTTTGCAATTGCAATTTTTGTTTTTGCAAGCTTTTGACTTGTACTTGCTTTAAAGATATTTAATAAATTCCATGAAATTGTCGCTCCATATGAAGTCCAATTGTTATTTAGTAAATAATCATTGTTATCATATGAAATACTACTATTTAACTTAATTCCAGGAAGCATTTGTAATATAGCTCTTGTTGTTTCTTTATGTGAAATTCTTTGTTGGTATCTACTTTCTAAAATTTCTGGTCTATTTTCTAAAGCCATCACTTCCATTTCTTTAAGACCTAAATTTAACTTTGGAAGTTCATAGTCATTTTTAATCTCTTGTGCAATAGTAAAATGTGTACCTGCTTTAAGTCCCATTAGCTCTGCTAATTCAACTTTAGCATTCATCAAACTTCTCTCTAAAGTTTGAAGAGATCTTAATACTTCTAATAAATCCCTTTGATAAGCCAAAGATTGCATTGGTGAATTTATTCTTAGTTTTTTAATCTTATTTGAGTCATCTAAAGCTGTTTGAACATCTTTCATCATTGGTACAATTTTTTTAAGTAAAGCTTGTGCAGAAGCAGCTTTATAATAAGTTCTTCTTACTTCTTGAACGATATTATGAATTACTTTTCTTTCATTTTGTTTTGCCATTAGATACTTATCAGCTTGTTGTTGAGCTTTTACATAAGATAATCCAAAATCTAAAATATTCCAACTAAAAGAGATATCCGCATCAATCTTCTCTTTATCTTGTGATACAGAGTATGAAGGTGTTCCAATTATTGGCTCTGGGTTACCATTTGAAAAAGATGTACTTGCAGATGCTGCATATTCATCTCTTTTTGAATATCCTGCACTTGTAGTTAAGTTTGGAAGCATGTCATAATAAACTAAATCAATTTGCTGTTTTGCTAATGCTGTTTGCATTAATTTTATTTTATTTCTTACATTATTTTTTAAAGCCTTATTTATTGCTTCATCTATTGTAATTGGTTCTGTAATAATTGGAGAAATTCTATTTATTAATTTTAAATCTTGATTTGCTTTTAAAGCTATTTCATCTTTTGTTAAAGGTTTTGGGCTAACTGTACATCCAGTTATAAAAAGTGTAGTTATTAGTAAAAATATTGTAGTTGATTTTTTCCTAAAAAAACCCATTAAAAACCCCATGATGTAATTATTTTATATATTTTGCCCTATATAAACTTAAATCCCTATCTAATGGGGTTTTTAGAAGTTATTTTTGTTTAAAAAGTAGTTTGACCTACTTTTTAAATATTATAATATTTTGCTTCGTGGTGAGGAACAACTATTGCACAAGTTGTTTGTTCTGGATGCATTTGGAATGTCTCAGATAATTCAATTCCAAACTTCTCTGGGTCTAATAAATCAAAGATATCTCTGTTCATTGCTAAATCTGGACAAGCCGCATATCCAGGAGAGTATCTACAACCTACATATTGTTTCATTTGAACATCATTTAAAGTATGTCCTTCTTTTGGAACAATATCTAAATCAAGTCTGATTTGTTTATGTAAAACCTCTGCTAATGCTTCAGCAAGTTCAACACCAAGTCCATGAATTTGATAATATTTATTAAACTCACCCTTATTATAGAACTCTCTCTCATAATCAGCTACTTTAAGCCCAGCACTTGCAAGAGTAAATCCTACTACATCTAATCTATCATTTGCAAAATAATCAGCAATACATCTAAATGGTTTTCTTTGTTGTCTTGGGAACTCTAAAACTTTTATTGCTTCATCTAATGATGGCTTGTTTGCTCTTGCTTCTTCTTCTGAATTAAATAGATATTTTTTATCAAAGATATAAAGTTTATTATCATGTGACATACAAGGATAATACTCGTAAATAGCAATTGGGTCAAAGATATTATTATCAATTAACTCTGCTTTTAACTCTTCATACATAGGTTTAACAACTTCTTCTTCATGCTTCAAGAAGTCTGTACTACTTTGTTTACCTCTTTTATATCCCCATCTTTGTCTAAATAATACTCTATGGTTAATCCATTTAAATACTAACTCTTTATCTACTTCATCACCTGTTTTTGCAACTCTATCCCAGATTGGAGGGAAAGTAAATTGTGTAGGTTCAGGAAGTTCTATTTCTTCATAAGGTGGTATTTCAACTTCTTCTTTTGCAACTCTATCACTTGTATCAACTTCTTCAATTAAATCAGCAGCTAAAGCAGTGTTTTCTAAATCACCTTCTTCAATTCTTTGCATAGAAACAACACCATCAAAGGCATCTCTACAATAGAAGATTGGACCATCATAAATTGGTCTACAATAATCATTTACAAAACCTTTTGTAAGTGCAGCACCACCTAAAAGTACAGGAATATCAATACCCTCTTTTTGTAAAGCCTCAAGGTTTTCTTTCATTACTGCTGTTGATTTTACAAGTAATCCACTCATTCCTATTGCTTGTGCTTTATGCTCTTTAACTGCAATAATGAAGTCATTTAAATCAGCTTTAATACCAATGTTTATAACTTTAAATCCATTATTTGAAAGAATAATATCAACTAAGTTTTTACCAACATCATGTACATCACCTTTTACAGTTCCTAAAACAAGTACAGTTTCACTAGCTTTCTCTTCTTTTGGTAAATATGGATTTAAAGCATCAACAGTTGCTTTCATAGTTTCTGCACTTTGAAGTACGAAAGGTAACTGCATTTGTCCTGAACCAAATAGCTCACCAATTACTTTCATACCATCAATTAACCACTCATTTACAATAACTTCTGGGTCAACTGTATGTCTTAACTCATCAACTAAAGGAAGCATTCTTTCTTTATCACCATCTAATAAAAGTTTTTTAACTTTCTCAATAGGTTCAAGTTTTTGGAACTCTTCATCACTTGTATCTTCTTGGGCTTCTACATTTGAGAAGTGTTCAATAAACTTAAATAATGGGTCACCATTTTCTTGGTTGTTAAAGATTAAATCATCACAAGCTTTTCTATCTTCTTCTGAGATTTTATTTAAAGGCAAAATATGTTTTACATTTACAATTGCTGTTGTAAGACCTGCTTTTACACAATGGTCTAAATAAATAGAATTTAAATAAATTCTTGCTTTTTGGTCAAGTCCAAAAGAGATATTTGAAAGACCTAAAGTAGTACCAACTTCAGGATGTCTTTTTTGGAACTCTCTAATTGCTTCAAGAGTTTCAATACCTGCTGTTCTATATTCATCATCACCAGAACCAATAGTAAATGTAAGCATATCAAATACTAAATCTTCAGGATTAAAACCATGTCTATTTACACATAAGTCATAAATTCTTTCAGCAACTTCAAGTTTTCTATCTAAAGTTTTAGCCATTCCAATTTCATCAATTACAAGACAAACAAGTGCAGCACCAAACTTCTTAGCTAATATACATATTTCATCAAACTTATCTTCACCATCTTCAAGATTTACTGAGTTGATAATACATCTTCCACCAATTTGTTTTAATGCAGCTTCAAGTGCAGGAATTTGAGTTGAATCTGGCATTAAAGGAAGAGATACTTTTTGAGAGTATAAAGATACAACTTCATCCATATCTTTTCTCTCATCTCTTCCCGCAAATCCAACAGATACATCAATTACATGAGCACCTGCTCTTACTTGTTGTTGACCTACTGATAAAGTACCTTCATAATCATTTGCTTTTAATAACTCTCTAAATGCTTTAGAACCAGTAGCATTTGATCTTTCACCTATTAAAAGTGGTGCTGGGTCTTGTTTTAATGGCATTACATTAAATAGCGATGCAAGAGAGGCTTTTAAAAATCCACTTGGTTTTCTAGGAACTTTACCTTCTATTGATTTAGATAATGCAGCAATATGCTCTGGTGTAGTACCACAACATCCACCTAAGAAAGATACACCATTAAACTCTAAGAACTCTTCTGATAATTCAGTAAACTCTTTAGGTCCCATTGGATAGTAAGTTACTCCACCTTTATTTTGAGGAAGTCCTGCATTTGCGTGAACTGAAATAGGGAATTTACATACTTCACTTAAAGTTTTTACATGTTTATGTACTTGCTTTGGTCCCGTACCACAGTTAAATCCTAAAGATAAAATATTAAATGGTTCCATAATAGCTGCAATTGTCATTGCATCTGTTCCAATAAGCATTGTTCCTGAAAGCTCAATTGTTACAGAAACCATAATTGGTGTTTTAGGAGATACAGCAGTTAAAGCATGTAATGCAGCTTTAATTTGTAATGGGTCTTGACAAGTTTCAAGTAAGAAAATATCTGTCCCACCATCAATTAAACCTTGAGCCATAATCTTGTAACCTTCATACATATCATCATAAGTAATATGACCTAATGAAGGAAGTTTTGTTCCAGGACCAATTGAACCTAATACATATCTTGGTTTTTCTGGCGTACTATATTTTTCACAAGACTCTTTTACTAGTGCAGCACCTAACTTTGATAATTCATAAGAAGTTTCAGGAATTTGATACTCATCTAATACCCATGGCATAGAACCAAAAGTATTCGTACTAATTAAATCAGCCCCTGCTTTTGCATAATTATCGTGAATTGTTCTAAGAACATCTGGTGCAGTTAAATTTAAAAGCTCATTACAACCTTCTAAATTTCTTCCTTCATATTCCCAATCTTTATCTTTTATATCAGCAATTTGAAGTTGTGTACCCATAGCTCCATCAATTACTAATACTCTGTTTTCTATTATACTTTTAATTTCTTCTATCATTCTTCTTTCACTTTTATTATTTGAAAATCTTATAATTATTATATTTTAAAGTTATAATATACCAATTTATAACTTAAATTAATTTCTTTGTTATTTCTCTACAACTACTCTAATTACGCTAGCCTCGCCTTGATGACCTTTCCCTTCATCAAGAATAGTTACAACTTCTTTTACATCATTTTGACAAAGAGCAAAACCTTTTTTGAAATCTTCAACTGTATAAAGTAACTCTACATCTTTTGGGCCACCACTATTAAAGTTTAGCTGATTTACAGAGAAAAACTCCCCAACAAAAATTCCATCTGGTTTTAAAACATCTTCAATTTTTTCAAAAAGTTTTGCTCTATCTTCTTTATACATATGTAAGTATGAAGCTACAATTACATCATATTGCTCTTTTACTTCCCACTCATTTAAATCTGCACAAATAGTCTCAATAGAAACACCCTCTTCTAATGCTCTAAAATGAAGTTTAGAAAGTCCTATATCAGAAGCATCTATTGCAGTAACTTCCATACCTCTTTTTGCAAGAAAAATAGCATTTCTACCTTCTCCTTCACCTAAACATAAAACCTTTCCACCTCTTGGAAAAGTTTTTATTTTTGAAGCTATAAAACTATTTGGTTTTGTACCATAAAGGTAACCTTCTCTTGAAAACTTACTATTCCAAAACTCTTGTTGACTCATTTTTTAGAATCCTTTTTTACACTACAATTTATTGTTATTCTATCTACTAAAGTTATGTACCACTTACCATCTTCTAGTTTATTTAGATGAAATACAATTTCTGGTGTTAAGATAACTTTGTAAGACATCAGTTCAATCATTTTTGCTTTATGAAAATCCTCTTTTTTAAAAGAGTCTTTTTTAAGCATATTTTTCTCTTCCATAAACTTTTTTAGCTTTGTACTAGTATTTGTACTTAAAAAAAGTCCATGATTAGTCCAACCATAATAAGCATCATTATAAGGACTACAATTAAATTTAGTATCAGCCTCAATAATTGGAAGATTTACCGTTTTTTTAGGAACTCTTGAGATTAAATGAGAGAATTCATCAATCTTAATAATCTCTTCTTCAATAACATTATAGAACATTTTTTGATATGAAAAGTTCTCATATCCATCAACTTTATATAAATTATAAACACCAAAATCTTTGTTTATAAATTTTGTATTTAATAACTGTAAATTATTTTGAGACATAGCTTTTACTATCTCATGTACAGTTTTCAAAAGTTCATCAGAAACAACAGGTCTTTCATATACAAACTCTTTTTCTTTTGGTTGAATAATCTCATTAAAATCTTTTACAGAACAACCAGTAACTACTAATGCTATAAACACTCCTACAGCAAAATTCTTAATAAATCTTCTCATTTAAAAAACTAATCCTAAAATTTTTTTGATAATATACCATAAGTAACTATTTAAACCCCTAAAAGGAATTTAGCATTTAAACTATGACCTAATTTTAATAATATCTTGGCTAGAATATTCATTAAAAATTAAATCATTAGGAATTTATAAGATGACTGAAGCAAAATATATATGGATGGATGGAGAATTTGTAAACTGGCATGATGCAAAGGTACATGTTCTTTCTCATACTCTACACTATGGAAATGGTGCAATTGAGGGTACAAAAGCATATAAAACTCATGATGGAAGATGTGCGATTTTTAAATTAGAAGAGCACACTAAAAGACTTATAAACTCAGCGAAAATGACACTAATTGATGTTCCATTTAGTGCTGAGGAATTAAATAAAGCACAAATTGAATTATTACAAAAAAATGAATTAACTGAAGGTGCTTACATTAGACCATTAGTATACTTAGGTTACGGTGTTATGGGACTTTATCACAAACAAGCTCCTGTAAATGTTTCTATTTCTGCATGGGAATGGGGAGCGTACTTAGGTGAAGAAGGTATGAAAAAAGGTGTAAGAGTAAAAATTGCATCTATGACTAGAAACTCAAATACTTCTGGAATGGGTAAAGCAAAAGCAGTTGCAAACTACTTAAACTCACAAATGGCAAAAGGTGAAGCGGTTGAATGTGGATATGATGAAGCATTATTAAGAGATGACCAAGGTTATATTGCAGAAGCTTCTGGTGCTTGTTTCTTTATCGTTAGAGATGGTGTAGTTATTACTCCTCCAAATGACAACTCTTTAGAGTCTATTACTCAAGCTACAGTTATTGATTTAGCTAAAGACTTAGGATACGAAGTTGTAAGAAGAAGATTAACAAGAGAAGAAGTATATATTGCAGATGAAGCATTCTTCACAGGAACAGCTGTTGAAGTTACTCCAATTAGAGATATTGATGCAAGAATTATTGGTACTGGTTCAAGAGGACCAATTACTGAAGCATTACAAAAAGCTTACTTTGATGTTGTTCAAGGTAAAAATGAAAAATACACTAAGTATTTAACATACATTAACTAATCTTTGTTAATATTTGGAAATTAAACTAAAATAAGGGAAAAAATGCCAATAGACAACGACTATTTTAAAAACAGACAACAGCAAAATAATGGTGGTGGTTCTAACAATGGTGGTGGTGGAAACTATCAACCACCTTTTGAGCCACCTGAATTTTTCAAAAACTTTGGAAAAAAAGCAGGATTTATTTATGTAATAATCATACTTATAGCTGCACTATTTATCTTTAAACCATTTGTGATTATTGAATCAGGACAAGTTGGTATTAAAGTTACAACAGGTAAATATGAAGATAGACCTTTAACTCCAGGTTTCCACTTCTATATTCCAGTATTCCAAAAAGTTATTGTTGTAGATACAAAAGTAAGACTTATCAACTATAGAAGTGTTGAGCAAATGGGTGGATTTGACCAAAGTATTAGATCAAACCCTGCAATTAACATTCTTGATGCAAGAGGTTTACCAGTTTCTATTGAATTAACTGTTCAATATAGACTTACAGCAGCGGGAGCTCCAACTACTATTGCTACTTGGGGTCTTGGATGGGAAGATAAAATTGTTAACCCAGTTGTAAGAAATATTGTAAGAAATGTTGTTGGTGGATTTAACGCTGAAGAATTACCAACAAGAAGAAATGAGATTGCTACATTAATTGAAAATGGTATTAGAACACAAGTTGAAGCTTTAGAAGGTACTCCTGTAACAGTTGAGTCTGTTCAATTAAGAGAGATTGTATTACCTGAGAAAATTAAAGAGCAAATTGAAAGAGTTCAAATTGCTAACCAAGAAGCTGAAAGAGTAAGATACGAAGTTCAAAGAGCAAAACAAGAAGCTGAGAAAAAAGCTGCACTTGCAAAAGGTGAGGCTGACAGAAACAGAATTGAAGCACAAGGTAGAGCAGATGCTGTAACTATTGAAGCAAAAGCACAAGCTGCTGCAAATAAAGAGATTGCAAAATCTTTAACATCAGAACTACTACAAATGCAACAAATTCAAGTTCAAGGAAAATTCAACGAAGCACTTAGAGAAAATAAAGATGCTAAGATTTTCTTAACTCCTGGTGGTTCAACTCCAAATATCTGGGTTGATACAAAAGACAAATCAAGAGATACTGCAATTCACAGTAAATAAAATAATAGAGTAGATTTTCTACTCTATTAGAATTAAAACAATGAAAAAATCAAAACTACTTTTAATACTATTTTTATTAATTATCAATCATTCTCTTAATGCAGAAGATAATATTAAGAGTAATAAAAAGATAGATTTAAATCTATCTTTAGAAGAGGATAGATACTCAAAATACAAAGATGAAAAATACTTAGCTCCTCCACCAACAACAGAAGAATCTAAAAAACTTAAAGATGATGATATAGAAATTGGTGGAGAAATAGAAGTAGATAAAGTTACAAAAGAAGTTGAAAAACTGAAACTTGATATAAGTAAAAAATTTTAAGGGTACAAATGGAAGCAATAGAAAAAATTGACTGGGAAAAAATGAATGGTTTACTTCCAGTAATCACACAAGATGCAAAAACTAATGAAGTTTTAATGTTAGCATATATGAATAAAGAAGCATTAGAATTAACTATTAAAACAAACTACGCACACTACTTTAGTAGAACAAAACAAAGAATATGGAAAAAAGGTGAAAGCTCAAATCACACACAAGAGATTGTAAATATAATGCTTGATTGTGATAATGACACTCTTTTACTAAAAGTAAATCAAGAAGGTGTTGCTTGTCATACAGGAAGAAAATCATGTTTCTTTACTGATTTACAAACAAATGAAGAAGTAAGTAAAGTTGAAGTAGATACAACAGCTGCTTATGGAGTTATTGATACTTTATATCACACTATTCTTGATAGAAAAAATGATGACCCAAATAAATCTTATACAGCAAAACTTTTAAAAGGTGAGCAAAACTCAATGCTTAAAAAGATTGTAGAAGAATCAGGTGAATTTACTTTTGCAATTAAAGATAATAATGAAGAAGAGATTATTTATGAAGCAGCTGATATTACATATCATGTTTTAGTGGCATTAGCTTCAAAAAATATAAGTCCAGATAGAGTTAAACAAGAATTAGCTAGAAGATTTGGAATGTCAGGAATTGAAGAAAAAAATGCAAGAACTAAATAATTTTATTTAGTTCTTTTTTAAATAAAATTAAATCTTACTTTTAGTACCCGCGACTAAGTTGCAATTAATACTTTAAAGATATAATTCCCAAAAGGAGTTATGATGGCTAATGAATGTCAATACTGCTCTAAAAAAATACCTATTTCAAAAGTTTTTTGTTCCAAAGATTGTAAAGAGAACTATTTTGAAAAAGCAATTATAAATATTCCAAAACCTTTCGTGAAAAGACTTTATTTCTTTTGTAATGAAAATGAAAGAGAAACTGAGATTTCAAAGTTTTGTGAAAGACACAATTGGAAAGAAAAGCTTGTAAAAGAAAAAATAGAAGAGATTTATTTAGAGTATTTTAAATGTGGATAAAAAAGTAGATTTTCTACTTTTTTATCTTGAAGTCTTAGTGACAACCACATCCTGTACCACAACCACCACCTGATGATTGTTGAGTTTGTTGTGCTGAACTAGCACCTGCTGCAGCTGTTGAACAAGCACTTACACCTGGAGGTGTAGTTGGTTGAATATCTGCATTTGATCTGTTATCATCTACATTTTCTAAGAATGAAATTAATCTAGAAGCAGCTTCCATATATCTTTTTGCAGAAATTGATTCTGGGTTAAAGTAAGTAATTGGTTTACCACCATCTCCACCTTCTCTAATTGCAGGCTCAATTGGTAAGTTTCCTAATACTTGAGTATTATATTGGTCAGCTAAATCTTCACAAGTTCCCATTCCAAAGATGTCAGACTCAGTTTCACATGAAGGACAAATAAATCCACTCATATTTTCAACAATTCCACCAATTGGAATATGTAACTTTTGGAACATATCTAAAGATCTTCTTGAATCATCAAGTGCAACATGCTGAGGAGTTGTAACATTAATACCAGCAGCAACAGGAACACTTTGTGCTAAAGTTAATTGAGCATCACCAGTACCTGGAGGCATATCAATAAATAAGATATCTAAGTTTTCCCATAAGATATCTCTTAACAGTTGTTGGATAGCTTTCATAATCATAGCACCTCTCCAAATAACTGCTTGACCTTCTTCCATTAAAACACCCATAGACATTACATCAACACCATAAGCATTTAAAGGTTTAGCTTTCTCACCAATAACTTCTACTTCACTTCCTTGTAATCCCATCATTCTAGGAATATTTGGACCATAAATATCAGCATCTAAGATACCAACTCTTTTACCTTGCATAGAAGCAGCAACAGCTAAGTTAACAGTAGTAGTTGATTTCCCAACTCCACCTTTACCAGAACTTACCATTACAATCTTTTTAATTTGTGGAGCAATATTTTTACCACTAACAGAGTTAGAGTTTTGCTTTGGAGCTTGTGGTTTATTGAATCCAAGTCTAACTTCAAGTCCAATAGCATTAATACAGGCATGAATATCTTTTCTTAACTGATCTTCAACTTCTTGTGCACTTGATGTAATATCTAATACAATTGAAGCTGTATTTCCATCTAATTGAACATCTTTTACAAATCCAAAATCCATAATAGATTTTTCAAATCCAGGATACTTAACTTTTTCAAGTTCCTTTTTAATCTCTTCTATAGTTGCCATAGAAAATTCCTTTTATAAAGTTTTATATTTAAATTTTTTGTATTATATTTTAAATAGGATAATTTTTGTCTTAATTAAACAAAATTTTAATATTTTTTATAAAAAGTAAAATAATGTTTACTTTTCTAAACACAATATTTTATCAAAAGTTTATGAAATACATAGAATTTTTATTGAATTTATATTTAGAGTTTTTTAAATTTTTATTTTTTGGAATAAATTTGAAGTTTTAAAATAAAAAAAGCATCCTTCAAATTATTATGAAGAATGCTTTTTGTTAGGTAATTTTGGATAAGTTTATGTTTTCACTCTTTTTATCCAACATTTCGTCAAAGCATTCGGCGCAATTACGAAATCAAAGATTTCTATTTCGCATCAAATCCTCGTAAATGCCGAAAAAGTGAAACTGTTCACTTTTTTATCCGACATTTACCATCGCATCACCGTGATCTTTTACAATCTTTTGTGTGATTTTATATGAACAAAACTTTGGTCCACACATAGAACAAAACTCTGCTTCTTTAAATACATCTTGAGGAAGAGTTTCATCATGATACTCTTTTGCTCTTTCAGGGTCTAAACATAATTCAAATTGTTTATTCCAGTCAAATGCATATCTTGCATCAGACATTTCATCATCAATATCTCTTGCACCTTTTCTTCCTCTTGCAATATCAGCAGAGTGAGCAGCAATTTTATATGCAATAATCCCTTCTCTTACATCTTTTGCATTTGGTAAACCTAAGTGCTCTTTTGGCGTAACATAACAAAGCATACTAGCTCCATGCCATCCACCAACAGCTGCACCAATTGCAGATGAAATATGGTCATAACCAGCAGCAATATCAGTTGTTAAAGGTCCTAAGATATAGAAAGGTGCCTCATGACAATACTCTTGCTCAATTTTCATATTTCTTTCAATTTGATTTAATGGAACGTGACCTGGTCCTTCAATCATAACTTGAACATCTTTTTCCCATGCTCTTTTTGTTAATTCACCCATTACTTTAAGTTCAGATAATTGAGCTTCATCAGAAGCATCTGCTAAACATCCTGGTCTTAAAGAGTCACCTAAAGATAATGATACATCGTATTTTCTACAAATATCTAAGATATCATCAAATGCATCGTAGAATGGATTTTCTTTATGGTAATGCATCATCCATGCAGCCATTAAAGAACCACCTCTTGAAACGATTCCCATTTTTCTTTTTGCAACATGAGGCATAAATTGAAGTAAGAATCCAGCGTGAATTGTAAAGTAAGAAACACCTTGTTGTGCTTGCTTTTCTAATACTTTTAACATTACATCAATAGATAAGTCTTCAATCTTATTGTTTACATCATGTAAGATTTGGTACATTGGAACTGTACCAATTGGCACATTAGAGTGAGCAATAACAGCTTCTCTAATTGCATCTAAGTCTCCACCAGTACTTAAGTCCATGATTGTATCAGCACCATATTTTAAACATACGTCAACTTTTTCAACTTCACCGTCAATATCTGAAGCTAAGGCTGATGAACCAATATTAGCATTAATTTTACAAGATGATGCAATTCCAATAGCCATTGGATTTAAGTTTCTATGATTTACATTCGCAGGAATAATTAGTCTTCCTCTTTCAATCTCAGATCTAATTAATTCAGGATCTAAATTTTCAACTTTTGCAACATACTCCATATCAGGAGTAATAATACCTTGCTTTGCATAATACATTTGTGTTCTAACTTTATCATCTTTATGATTATCTAGCCAATCTCTCATTTTAAAAATCCTATAATATTTATTTGATTGTGAGTTGATTATATCTAAATTTGTTTATAAAACCTTAATTAAATCAATTAATTTTGATTTATTATTTGTATAAGTTTCTTTTCTATATAATAGTTTTATTAAGAATAACGAGATAATTATGAAAAATAAAATTAAAGATAAAATTGATTCATTGCCACCATTACCAAATAGTATTATGGAACTTGAAGAGTTTAAAAAAGTAAAAGACTCTTCTCCTGATGAACTAATAAAGATTATTGAAAAAGACCCACTACTTGTGGCAAATATATTAAAAGTTGCTAACTCATCAATGTTTGGATTTAGAAGTAGTGTAGATACTTTAAGTAGGGCAATTAATCTTCTTGGAATAAATTTTACAATCTCTTTAGCAATTGGTTCAATTGTACAAAATACTGTAAAGTGTAACCTTTTAGCATATGGAATGACTACAGACGAATTTATTAACTTAAGTGCATTATCAACGAAAATCATAAATGAATGGGTTTCAAAATTTGATAATGAATTAAAAGAAGAGTTAATAATGCCTGCATTTTTACAAGAAACTGGTAAATTTATTATTGCTGGAATTATTGAGCAAGAAAACTTAGTTGAAGAGTTCAAAGAGGCTTTAAATAAAGAGAGTAATATCTCACTAGTTGAACTTGAATTTACAGGTTTTACAACTGCTAAAATAACTGCAAATCTATTTAAACATTGGGGTTTATCTCATAATCTAATATATCCAATTGGATTTGTAGAAGATATAGATGATGCGCCATCTGAATTTAAAAGAAAAGCTCAAGTTTTAAGGATTACAAAAGAGCTTACTAATTACAAAAATCCTTTAAACACTAATAGTATTGAAAAAGCTTCAAAACTTTCAAAAACTTATGACTTTGATGAAAAAATACTAAATAGCTCAATTAAAACAATAAAAGCTGAAATTCTGAAAAATTCTTAACTTTTCATAAGTAACATTAGATTATAATATGTAACTTTTTTACACAAAGGGGATATTGGTGTCTGATGTTACTTTAATAGTCTTATGCGCAGGGAATTCTACGCGTTTTAACCATAAGACGAAAAAGCAATGGCTTAGAATTGAAAATGAACCATTATGGCTAAATGTTACCAAAAGATTATCAAGTTTTTCTGATTTTGATAAGGTAATTATTACTGCCCATAAAAATGAAATATCATATATGGAAAATTTCAACGATGAGTATACCTATGTAACAGGTGGTGACACTAGACAAGAATCAATGGCAAACTCTTTAAAAGAGGTTACCACTAAATATGTAATGGTAACTGATGTAGCAAGAGCTTGTGTCCCTAAAAGTGTAATTGATAATCTACTCAACGAAAAAGGTTTAGCAGATTGTATTGTTCCTGTATTAGATGTATCTGACACAGTTATTTACAATGAAGCCACAATAAATAGAGATAATGTAAAACTTATTCAAACTCCGCAACTTTCAACTACTGATATATTAAAAAAAGCCCTAAATACAACAACTGAATTTACCGATGATAGTTCTGCCATTAAAGCGATTAATGGTTCTATTAAATATGTAAAAGGAAGCACTAAGAGCAAAAAACTTACGCATGGAGATGAAATAAATGAAATGCCTAGTTTAAAACCTGCTTCTAATAATTTTTTTACAGGTACTGGAATTGATATACATCAGTTTGAAGATGGTAAAAAAATGTATCTTGGTGGAGTTGAAATACCATGTGAGTATGGATTTAAAGCACACAGTGATGGAGATGTATTAATTCACTCTGTTATTGATGCTTTACTTGGAGCAGCAGGAGCTGGAGATATTGGAGAATTTTTCCCTGATACAGACCCTAAATACAAAGGTGCTGATTCAAAAGTTTTACTTCAAGAGATTGTAGAATTTATTTATAATGTTGGATATGAAATTGTAAATATTGACCTTACAATATTAGCTCAACAACCTAAAATCAATCCTTTTAAAAAAGATATAAAAAAACAATTATCACAAATTTTAGCCTTAGAAAAACAATTTATAAATATTAAAGCAACAACAGGTGAAAAAATGGGATTTGTTGGTAGAAAAGAAGGTGTGGCAGTTCAAAGTATTGCTACATTAAAATACTATAAATGGAAGTAAAATATGAATATTTTAATTATTGAAAATGAGATTTATTTAGCACAAAAGGTAGTTTCAAGACTACTAGATGACGGACACAGTTGTGATTATATAGAATCACCAAATATTGATAACTTATCAAAAGATTATGACATAGTACTTTTATCAACTTCACTTCCATCAAGTTTATGTAAAAACATAATCAAAAAATATAAAGAAAACTCAATTATACTTCTTTTAGTATCTTATATCTCAGATGAAACAGTTACTAACCCTATCAAAGATGGTGCAAAAGACTATATAATGAAACCATTCTTAATGGATGAACTTGTAAGAAAAATCTATCACTATAAAGAGTGTAGAAGTCTAAGAAGAGAGTTACAAACATTAAGAGAATATGTTGACTTTATTATGGAAGATGTAAACACTTCTGATACATTTTTACCTCCATCATTCCCAACATTAATAGAATCAAATTCTCAAAAATGTTCTGATAAGTTAGTATTTGAATTATCAAGAAGACTTGATATGCCTATCTCATTTATATCTTTAAACTGTACAAATTGGCAAAAGAAATTAAATGCTTTAGATAATAAAGGGATTATTTACCTAACAGAGTATCATAGTCTTAAGAAAACTGCTAAAGATAATCTAATCAAATTAATTGAACATAAAAATTGTGTGATTTCATCTTTAGAAAGCGAAGATGAATTCCCTTATAGAAAGATTGAATTTAACAATGAAAATCTACTTATGAGTACTACAAATATTATGACAATCAATGATTATGTAAAACTTATGGTTTTATCATACCAAGCAAAATATCCAGATACTGAACTATCTAAAAAACTTGGTATTTCAAGAAAATCTCTTTGGGAAAAGAGAAAAAAACTTGGTATTGAAAAAAAGAAGTAAGGTAAAATATGAACTTTAGAAAATTTTTCTTAACAGTTGGATACTCTGGGTTATCACCAAAAGCACCTGGGACAGTAGGTTCTTTTGTAGCCTTATTATTAGGTGTTGGAGTACTACAATTTTTTGATGTATCAACACTATTTTTATTAGGTTTATTAGTTACTGTATTTGCAGTAAAACAAATAGACATCTATGAAAAAGAAGTTGGAGAACATGATAGCAAAGAGATAGTTATTGATGAATTAGCAGGTATGTGGATAGCTTTATCTATTTGTAAACCAACGGAATCTAATATGCTTATTATGGCTATTTTGGCTTTTGTATTCTTCAGACTTTTTGATATTTGGAAACCTTCGATTATAGGAAGAATTGACCAGAATGTTAAAGGTGGTTGGGGAGTAATGGGTGATGATGTAGTAGCAGGTGTTGCTGCTGGTATTGCTGCCTCAGGTGTTTATCACTTAATTGCAAACTTTTTATAAAAGAGCTTGAAGAAAGAGGTTTAACTTCAACTCTTTTACAAGAGAATTAAAAAAGGGAAACTCAAATGAGTTTCCCTTTTTTTATAGCTAAATAACCTAAATTATTTAACTATCTTAGCAAACTCATCAAAGATATACTTAGACTCATGTGGTCCTGGAGATGCTTCTGGGTGATGTTGTACAGAGAAAATCTCTTTATTTTTATATTTTACACCCTCAATAGTTCCATCAAATAGATTCTTGTGAGTAATTTCAGCAATTTCTACAATTGAATCAGGAACATTATAGTTATGGTTTTGTGCAGTAATTTCTACTATTTTTGTTTCAGGATTTGCAACAGGGTGATTTCCTCCATGTTGTCCAAATGGTAACTTATATGTATCATGCCCATGAGCAATAGATAACATTTGGTGTCCTAAACAAATAGCAAACATTGGAATATTTGCAGTAATTAATTTTTGAACTTCTTTTTTCTCTTCAGTTAAAGTAAGTGGGTCACCTGGTCCATTTGATAAGAAAATACCACCGATTTCTTTTGCTTCAAATCTAGCAATTAAATCTTCAGCTTTAAATGTTGATGGAACAACTTCAACTTCTAATCCTGATTGAACTAATTCATTTAAGATATTTCTTTTTACACCAAAGTCAACAACAACTATTTTTTTATCACTCATAACAGCTTTGTTGTAAGCTTTTGCTTCATGATTCCAAGCTCCACTTTTATGAATATATGACTCTTTTGTTGAAACTTGTTCAATATAGTTAATATCTTCAATTCTTGGACTTTCACTTAGTTTCTTAGCTAACTCATGTTTATCAGAGATTTCAGTAGAAGCAATCATCATCATTGCACCCTCATCTCTAATCATTTTAGTTAAGTATCTTGTATCAATTGCCGTAATACCTAATACATTGTGCTCTTTTAATAATGAGTCTAAATCACCCTCTCCTCTATAGTTAGAGTATTCATGGTGATAATTTCTAACTAAAACACCTTTACAGTATGCTGTTTTACTTTCCATATCATCTTCATTTACACCAACATTTCCAATTTCTGGCATTGTAAATGTAATAAACTGACCTGCATATGATGGATCAGTAATGATTTCTTGGTAACCAGTTAGTGATGTATTAAATACTACTTCTCCAACAGATGTACCAGTTGCACCAAAAGATTTCGCTTCTAAAAATGTTCCGTTTTCTAAGTAAATCCAAACTTTTTGCATCTTATATTAACCCTCTTTTAATTAATTCTTCTTCATATAATCTATGATAAACTAAATCATAATCCTCAGTTCCTGGTATTAACTTTCTTTTATAGTTTTTAAGCTTAGCTAATACCAGAGAATCTGCTTCTTCAAAACCTTTCATAAACTCATCAATTGATGAGAATATTACATTTTTCACTTGATTGTCTGAGCAAGTATAGTGGATATAATCCTCTTCCCATAAGAAATCTAATACTTGATGAGCAATATCTGAGAATCTATCTTCATTATTTAAAATAACACCAAAGTCGTTTGCCAATCTTTTTTTAGTCATCCAAAAAAGTTGTCTTCTATCAGCATTTAACATTTCGATTTCTTCATCTTGTCCATCAAGAATCTGATCAACTTTTTCGTCTAGTTCAAACTCTTTTTCTATATCAGCATCCATAATTCTTTCGATTTGAGCTTCAATAGAGTTTTTATCTTTTCTTACTTCTACAAAGTCACAAGAGATTAAGTCTCTTGTAATTCTTCTAGAAATATATGGTGTATGATGTAATTTGATTCTCATCCTCTTACCCCCTTATAATAGTGTCTGCTCTCTCAGGAGATGTCGAAACAATCCCAACTTTTACAGCTGTTACCTCTTCAATTTTTTCAATATATTTTTTTGCATTCTCTGGAAGTTTGTCATAATCTCTACAACCAACAACACTATCCCATCCATCAATTTCAACATAAACAGGTTTTACATCTTCTAAATCTGATGGTACATAATCAATAATTTCACCGTTTGCTAACTCGTAAGCTGTACAAACTTTGATTTTTTCAAAACCATCTAATACATCAAGTTTCATTAATGCTAGTTGGTCACAACCATTAAGTCTTCCTGCATGTTTAACAGCAACAGCATCAAACCATCCACATCTTCTTTTTCTTCCAGTTGTTGTACCAAACTCTTTCCCTACATCTGCCATAGTATCACCAGCAGTTCCAAAGTCTTCTGTTGGGAAAGGACCATTTCCAACTCTAGTACAGTAAGCTTTTGTAATTCCAGTTACAATACCAATATCTTTTGGGTTTAATCCAAGACCAGTACAAGCTCCAGCACTTACAGTACTTGAAGAAGTAACATATGGGTATGTACCATGGTCAATATCAAGCATAGTTCCTTGAGCACCTTCTAATAATACTTTTTTATTATCATCTAATGCATTCCAAACCATGTTTGTAGTGTTTGTAATAAATGGTTCTAAAGCAGTTTTGTACTCAGTTAATAAAGCTAATAGTTCATCTTTATTTGGAGTTGCAATCTCTAATACATCAAAAATTGCTCTATTTTGTTCAAAGTACTCTAAGATTTTTCCTGTTAATTTTTCAGGATTTAATAATTCACCAACTCTGTGTCCAATTCTGTTAATTTTATCAGAGTATGCAGGTCCAATTCCTTTTCCTGTTGTACCAATAGCCTTATCACCTTTTAATCTCTCTTTTGCTTGATCAATTAGTGCATGGTATGGTAAGTTTAAGTGAGCTTTATCTGAAATATAAAGTCTACCCTCTAAGTTCTCAAATTGACTCATCTCTTTGATAATTGATTCTGGTGATAAAACTACACCATTTCCTATAACATTTATAGCTTTTGGATTTAAAACTCCAGAAGGAATTAAGTGAAGTGCATACTTTACACCATCTACCCAAATAGTATGACCTGCATTATGACCACCTTGGCTTCTACAAACCATGTCATAATTTTGTGCTAGCATATCAACTATCTTACCTTTTCCTTCATCACCCCACTGGATACCAACTATTAAATCTGCTCTCATATATTATTCCTAATCCTCTAAAATTTTTAATAAACTATCTGTATAAAGTGCAAAACCTAATGAACATGTACCTTCACTTGAGTACATACCACCTTTACATACTGTTAAGTTGTCACTTATAACTCTATAATAAACACCATTGTAATATTTCAGTGAACCATAATATAATGGAGCAATTACAATATTGTTGTAGTTTACTTCACTTGCTTTTTTGTATAGTTTTTCTAACTCAACTTTAATTGAGTCTGGAACTATTTGCATAACTTTTTCTAAGTCATTTAAATCTTTAACTTTTATAAGTTCGTTTAACCATTTACAATCTAATTTAAATAGTGATGCTATTTCACCATTTTTAAATAAATCAATATCAATATTTAATTCACTTGCAACAAGTTTTGGAATATTGATATTTGAGATTTGAAATACTGGTTCTAAGTCTAATGCTTTTAAAATATCTGCTGTTAAATTCATTACATCAGAGATATTATCATGACCTATCCACTCACATCCAATTTGATACTCTTCATTTGATGGATAAGTAAATACAGGTTGAACATAAAACCATTTTTTATGGTCTGTTGTTCTTCCTAATCTTTTTGAGATAATTCTTACTACATCTAAAGTAGAATCTGCTCTTAATGATACTTGTTCATTATCTTCATCTGAAAATTTAATTAACTTTTTTTCATCTGCAATTGATTGGTGTTGCGAGTATGAAAAGTTTGGTGTTAATATCTCTTCAAATCCATTGTCGTCTAATATTTCACAAACTCTATTTTCTAAAACTCTTTTAGCTTTTGCAGCTTTTGCGAAATATAATCTACTTCCCTTTGGAATTTCGTGTTCAAAAACCATAACTACTAGTTTCCTTTGAACATCTGCTCAAGAAATACTTTATTAGCTGTTCCATCAAATGCTCTTAAATCAAGTTCATCCATAGCTAATTCAATTGCATTTACAACCCATGCAGCTTCAAAATCTTCTACTAATCCCATATGATTAATTCTGAAAATTAATGTTTTGATATGATCTTGTCCACCTGCAATATTCACATTATATTTAGTTTTTAAAATTTTTCTAATTTGTGGTGCATGCTCAGTATAAATTGTAGTCATTGCATTTGCAGGACTTTGAGGGAAAATTTCACATCCAATTGCACTTAATGCTTCTCTTGTAGCTTTTGCTCTTAAAGCTGTTTTTTCATAAAGTGCATCATATCCACCATTTTCTTTGATATGCGCTAAAATCTCTTTTAATCCAATGATTAAAGTTGTAGCTGCTGTCCATGCTGTAGTATTTGTTCTTTGTTTTTTAATCTCAGTAGCTAAGTTGAAATAGAATCCTCTAGCTTTTGTTTCTATTTTAGCAACAGCTTCATTTGATAAACCAATTACAGCTAATCCTGGTGGTAACATTAAAGCTTTTTGACTTCCTGTAATAACAGCGTCTAAATTTGTTGTATCAATCTTTTCAACACCAATTGCTGTAATTCCATCAGCAACAATTGTAATATCTTTATTAATCTTTTTAACTTCTTGTGCGATTTGTTCAACTGGATGTCTTAATCCACCTGCACTCTCACAAACTTGAATAAAAATTGCATCTATATCACTGTCATTTTTTACAGCTTCTACAACTGCTTCAACACTTACAGGTACATTCCATTCATTTTTAATTTCTGTATATTCAATATCAAAAGCTTTACAAATTTTTCCGAATCTCTCACCAAACTTCCCTGAGTTAATAGTAAGAGCTTTTTTATGAGTTAAGTTTGTAACACAAGCTTCCATAGCTCCTGAACCACTTGATGCAAGCATTACAACCTCATCCATTCCATATAATTCAAATAGTAATTCTCTAGTTTGTTCAAAAATTGCTTCAAACTCTGGCGTTCTATGGTGAATAGTTACATCAGCCATTGCCTTTCTTACAAATTCTGGTACTGGAGTAGGACCTGGAGTTAATAGCATTTCATATTCCTTAATTTTCTTTCTTTATAGCAAAACATGATATTTTAGCTAATAGTTTATTATTAAACGGTTAAGCAAATAAAATAACAGAAATTATAAAAAAACTGTTATTTTCTCTTGACAAAAGAATTTTTTTGATGTACAATCTCCATAATTTATTACTTTTATACAGAAGTAATAGTAAAAATCTATAAAATAACAAAGGAAATAACAAATGGCAAAAGAATTAAAAGAAAAAAAAGTTGCTAAAATCGCTAAGAAAGCTACTAAAAAAGTAGTATCTAAGAAAAAAGACGTAAAAAAAGTTGCTAAAAAAGTTACTAAAAAAGTATTAAAATTAAAACCAACTAAAGTAAAAACTGCTAAAAAAGCTGCAAAAGTTGCTGCTAAAAAAGCTGCGTAATTAAATTACACCCTTCTTTTAAAGGTAGTACGAAAGTGCTGCCTTTTTTTATGCCTTTTTAACAAGAAACAAATTAAAATAAGCTCTTAAAATAAATTTTACAAAAAAGATAAACTATGGATTTAAATGTTTGGATAACACTATTATTAGCTTCTATTGCAATCTCTGTTTCACCTGGTGCAGGTGCAGTTGTTTCAATGAATCATGGAATTAAATATGGATTAAAAAAATCATATGCAGCTATCTTTGGTCTTCAAGCTGGATATATTATTCAAACTTTTATTGTAGTAATAGGACTTGGAGCTTTAATTGCAAAGTCTGTTATGCTTTTTAACATAATCAAATGGATTGGTGTTGCTTATTTAGTATATCTTGGTATCTCTAAATTTATTGAAAAAGTAGAGATTATAGATGAGAGTAATCAATTAAATGACTATAATGCTAAAAAATCTTTTGTACATGCTACTTTGATTAACCTAACAAATGCAAAGGCAACTGTTTTTTTAGTGGCTTTTATACCACAGTTTCTTAATCCGAATGAATCACTATTATTACAATTTGTAATTATTGGTCTTACTTTATGTATTGTTGACATTTTTGTTATGACAGGATATTCAAGCCTTGCTTCAAAATTAAAATTCTTGATAAAAGATGTTAGAGCAATGAAAATTCAAAATAGAATTACTGGTAGTTTTTTGATTTTAGCAGCAATTTTTATGTCTGCTGCAAAAAAATCTTAGAAATTTCAAAATTTTTCTAATGCCCATTTTATAGTCTTTCAAAGGCTATTTATTACTAACTAGTAATATTAATCAATGTTTAACCTCTTGACAAATACTACTAACTAGTAATATAATTTCAACAAGGAGTTAAATCATGAGTAATAAATCAATTAAAAGTTATGGAAAAAGAACAGACAAATCTATGAAAGCAGTTGTAAGACTTGAAAGACTTAGATTAAAGATTCATAACCAAACAGTAAACTATTTAAATGATTTTAACCTTACCTTTAATCAGTTTAAAGTACTTGAAGTACTTTATCACAGAGGAGACTTAAATATAGGTTCTATTACAAAACTTACAATGAGTACTCCTGGAAATATTACTGTTGTTGTAAGAAATCTTAAAAGAGATGGATGGATTACTTCAATTAGTGACCCTGAAGATAAAAGAGCTTCGATTTTAACGCTTACTTTAAAAGGCACTGAAGTAATAGAAACAGTATTTCCAAATCACGCGCAGAACTTGTATAAATCACTTGAAGTTTTAAGTGATGAAGAACTAGATACTTTTTATGAACTTTTGAATAAAGTTTATAAAGCAAATTAAAAAAATTTAAAATAATAGTACTAACTAGTACAACCTAAAAGGATGAATAAAATGACAAAATTAGTAAAACTTGGATTAGCTTCAATTTTAAGTGCAGGTGCTTTATATGCAGGAACATACAATGTTGACACAAGTCACTCAAATGTTGGATTTAAAGTTAAACATATGATGATTTCAAATGTAACTGGTAAATTTGATACTTTTAATGGTTCTTTTGAATATGATGAGAAAACAAATTCATTAAAATCATTAAATGGTATTGTTGAAGTAAAATCAATTAATACTGCAAATAAAAAAAGAGATGATCACTTAAGAGCAAGTGACTTTTTTGCTGCAGATAAATACCCTCAAATTAAATTTGATTTAAATAAAGTAGAAGATGACAAAGCTTATGGAAAATTAACAATGAGAGGTGTTACTAAAGATGTTGTTTTAGATGTTGAAACAAATGGAACAATCAAAGATCCTTGGGGAAATACTAGAGCTGGTTTAGTACTTGAAGGTAAAGTAAATAGAATGGATTATGGAATTAAATATAACTCTGTTTTAGAAGCTGGTGGTGTTGCAGTTGGTGAAAAAGTAAAACTAATTGTTGAATTAGAAGGAATATTAGCTAAATAATAAGCTATTTTAAAATTTAAAGGAATTCAAATGTACCCTACACTATTTATTTCACATGGAGCACCTAATATAATTTTGGGTAATTCCTTTTCTAAAAAAAATATTAACAAGTTTTCAAAAACTCTTGATAAACCAAAATATATCATTATCTTTTCAGCTCATTATCTTACTAATGACTTAAAGATTTTAGATTATGAAAAACCTGAATTATTATATGACTTTTATGGTTTTGAAAAAGAGTTATATGATTATGAATATGAAATAAATAGTAATGAAGAGATTTCCCTTAAAGTAATGAAGCATTTAAATAATCATAATTTAAATGCTTCCATTCATAAAGGTAAAAATAGTTTTGACCATGGAGTATGGACTACTTTATCAATGATGTATAAAAATATTGATATTCCTGTTGTTCAAATAAGCTTACCCAAAAGCTATTCCTATGAACAATTAATAACTTTAGGAGAGGCACTTAAAGATTTAAAAAATGAAGCAATGATAATAGCTAGCGGAGGATTAACACATAATCTATCTGATATAAGTCCTAATCCAAAAGTAAAAAAATATGCAAAAGATTTTAATGATTATGTTTGTGATGCAATAACTAATGGTAGTAAAGAGAAACTACTAAGAAGTACCCAAGAGCCGATGTTTTATATGAATCATCCAACTGCTGAGCACTTTTTACCATTATTTATTGCATTTGGTAGTGCTTTTAATAAAAAAGGTATTTCATTTAATAGTGAAATTGTTTATTCAAACATCTCAATGGAGTGTTTTGCTTTTGATTTAAAGGATTGAAAATGTTAAGAAAATTACCAAAAAATAATATGGGAACTTCAAATTTAGGTTGGCTAGAGAGTAGATTTCATTTCTCTTTTGCAGAGTATAGAAATCCTCAAAATGTAAACTTTGGAGTTTTAAGAGTATTAAATGATGATATTGTTCATCCAAAAAGTGGCTTTGACATGCATCCCCATGAAAATATGGAAATTATTTCATATATAGTTGATGGGGAAATAACACACAAAGACTCTATGGGAAATCAAGAGACTTTAAAAAGAGGTGAAGTTCAATACTTAAGTGCTGGAGATGGTATCTTTCATAGTGAACATAATCTTCATGAAAGCAAAGATTTAAGGCTTTTACAAATTTGGGTTTACCCACCTAAAAGAGGTCTTCCAAGACTTTATGGCTCTGAGAAATTTACAAAAGATGAAAGAGAAAACAAACTTTTAAATATTGTTTCATCAACAAATGGCAATGGAAAAATAAAAATTCATCAAGATGTAAATCTGTATGTAAGTGAATTAGAAAAAGATAAATCAATTGAATTTGACATTGATGAGAATAGACAAGTTTATTTTGTTCAAATTGAAGGAGAATCTTCAATAAACGATACTAAACTTGATTTTGGTGATGCAATGGAAATTACAAAAGAGTATAAAATCAAAATAGAAGCATTAAGTAATTCGCATTTTCTTTTTATTGAAATGAAAGAGGCATAAAACTTACTAGACTAAAAATTTATATGATAAAATACAAAATATAAATTTTTAGGTCTAATCTACAATGAAACATAAAATACTTTTAAATGGTGTGGGAAGAATCGGGAAAGCTATTTTAAAACAGCTTTTAGAAAATGATAATATTCAAATTATTGCTATTAATGAAATAAATCCTTATATTGAAAATATTGTATATTCAATTAATCATGACTCTACATATGGTAACTTAGATGATAGATTTAAAGTAACTGATAAAAACTATATTCAAAACTCAAAAAACAAAATTAAAATACTAAATTTTAAAAGTCTAGAAGATATTGATTTATTAGATATTGATTTTATAATTGATGCAAGTGGAGTTAAACATGATATAAAAATACTTGAAAAACTTGATGTGAAAGCTATTTTCTTAACTCATGCAAATGAAACTGCTCATAAAAATATTATCTTAGGAGTAAATGAAGAAGAGCTTGATATAAAAAAACATAAAGTAATATCTACAAGTTCATGCAATGCCACAGCCCTGCTTCCTGCACTCAAAATAATAAATGACTCAAAACATATTGTTTGTGGGGATATTGCGACTATTCATCCTTTACTTAATCATCAAAGAGTTTTAGATGGCAATTTTGTTGGAAGTGCCACAAGAGATGTTGACTATAACTTTGAGTTTGGAAGGTCAGCAACACAAAATATCATCCCAAATAATACAACAACAATAAAAGCATGTTCTTATGTAATGCCTTTCATAAATCATGATTTAATTTCATCAAACTCTCTTAGAGTTCCAACTGATACAGTAGGTGCTATAAATGTATGTTTATTTACTCAAAAAGATTCATCAAAAGAAGAGATTATAAAAATATTTGAAGAGTATCAATCAAATCAAAAGCATCCAATAGTATTTAATAATACAGAACCTCTTGTATCAAGTGATTTTAAAAAAGAGAAATTTACAACTATAATTGACCATAGATATACAGATGTAAAAAACAAAAAAATGATAAAGCTTTTAGTTTGGTACGACAATGAATGGGGTTATGCTTCAAAAACAATAGAGATTTTAAAATACTATATAAATAAAAAAGGGTAAGCTAAAAAGCTTACCCTTTTTTGTATCTTGGCAAAAGTTTATACTAGATAAAATCTACACCTTTTTCACCTTCAGCTATTTCACCGATTACATAACCATCAGTGTTTGCTAATACAGCGTCTACATTTGCAGGATTTACTACAAGAACCATACCAACACCCATATTAAATGTTCTGTACATTTCTTCTAATTCTACATGCTCAGACATAAATTCAAAGATTGGTAAAACTTTGATTTTTGATCTATCAACAACAGCTTTTAAGTTATCAGGTAAAACTCTTGGTAAATTCTCAGTAATACCACCACCTGTGATATGTGCTAAGGCATTAATATTTTCTTTATTTGCTTTAAACTCTTTTACATAAATTCTAGTTGGCTCTAATAATACATCTTTTAAAGGCTTCCCTTGGAAATCATCATCTAAAGACATACCTAATTTTTCTAATAATAGTTTTCTAACTAGCGAGAAACCATTTGAGTGAACACCAGAAGATGGTAATGCAATTAAAGTATCTCCAGTTTGAATTCTTTCAACTCTGTTTAACTCTTCTTTTTCAGCAATACCTACACAAAAACCAGCTAAATCAAAATCACCTTCTTTGTACATACCTGGCATCTCAGCAGTTTCACCACCAACTAAGGCACACTCAGATCTAATACAACCCTCAGCAATACCTTTTACAACATCAGTAGCTTCTTCAACTTCTAATTTTGCAGTTGCATAATAATCTAAGAAGAATAATGGCTCTCCGAAGTTACATAATAAATCGTTTGTACACATTGCAACTAAATCAATTCCAACTGTATCAAATTTTTTTGCATCAATTGCTAACTTTAATTTTGTACCAACACCATCAGTTCCTGATAAAATTACTGGTTGTTTATATCCAGTAGGAAGTTCAAATGCACCTGCGAATGATCCAATTCCACCTAATACACCAGGAATCATTGTTGATTTAACATATGGTTTAATATTTTCTACAAACTGATTTCCAGCATCAATATCTACACCAGCATCTTTGTAACTAACTGTTGCCATTTTTCACCTTTTTTCTACGAGTTTTCTAATATCTTACTTAGTTTAAAATTTTTTTGGTATTATAACGAAATGTTTATAAATATTAAGGATTATATACAATGAATAATATCGCATTTAATGAAATGATGGTACACGTGCCATTATGTACGCATAAAGAAGCTTCAAATGTATTAATTATCGGTAGTGCAGACGAAGAATTAAAAGAGCAGGCAGCTAAACATAATAAAACTTCAAATATTGAATTTGGAGATAAATCACTTTTAACATCTAAAAATGAAAAAGATATTGATGTAATTATTTTAACAGATGTTGAAGTAGATGAACTATTATTAGCAAATATTGAAAGAGTTTTAAAAGATGATGGTTTAATCACTTTTGCAACTGAATCTTTCTCTAAAAATGAAGAAAAATTAAAAGCTGATTTAACATTAGTTGGTGAGAAGTTCTGGATTGCTATGCCATTTAGATTTGGACACCAAACATCTATTTTAGCTTCAAAAAGATACCACCCAACTGCTGATGTTGTATTACAAAGATCTGATTTATTAGATGATTTACAATACTACTCAACTGAAATCCACAGTGCAGTTTTTGTATTCCCAAAAGCCGAGCATGTGGCACTTACAGGTATCGCTAAAAGATAAAATCTTACATTAAATTTTAAATAAATCATTATTATTGTAGAATCTCTTCTATGAATAGTGATTTATTTAAAAATGCAATAGCCTTAACAGGCGGAATTTCTACAGGAAAAAGTACAGTTTGTAACCTTTTTAAACTACATGGTTTTCTAATTATTGATGCGGATAAAATTGCACATAAACTATTAGATGAAAATAGTGCAAAGATTTCAGAGATGTTTGGAAGTCAGTATGTAGATAAAGATGGAAAAGTAATTAGAAAAGAGCTAGGTAAAATCATCTTCTCAAATGAAGAGAATAAACTAAGACTTGAAGCACTTTTACACCCACTTATCAAAGAAGAGATTATAAAACAATCAAGACTTTTTGAGAGTCAAAATAAACCATACTTTATTGATATCCCTCTATTTTTTGAGAAGATGCATTATCCAATCCCAAGATCTTTAGTTGTTTATACTCCAAGAGATATACAAATTCAAAGATTAATGAAAAGAGATAATATCAATGAAGAAGAAGCAATCTTAAAAATTTCAAATCAATGGGATATTGAAAAGAAAAAAGATTTAGCCCATATGGTAATAGATAACTCAAAAGATTTAAAAAACTTACAAAATGAAGTTGAAAGAATTATGGAGGAGATAATATGACATATGCAAAATATAGTGCAAGTGGAAATGACTTTGTAATTTTTCACACATTTATAGAAAAAGATTACTCACAAGAAGCAATAAAATATTGCAATAGAAATGAAGGAATTGGTGCAGATGGCTTTGTAGCACTTGTTCCAAGTAATGAAGCTGATTTTAAATGGCTTTTTTATAATAGCGATGGTAGCCATGCTGCTATGTGTGGAAATGCTACTAGAGCAGTTGCTCACTATGCTTATAATAATGGTTTAGCACCATCATCAATGAAGTTTTTAACTGATGCTGGTTTAATTGAATCAAATGTAGAAGAAAATATAGTTGAAACACAAATGACAAAACCAATAGTAATAAAAGAGCCTTTTGAACAAGAAGGTCTTACTTGGTATTTAATTGATACAGGTGTTCCTCATTTAGTAACTTTAGTTGATGATTTAGAGAGTTATGACCATGACTTATGTGCAAAAATGAGATATGAACACAATGCAAATGTAAACTTTGCAAAAGTTCAAGAAGATGGAACTTTAAAAGTAAGAACTTATGAAAGAGGTGTTGAAGGTGAAACACTTGCTTGTGGTACAGGAATGGTTGCATGTTTTTTAAGAGCAAATGATCTAGGACTTGTTGATAAAAAAGCTTTTGTTTATCCAAAAAGTAATGAAGAACTTACAATCTCTAAAATAGATGACAAAATCTATTTTAAAGGTGCTGTAAAGAAAGTATTTACAACGACAGTTTAATATATGAAAAAATCTATTTTTAAAAAACTACTAATTACTGTTGGTTTGGCAGCCACCACTTCTTTAAGTGGTGCTTTGCCAAAAGAGTATTATGACATATCTACAACGAAAGAATCAAAGAAATACTTCTTTGAATACTTTTATAATCTAATTGAAAAAGAAAATATTAAAATCTTACAAGAAAGAGAGTTTGTAAAAAACTATCTTAACTCTAATATTTTAAATATTAACTACTCATCTGCCTCATTTAAAAAGCTTTTAGAAATAAAAAGAAAATATAGAATAAAAAGTCTATTTAGTAAAGAAAAATATCTTAGAAAAATAGATATTGTACCTCCTTCAATGGCATTAGCACAAGCCGCAGTTGAAAGTGGTTGGGGAAGAAGTAGATTTATAAAAGAGGCAAATAATGTATTTGGTCACTGGACTTACAATCCTAAAATTGGAATGATGCCTCTTCAAAGAGATGAAGGTGCAAGACATTTTATTAGAGTTTTTAAGACAGTTCAAGACTCAATTAGTGCATATATGTTAAATCTAAATAGAAATAGAGCTTATAAATTATTTCAAGATAAAAGATATGAGCAAAGAGAAAAAGGTATGATTCCTCAAGGAATGGAACTATCTCAAACTATGCTTAACTATTCTGGTATTGGGCATAATTATTTAGAAATTTTAAATGATGTTATAAACAAAAACAATTTAATAAATTACGATAAAAAATTTTATACTAAAATAAAGGAAGAAAAATGATATTTACAGCACCTCTAAAGTCTGATTCTATAAAAATCATGTTATTAGGAAGTGGAGAATTAGGGAAAGAAGTTGTTATTGAAGCACAAAGATTAGGGATTGAGACAATAGCAGTTGACTCATATAACAATGCTCCTGCACAACTTGTTGCAAATAAAGCTTATACAATAAATATGAAAAACAAAAATGAAGTTTTAGATATTATCAGAAGAGAAAGACCTGATTATATTTTACCTGAGGTTGAAGCTTTAAGTATTGAAGCACTTTTTGAAGCAGAAAAAGAAGGTTTTAATGTAATTCCAAATGCTGATGCAGTTAACAAAACAATGAATAGAAAAAACATTAGAGAGTTTGCAGCAGTAGAATTAGGACTTCCAACTTCAAAATATGAGTTTGTAACAACTTTAGATGGATTAAAAGAGGCTGCTGTTAAAATTGGTTTCCCTTGTGTAATCAAACCAGTAATGTCTTCATCTGGTCATGGGCAAAGTATAGCAAAGTCTATTGATGATATTGAAAACTCTTGGGAATTAGCAAAAGAAGCTAGAGGTGATGCTAGTGAGTTAATTGTTGAAGAGTTTATCACTTTTGATTATGAAATCACTTTATTAACTGCTAGAAATGAGAATCAAACAGTATTTTGTGAACCAATAGGTCATATTCAACAAGATGGTGACTACATTTTCTCATGGCAACCAATGAATATGAGTGAAGCTGCAAAAGAGAAATCAAAAGAAGTTGCTAAGAAAATCACTGATGGTTTAGGTGGTAGAGGTATTTTTGGTGTTGAACTTTTTGTAAAAGGTGACGAAGTTTACTTCTCAGAAGTAAGTCCAAGACCACACGACACAGGAATGGTTACTATGATTACTCAAAGTGCTAGTGAATTTGCACTTCATGTAAGAGCTGTTTTAGGGCTACCTTTAGATTATATTGATTATGGAGCAGGAGCTAGTGCTGCTTATAAAGCAAAAGGTGATAGCTTTAATCCTAAAATTGATATTTTTGATGCATCATTTACTAAAGAATCACTTATTAGAGTATTTGGAAAACCTCAATCACATGAGGGAAGAAGAATGGCAGTTGCTTTAACTTTTGATAAAGACTCTTCAGATAAAGCTTTACAAAAAGCAAAAGAAATTATTGGAAACTTCCACGATAACTAAAAGCTTAGGCTTTTAGTTATTTGATTTTTAAATCTAAAATATACTGCATTCCACCTTTTTCATCTACAGTTGAAATATCAACAGTACCACCTATCATTCTAGCAAGATTTCTAGCTTCTACAATATAACTATTAGTTGACCCTGCTGAGCCTAGATACATCAAATGTATATTTTTCTCTTCAAAACCATTGTTTTTTACAACTAATTGAATACTATTTTTAGTTTGAATAACTTTCAGCTCAATTAATTTAGAAATTTTTCCTCTTTTTAACTCTTTTTTTATAAGGTCAAGACATGATTGTTCAATAAAATTAACAATGATATTTTCTAAATAAGCTACACTTAAATCAACACTTTTTTTAAGTTTTTTTACTTGGTTTTCATACTCTAAAGAGATTTTATATCTAACATTGTCATAGACATAATTATCTATTCTCCTTTTTATTATTTCAACAGGTCCATCAAAATCCAATAAAGATTTAGTCTCTTTTTCAAAACTATCAAAGTTATCTAATGTCTCTTCAAATCTCTTAAGTTCTTCATACTCCAAACTATAGCTATCAATTAGTTCGAATATAAACCTACTATTAATTAAATCATCCATTCCTAACTTATTTAGATGCTTATTTAAAGGTGTAGTATCAAACATAGAGATAAAGTACTTTAATGTATATATCTTATTTTTAAATGTAGTTAATGTATTTATACTTTCTATTAATTCATGTTTTTGTACTTTTGGCAAATCCATTAAATCTAAATCCATTATAAATAGTTCATGAAAACTCGCATCATCATAAATAAGATTTTTATCTAATTGAATATCTTTAAAACCATTTTGATTTAACTGATCAACAATTGTATCTCTAAGCTCTTCTAATACCTCTGATAAATACTCTTTTATTCTATGGATATGATTTAAAATAGAAGCGTGAGCTTCATTATAAAAATCTCTATTAAGTTTTGTTTTACCACTACTTTCTGTAGTAAACATATTATCAAATACAAATAAAGAAGTGTACTGGGGTTTTATTTTTTCTAGTTCTTCTTTTATATTTATAATGGATGTTTTTATAGCAAGTTCCATTTCTTTAACTTGATTATTCAAAATATTAACCTTTTATAAACACTCATTATTTGAAGAAACAAATTTATTTACTAAAATTATCCAGTTACTCTCATTTTCAACCAGCATAACATCTCCAGATTTCTTCTTATAAATAGTATTTATTTGTGCCCATTCACCTTTTTTAGACTTAATAGTAAACTCATCACCTTTTTTTAAAACTCTTAAAATAACTGCATCATCAAAAGTATCATTTCTTACATTTAAGCTACTAACTTCAACTTTATATAAACACTCATTTATATTTTTAATACTCTTTTTTACCACTGTTGCCTTTTGAAATATTTCAACTATTTCATTCTCTTTTTTACTACTTACTTCTTCTACTTTAACAGGTCTTTTCTTTACAGGTGGCTCTTTTTTTTCTTCTTTTTTTAAATCACTAACAGAAATACCATAATTACTTAATACAATATAGTAACCAAACTCTTCATCAAGTTTTTTATATAATTTTACTGTTTTAGTTTGAGTATTTATATCAACTATCTTATGAGTTAAAATATCATCACCCTCTTTATATCTACCTTCTATATTTAAACTTTGTTCTTTATTTGTATTTTCAGTCTCTTTATCAAGCTTTAAAACAACAAAATCTTTTCCATTAAAAGAGTACATACTTTTTATTCTTATATCTTTTAAATTTTTAGTTCTTGTAAAATCTGTTGTAAGTCTTGCTATTTCATTTTCATGTTTAAAAACATTTTTCGCATAATCTTCAGTAGATTGTATAACTTGATTTGCACCACTACTATTAGGTAAAGAACCTGGAACTTGTGTAATTACTCTTTGTTTTTGCTTTTGTTGTATATTTGAAATTTGCTCTTCTAAATAATCTTTTTCTAATCCTGTAATAGCATTAAAAAACTCTTTTGATTGCTTATCTAATACATCAAGTTTATCCATATCATCCATACTTTTTTCTTGTGCATATAAACTATTTAAAGCCAATGCAACTAAAGCAATCATTACAATTTTCTTCATTTTTATCCTTTTCAAACTTCTACTTAAACTCAAACTCATAATTAAACCCACCTATATATGTAGGATACTTCATAAAAAAAGCTCCTGTTTTACCAGCACTTGTTGTTGTACTCCAATCACTACCTGATGTCATATTTGTCAAATATCCATCATATCCACCCTCAGCTACCATATAATCTTTTTCTAAATCATATAGGTTAGTATTAAAAATAGGTAACATAAAAGTATTCCCTGTGTAGCCAGTATTATTATTCCCATTTCTATAGTAAGACATAATCCCCCAACAATACATTTGATTGTAAATATCTATTCCACACATACCATTATCATCTTCGATAACTTTAATCTTCTTCCATTTTATTTTAGCAATTGCTGCTTTAAAGAAATCATCATTTTCATTTAAAGCTGTAAAATAATCACCTTTTAATTCATTTTTTGAATTTACCCAAACAATTCCACTATTTTCTTGTAAAGACCCAGAAAGCAGTCTACTTGAAATATCTACATCTAAAAGTTCAGAATCATCATTTGAATCATAGCTAGAATATGAGCTAATTATACTATTTACTGATGTCACAGTAGGAGTATAACCCCATGCTTGATGTATTTTATAATATTGATTATTTTCACCAAGCGCTACAATTGAATGTAAACCACCTTTTATCTTTTTTAAAGATATTGGTGTATTTACTTTTGTTGGAACACATAAGTTAACTGAAACATTTGAACTTCCGTTATATACACTTTGTGAACAACTACTATTATAGTATGTATCTAATCCCCAAAGATAAAGTTCTCCCTCATTTGATAAAGCAGCTGTTTTTCTATATCCAATAGTTAAAGTATATGTAATATCTTTAAAGTACTCTCTTACTCCATTATCATATACAACTAACTCTGTAGGATTACCATAGTTATTATATTTTGTAAAATTACTAGAACTTGTTCCTGAGAAACCAGCATAATCATATCCCCATCTAAAGAGCTGACCATTCTTTAAATTACCTTCACTATCAGTAGTCGCATTTGCTAAAATAAGCCATATCTGATTGTTTGCGAAAATTTTATTTGCTTTTCTATCACTTGAACCATTAAAATACAGACCTCTGTATAGCTTTTCTCCTTCATCTGAAGTATCTAAGTTTGTATAAGTACTTGAAGTATCATTAGCTTCTTTTCCTCCACAATAAAGCTCACCTTTATTGCTAACTCCACAAGTACCATGATAAACTGTACTAAAAAAATCTACAAACTTTGGTCTTATTGAAGAAGAATAATATTCTTTACTATTAACTAAAGAGTCTTCATAATTTTTTGCTTTCATTCTAACTAAAGTGTTTATTACAGGGAATCTATTACTTGTATTTAAACTTCCATTCTCTTTATAATAATTAGGCTCATCTATACCCGTAATATTATTAGCATTATTTCCCCAAGTATAAATATCTCCATTTACAAGCATTCCTCCAGCTCTTCTTGTAAACTGAATAACTGCTTTTCCTATATCCCTATCATCTTCTCCAACTTTAGCATAACCTATATCTTCACCTAGATTTACATACTCACCTACACTATTAGCCCCTAGATATAGTGTTTCTTGACCAGCAAAAAGAACTTCTTTACCTAAACTTTTAAAGAAGTTCTTATAAGGGTTAGTTCCTGGTTCACCTAAACTATTATCTGCAATAAGTTTATTTTCTGTAATTGAAAACTTATATTTCCTACTTGCATCATACCAATGAAGAACACCTTGTGGGTCTAAATAATACTTGTTTGAAGGTGTTGTATCTGTTGTTGTAATGTCATCTTTGTATTTGAACTTATACTTTTCATCAGCACTTAAAACAATCTCTACCTCATCATTTTCATAACTAATTGGTGCTTTAGTATATTTTCTATTTACATTAGAATAATAGTAATCATATAAGTTAGTTTTATCTTTTATATCATCTGGTATTCTTGTAGTTATTATATGAGTTAAAGGATCAATACTAATTCCTACATTAAAAAGATTATATGGATTATAGCCTTCTGCTAAATAACCTTTATCTATTAAGTTTAAAAGTGTTGAACCATTGGCATTTTTTGAGATATACTCTTTATAAGCTTTTGCTATTTCTTCTTCTTTTTCAACCAATCTTTTTACTTTAGCAAAACTAATAGTATCTATATATGTTGAAGCATTTAAAGAAACAATAGTAAAAAAGATTATAAATAGTTTTTTCACTTCTTCTGTACCTTTGGTTTTGAAATATAATCTACAAAATATAAAGTTTCATTTGTATCACTTTTCCTAATTTCACCTAAATAAGATAAAATACCTTCGCCTGCTACAACTCCCTTTGGACTACTTGCAGTTAATTGAGCAATAATTACATGTCTATCCACACACATTTGTTTTGCATCTAAATACTTTAAAGTATAATCAAAGACTGACATTCTTTTAAATATCTCACTAACTCTTGTTTTTATCTCATCTTTAGATATATAACTATCTTTTACATTTTGAGTTTCTTGTTTAACTCTCTTTACTTCTAATTTTAATTGTGAATACTCAATTTTTTTAGTTTCTAAATCTTTTGCTAAATACTCTTTTTTCTTTTGTGTTTGGTAATAAGTTGCAGCTTTTAAAACAGTAAATCCCAATACATAAAGAAACAATAATAAAATAGCTACTTTTGAAAATGCTGTTAATCTATTTTTATTGATACTTATCATTTTAAGTCTCCACTAATACATTGAATTAACTCTTTGTGTTTTCTTTTTGCTGTTCTAAGTAGGATTTTTTCTCTTACCACTAATCTTTTTTGTATTTTTATTTCATTTTCTATTTGCTTTAAAGAACTTGTTTCAATATACTTTTTTTCAATACTTGGTAATACATAAAATACGATTGTTGCAATAAAAGCTAAAAGTCCAATTACATATGCACTTTTTAAAGAGTAAGTATTAATCGTATCTAAAGGGTTTAAATTTTCAATTAAACTATTTACATCCCCTAAGCTTTCTGCAATTACTTCACCTTTTTCGTTTTTTGTATTTTGTTTTAAAATATTTTCAATTGCCGCATTATATTTTGTATTTGCTACATAATAAATATGTTCTATTTCTCCACCACTTGAAAGCATTGCTATATGCTTTGTAATTAAAATTGATTTCATAATATCATCAGATATGAAATTTGGATTTATTTTTGCGGTGTAAACAGTTTTATGATTGAATAAAATATAATACTCTTCATCAGCAATATGAACTAAAATTTGATTATTATCTAAATGCTTCTTAGATAATAAATTTAAAGAATAGATATCATCATGTACATCATATCTTGATAGGATAACACTATGTTTTCTAAAGTTATCATATGTAAACATAGTTTGGTTATCACCAAACTCATCACTTACATATAAATCAAAATTTTCTTCTTTTGAAGAGAAGTCAGTAATTACTAATCGTACCATAACTCTTCCCCTCTAATAATAGCTGTTGCATCTTCTTTTGTAATTAAACCTTCATGATATTGAGCCATACAAGCTTTCTCAACTGTCATATATTCAGCTGGGTTTTCAAAATCTCCACCCTCACCTAATTTAAATCTTACAACTTCAGCAATTGGAACCCTATCTTTAAATCCAGTTTTATTACACTCGTCACAACCAACACTAGTGTAACCACCCTCTCCATCTGGTTCTTTACAATATTCACATAACTTTCTAACTAATCTTTGAGATACAATACCTCTTAAGTTATCCGTAATATCCCCTTCATTAATTCCTAAAGAACTTATCATTCTAGATACAGTTGCAGGAGCTGAGTTTGTATGCATAGTTGAGAATACTAACTGACCTAAGTTTGAAGCATTTACTAACTGATAAGCAGTTTCAGGTTCTCTTGTCTCACCAATAAGAATAATATTTGAATCTTGTCTTAAAATATCAACTACGGCTTCTGGGTAACCATATTTAAACTCTTCACTTGCACTTGCATATTCAGATAAATCAATTTGGAAGAATGAATCATCAACATACTCAACAGGATCTTCAATAGTTACAATATATTGTTGCTGTCTTGCTAGTTTTTGTAAAAGTGCATACATTAAGTGTGTTTTACCAGAACCTACTTGTCCTGTAATTAGAATCATACCATTTGCATATCTAGTTAAGTTATTTAAGATATTTACTGTTTCTTGAGGATAATTAAGTCCTCTTAAATCATGAGAAACAACACCTTTACCACCAATCATTCTCATTACAAGGGAAAAGTTCATTTTTGAGTTTATAAGACCTAGTCTGAACTTAATGTTTTTCTTTCCATACTCATAATTTATCATACCATTAATAGACTCATAATCTGAGTCTTCTTGGTCAGCCATAGTAACAAGTCTTCTTTTTAGTGTTTTAGCTAAAGTAATTGGCATGGTACCCATATCTTGTTTTACACCATCAATTCTAAACCATAAAGAAGCTGACCTCGTACTTTTTTGAATGTGAATATCAGAAGCTCCAAGTAAGATAGCTTGCCCCATCATCTTTTCAAAATATTTATTGATTTCATCATCATCTTCAACATCATCTTGAGATGTAAATACAATTTCTCTATCTTCACCAAATACAGAAGATAAAACTCCCTCACCTAAGATTACAATCTTTGTAAAATAGAACTTACTTAAGATATCAAAATCTAAATTTACAATATCTCTAATTCCAAGTACTTTGTTTTTACTTTTCTTATCTTCTAAAGTAATGATATACATACTTGTACAAAGTTCTAATTTCTCTTCATTTAATAAGTAAGAAGTATCTTGATACTTTACAGATAATTGTGCATAAGAAGGATAGTATTCATATCCTAGACTTTTTACAAATTCAGAGTATTTCCCCTCATCCGCTATTAGGTCTCCATATCCTCCAATAAGTTTATATTTTGATTTAATCATATTTTCAATAATTTCAGCAAGATTTTTATCATCTTTTGCTTTTTGGCTAAATAAACTATTGATTTTGTTTTTTTGTTTATTTAAAACTTTCTTTATATCAAACTTATTTTTTTTATTATCTTTTGGTAGTAAACTATCACTTATTTTTTCATCTTTATTTAAGAACGAAGGTAAGCTTTTTCTAATATTACCTTTTAATCCTCTTCTTAAAAATTTCTTTAAAATATTCTTCATCTTCTACTCTTATTGATATAAAGTTTTAAATGTAAATGAACTTATTACAAGATTTATAATATCTGAACCAATGATAACTGTAATTAGCATAGCTATCAACCAAAAGAAAAATCTCCACTGTAAAACTATATATGCAATATTTTTTTCAAACATTGTATCACTTGTCTCATATAATGCTTTTGTAACTTCAGAATAACTTGTTTTACTTAATTCTGATAGTTTAATATCTGCTGTAATAATTGCAGGGTAGTTGTACTTTTCGAAAACAGTATAAAGCTTTTTATTTTTATGAATTACATCAGCTAACTCTTTAAAAAATGGTCTAAGTCCTACTTTAAAATAGTCTTTTGATAAAATCAATGAAGTTTTATGAAAAGAAATACCAGCACTTAACATACCATTTAAAATTCTAAACATAAATCTACCATCAGAAAAAGCCTGCGTCTTAAACACTTTATATAATAAAGCTGGATTATATTTCTCAGTATAGATATAACCTAAAAAAATTAAAGCTGTAACTAAAATAGATAAAACCAAGCCTATATATGCAAAATCATAAGTAAAATAACCAGGTATTCCTAAAAACTGTTCTACATCAGGATTTAGTTTTTTTAATTGAACTAAATCTTTTTTTAAAATATCTAAATATAAAATCATCCCATAAAAAGTACCTATAATAATAAGCATTGGTACTAAGATAGGATTTATCATTTTTGATAGAAGATTTGAGTTTGCTTTTTCAAAAGATAGTACTAGCTTTAAACCATCAATAGGATTTGTACTATTTACTACAAGACTATATTGAAAAGAGTTTAAAAATTTATTTTTATATAAGATTGCTTCAATTTTGTGTTTTCCAATCTCTAAATCCCTAATAGCAGCTTCAAGCCTCTTTTTAAAGTTTGTTTCTCTAGTAATTTGTTCTTTATATAAAACTAAAGCTTTTCTAGTATTTGAACCATTTTCAAGTTTAGTTACTAAATAATTTAATAAAAACTGTTCATAGGGATCTTTGAATAAATTCATTACTAAAAGCCTTTAATATCTCTTACAGTAACAACATAAACAATCTCTCTTCTTACATAAGATTTTGAGTCACTTCCACCTATTGCAAAACCTTCTAAAGGTAAAACACCTTGATACTCTTTTGCATCATCATGAACAATAATAGATCCAACAATTGCAGTTTCTCCAAGTCCTATTTGTCTTGAAATATTATAACTTTGGTCTTTATATTGAGGAAGTTTTATGTTAGTTCCCTCGACTGTAACATCTTCAAAATCAATAAGTTTTTTGATACTAGGGCTTATATTTAAAAAGATTTTATCTCTTGAAACTTTTGCCATTGCTGTAATTGAAGTACCATCTTTTAAAGTGTTTATTGTAATATCAGTAGTTGTTGTGTTTGTATCATCATCTTTTGTTGTTTCAATTTTCTCAATATAGTCTGTATTTTGGCTAATTGATTGAACAGAAGGGATATTGTTTTTTAATACAATTACATTTTTACTATAGTTTAAAATCTTTCCAATATTGTTGTTTGCTTTTGCAGTTAATTTTAAAAGTCTTGTTGCATTATTACTTTCAAAAGCAATTTCACCTTTATCTTTTATAGATTTTAAAACACCTGTATCGGTATTTGATTGTCTATCTGAACTAATACTACCTATTCCATACTCTCTATTTTTATTTAAAACTAACTCTATTCTTTCAAATTCAATAGTAGTCTCTTTTGCAAAACTATCTTCATAGGCTTTTACTATTGTTCTTACAGCACTTTCTACACTTTTTGTAGATTTTAAAAAGATTAAACCACTTGCTTTATCAATATGATATGTTGATACTTCATCATTTGCAATAATATTTTTAAGCATATTATCTAACTCATCATATAAAACTATTTGAGAACTATTTTCTACTTTACTTTCAGCACTTGTTTCTTGAGTTGCTGTTTGACTTGTAGATTTTAAGTCAAGTACAGGGATATTTAACTCAATTACTAAATCTTTATATCTTTTTATATAAATAGTTTCTTTATCATAATCTATATCAACATAAACATTTTTAGCATGAGCTATAGAGTTTAAAGCATCCATTAAATTTCTAGTTTTTACTGAAATAATACTATCTTGAAAACCTTTTACATCTTTGATGTAAGAGCCAATCGATACTTCATATCCAGACTCTGATGTAATTAGTTTTACTAACTCTTCAACAGAAATCTCTCCATCTAATTTAAATGCTATTCTATTTATATTTTGTTTTTTTGATTCACTCTTACTTAATAACTTTACTAAATATATAGAACCACTTTTTTTAATAAATAGTTCTTTATCTAACACAGCATTTAAATACTGATTTAGTTCAGCCATATTATGAATTTTTATTCTACTTTTAGGAATTAAAGTATCACTACTTTTTAGAAAATAGAAGTTTCCATCAATTAACTCTAACTCTTTTAGTACTTCAGATAAAGATTTATCTGATAACACACTGATAAACTCTTTTTTATTTCTTTTTTCATTTACCAAAGTTTTAGAGTAAGACTCTTTTATATTTGAATAACTTTCTTGGTTCACACCTTTTTTTACATCATTTAACATATCGTTATGGAAACTTTTCATCCCACATGCTGTAAATAATAATGGAGTAAATAATAAAATAGAATATTTAAATACTTTAATCATTTCTTTCCTTATTTAAAATAAAACTCATAGTCAAATCCGCCTATATATGTAGGAAATTTCAAAAATGGCTTATTTATATTGTCAAACTCATCATTTGTCATACTGTTATTTAATTCACTATTTTGTGTTATAAATAATTTGTTAATACTGTTTATTTTACCAACATCATACAAAGAAGTACTTAAAATTGGTAGGGATCTTCCAGGATTTCCCCAACAATACATTTGAGATTCACTTCCTAATCCTGTCATTGCACAAACAAAGTACTTTTGAGAATCCATAACATCAATTTTTATATTGTCAATTCCAAAAGATTCATTTGATGCAGATTCACCTAAAAAAGCTCCAAAACCTAACTTTAATCTTCCATTACCATCAAGTGTTGTATCTATTTCATAATAGTGCTTTTCATCTGCCCAACTAGATAAAGAGCCACTAACATTTATAGAATAACCATGTCTAGCATCCAAATCATCCATAGTACCATCATCAACTCTATAAACATCCTCTTTAACTTTATCATCATTTATATACACAGTCAATGCTTCTGTAATACCACCATCACCTGGATATTGATTAGCATCCCAAGAGTCAATCTCATACATTGTAAATGATATTTTAACATCTTTATTTGCATTTGCACTTCCAAAGCTATATGTTTTATAAACTTCTTGAGAACCATCTGCACTAAATGTACTAGAACCTAGATTTACTCCCTTTCCAAATCTTCCTAAGAACTTTGTAGCTTCATTTCCGTCGTGTATAAGAGTTGTATTCCAACCACTTATGCTTTTTTCAAAGTCTTCAAAAGAGACTGCACTTACATTATTTGTTTTAAAAATAGATACATTTGAGAACTCTCCATCTTCATCACTTTCTTTATCAAATTTTGCAATCATATCTTTAAATAGTTTTCTATTATAATCTCGACCACAATATTGATCACCTTTATATCTACATGTTAGAAGCTTGTCATTTCTACTAGAACCTAAATTATGTGTATATATTTTTCTATCTTCTCCAACATAAATATAGTTTCTCTCCATCACTCCACTTGAGTGGTTTGGAATAAGCATTGTTGAAACACTTAAGGCACTTGAAGGAACATACGAAGTTGAGATACTTTGCGTAGAAATACCATTTGTAATATTTTCAAATCTGTAAAAAACCTTATTGTCACTTCTTAAAATCAATGTATCACTATTTACAAATACTCTACTTGGGTCAAACTTTCTATCACTATTATCTTTTGTAGGTTTTAAAAGAGTTGTTCCATCTGATTTTTCACCCCATACCCAAAGTCTATTATCTTCATCAAGAGCTGCAAAAGTTTTTGTATCTCTTAGGGCATAAAGTTTTTTAAAAACTTGTCCACTTGTATTTATCTTTGTTGGAATATTATTTATATAAGTTTCATCACTATTATCTATCCCTAATACACCTTTGTTGTTTATTCCAAAAGTATAAATATTTCCTGCTTGAGAAAGTACTGCCATAGCATTATCAACCATTGCTACATCAGTTAAATATATTTCATCACCATCTTCTGTTTTATCTGTTTTCCCCGTTGAGAAAAATCTATTTCTTTTTAGAATAGAAGTTGTTACTTCTTTTAAATTTTGCGTTGTATCAACATCTTCAAAATAAGAAGAGTTTATTCTTCCATTACAGTATAAATCTCCTCCAAATTTAATATATGAACCTGATTGAAAGTAATCAAAAATAGGTGAAATACCACAAACATTTGTACTGTTTATTGCCATTTTCTCAAATTTGATTCTATAAGGATTGTTATACCATCTTTTATCTCTTCTTGTATAAGAAGTTCCTGTATTATCTGTTACAGAAGATTCATTATCAATTTGAACTTTTAACATCACAGGTGTATTTATAAAATCTGGAGAGAAGTTTGGATTTAACTGACCATGTGTTTGGATACCTGCCTTTTTATTATGGTTACTTCCCCAACAAAAAATATCTCCATTTGCAAGCATACAACCACCATCATTTCTTAAAACTAAATCCTTTGCATTTGGAATATAAGAGATAATTCTATCTTCGGCATCTGCTTCTTCATCTTGGCTATTTAATACACTACCTGACTCAACAGGAACCCAACTAGCTCCACTTGTATCACCTTGATAATAGTATTCATACCAGTTATTGTTTTTTTGACCAAATACTCTATCTCCAATTTTTGCTTTTATATATTGTAAATCATCTAAATCTTCTAAAACTATTGGAGGTCTTTGATAAACTTGAATTGAACTTTGGTCTGCTTTACAAAATTTGTAAATTAATTCTTCACCTTTTAGTTCATAATAATAGTTTAACTTAGGACAAGGTTTAGTATCTAGTGAAATTAACTGACTCTCATTTTTCAGTTTTATTATCTCTTTTACTACTTCACTATATTTAATCTGAGAGCCCTTTAAAAGCTCAACTTGACTTGTATCTTTAGGAGGAGTTGTATTTACTCTAAACAAAGCTGATTGATAAAAGTTATATAGATACATCTGTTTAGTATCATAATCATCAGCTTTTTCGATTGCACCCAAAATAAATAGATTATTATTTGCATCAAATCTTGTGACTATACTATTTGAAGTAAAATCATTAGTTTTATTAAAATCTAATAGATAATCTTCACTATTTAGAAGTGTCCAATTTAAACTCCCTGCTGTTGTTTTTGGAATTTCTCCTGTTTGTTGAATATATTTATTTACGGCAAGAGCTATAAACTCTTCTTTTTTTATAATGTTTTTTATAGAATTCATTGATGCTTTATTTTGAATATTAGCAAATATTGGCAATGCAAAAATTAGTACAAAAAATAAAATCTTCATATTAATCTACTTCTTTAATTTCATTATTTATAAGCTTTATATATCTAACAGAGTTTTGCACATAAATATATCTTCCAACAGCCAAATCATTTAACTTACTATTTGTAAGCATACTCTTACTACTTATAGTAATATTTCCTAAATTAAAATCTTTTTTATCATACTCTATCCAATCATTTGCACTTGAATCAATCCATCTTAATGTAGTTTTATTTTTATTACAATAGGTATTTGTAACTGTTTCACAACTACTAGATATTGCATTTCCTGAGTTCAATAAAGAATAAATAGTTTTTGCTTCATCACTTTGTAGTGAAATAGTTATATAAGAGTCTTCATAACTATCTTTTACTTTAACAGAAGTTCTTTTTCTATATACATCCCTATAATATAAATCTTTTAAATAAGTCTCTAACTTTTCTCTTGTCAATGCATATTTTAAACTTTTGTTAGTTTTAAACTCAATATCATCTCCCATTGGATTTTTTACATCAAAATTTTCACCTAAATATTTTGATGTCATTAAAGAGCTTATATTTGAAGGCAGTTTAAATTCATTTAATAGATAGTTTTCATACTCTAAAGCTATTTTTTCTTCTAGTTTTATAAGATTTTGTACATATAAAACATTTTTTTGCTTTAAAATATTTGGATTAGCATATAAGTTTAAAAAAGCAAAAATAAAAACTACTATAAATTTAATCATTGCAATCTCCTAATATCATCAAATGTTTTTAAATATTTTTGATTTGTAAAATCTATAAGCTTAGTTCCCGGAACTAGATTTAAAAACTCTTCTGAATCATGTAAAGTTCTGTCATCTGTGATGATAATAGGTCCTGTTTTAAAGTTTTCTATATAAAAAAACATCAAAAGGTTACTAAGTTTAATATCTCCATTTGTTTCTAGTTTATCTGTTGAATTGAAGATATAAATATGATTATCTTTTAAACAATACTTTATAGTAGTATCTGTACAAGCATTTATAGCTTTACTTTGCATTTGCATCAAAGTGTGTAAAGTTTTTGCATAGCTGTCATTTAATCTAATAATCACCTTATTGTCATAAACAAAAGTATTTTCTCTATAGTTTGTACTTCTATATAAAGCTTTAATTGAAGTATCAATACTTGAATTTGTTGTAATCAGTCTATAGTTGAAATTTAATTTACCAGTTGAATCTAACACATAATCTTCAAAAAGTAATTCATCTCCTGAATCAAAACTACTTTTAAATGTCGTACCTAAGTATTCATCTGTTTTTAGCTGGGATATATTTGTAGGATATTTCATCTCATTTACAATATATCTTTCATAGGCTCTTGCTATAGCTTCTTCTTGTTGAATAATCTTTTTTACTTTATCCACCAAAATTTTTCTTTGCTCAAAAAAATCACTATTAGCTTGTAAAAAGTTTATTATAAAAAATAGGGTAAATATATATTTCATCATAAAAAACTCTTTAATTTATTATATAGTTTTATATCTCTGGGGCTTTGAGATTTTAAAAGTTCATCCAAAACTCTTTGTTTAAAATACTCTTCTTGCCTTTGCTTTAAAACATCAGCATCTAAAGGTAAAGTCTCACCATCTTTTGAAAAGTCTTGATACATAAGGTTATATGGAATATATTGTTTTACTAAGTTACCATAATTTGATTCATTCATAATAGGATAGATATAGTAAGCTATTTCAATTACTTTTTGTATTGATTTTTGAATCACTTCATCTTTATAAGAAATATTTTTTTCTTCAATACCAACTTCTAAAGTAAAAGTTCTCTCACCTACAACTCCATCCGTTGTAACACCTGTATCATCATTTCCTGATTCTCTAAGTTTTGCTCTTAGTGCAAAAAGTTTAAGTTTTTGTTCTTCACTTATTTGTAAAGACCCATCTTCTTGAAGTAAGGCATCATTTTCTAAATCAGCACTTGAGGTTCTATCAAGTAAAAGTAACCATTCCCAGTTACCATCTTGAGGTAATAAAGCTATGATTTCATCCCTTGAAATATCTTGTGGGTCTATTGAGTATTTGTAAGCAAGAAGTGTTTTTATATCTCTTATAATCTCATAGCTTTCTTGCATATGTTTTACATCTTGCAAATCGCTATAAGATTTATAAGCAACAGATGCAGAAAATATGGCTACTACTGCAAGTGCCGAGCTTAGCCATATGTTTCCTAGCATCTAGTTTTTCTTATAAAGAACCATTAATAATATTATCTAACTACTTCTGTAGTTCCAAAATCATTAAAATAAATTATAAACATCCCATCAGCATTAGTACCACCATCTCCATTAGCTGCAGGTGTTCTAGCTGCAATACCAGTAGCATTAGCAGGTAAAGCTCCTGCATTTGCAGATGTTGCAGTTCTATCAATAGTTGCAATTGAATCTAAGTCATTAGCAATTTGTGCTTCTAAAAAACCTGCATTCGCTGCTAAAGTACCATTTGATAAATCAACAAATATTCCAGGTATTGCACCTTGTACATCATTAACCATTGTTATTTGTAAAGAGTTATCAGCACCAAAAGATATAGCTTGATATATAGTAGCTGTATCTACTTGACCGTCTACATCTAACTGCTCATTAATTTGTTCTGGAAAATAAGCAAACTCAGCTAAACCTTCTAAAGTTGTTACGGCTTCTGTATTTGCATTTGCAGCAGATTCAATGTGCTCTGATCTAGCAGCTAACTTAAGCCCATTCTTAATATTATTGATTTCTGTAATTACACTTGTCTTTTGAGCAATACCCTCAATCTTATCACCAGTTCCTCCAAATGTTTGGAACATATAAATCATAGCTCCAACTACTACTATTACCATTGCTATCAGTTGTGGCATTTCAATCCTTTCTGTTTTTAATTAAATTCGTCATAATACCTACCTACCGCCCGTTACTTAAAACTATTTATAAACTATACACACCAAGAAGCCATCACTATTTGTACCTGAACCTGTAAATTCAATATTTGTTGCATCATATGTTTTTTTTTCATAATCAACTTTTCCAAATAAAGCTTTTTCGCAAAACTCTCTTCCTACAAAACTCTCTGAAAATCTTGCTTTACTCATTAGAGAAGCATTACCACTCATATTTACCATAAGTGAATATGAGTTATTTTCATCATCTTTTGTTGGAATTATTTGCCATATAACATCTTCCTTATTTGGATGCTTAAGAGTTGTTGACATACCTCCTGCATCAGCTGGAGTTAAATCACTCCCTTCAAGTAAAATACCTTTATCCTCTAAAAACTCAAAGTTTATAGAAGATAGGCTCTCCCCTGCTTGGATAGCTGTGTTTACATAAGAGTCCACTAACTCAAACATCACTCTCATCTCTTCAAGTTCCGCTTTTATAGTAGAATCATCTGCCTCGTACCGTGTAAGTATAATAATCATAGCCGAGGTTACAGCAATAATTGATGCTACAAAATAAGCCATGAAATTCCCCTACTTACTTAACTTTTTGTTATATCACATTATACTACAATTTTTTTTAAAAATATACTTATAAATGTAAAAAAGTGACACTTTCAATAATATTAAAAAATTATTAATTTTTTTAAACATCATGTAAGTTCCAATATATGATGATATATACATAATTATTACATTATTAGCCTTTTCTTAAATTTAAATAAATTTCTACTATAGTGTTATAAAAAACTGTTATACTTGGTTATTTATTATTATTTTTATGATAGAATTTATTAATATATTTAAAAAGCCTAGAAAATGAGTATTCAAATAAAATCAAATGAAGTTAAAATCTTATTTATTAAAAAAGATAAAAAAAATAAAAGTAAAATAGATGATATCTTGCACTCTTTTTATTCTAAAATAATTTTTCAGAATCAAGAAACGACTGATTTTAATGGCGATATAATCATACTTGACAAAGATGAATTTGATACTGACATCTTCACTTACATTAAAAATATTAAAAGAATAAATCCTTATAAAGTCGTTATTATTCTTACAGAAAATTTTGAAAATGAGTTTATTTATGAATCCCTAAATCATGATATTGATTCTATAATCAAAAAGAATGACACTAAAAAACTATTAAAAGACTTAGAATATTTTAAAAACAAAGTTTTATTAAGAAATAAAAATATTAAAAAAAGAGTTACTTTAGAAAATATTTTAAATACACAATCTGCATTAGTTTTATTAACTGACTTTAGAACTATAAATTTTTGTTCAAAATCATTTTTGAGATTTTTTAATATCAATGATAAAGATGAATTATTTGAAAGATATGAAAATATAAGTGATATTTTTATTCCTCACAAAGATTATATCCATGGTTCAAATGGTGAGATTATTGCAAAGTACAAAAACTCAAAAGCTGCACAAAAAGTTGTACTTCTTTTATCAAAAGATTTTAATCCAAAGGCTTTTCATATTACGATTGATAAAATAAAAGAGAGTGATTTATATATTATTACTCTTTCAAACATAAGTATCATGCAAGAAAAAAGCATAAAGATAACTCATAAAGCATATATTGATATGCTAACAGGTGTTTATAATAGAAATAAATTTGAAGAAATTTTTCAATATGAACATAAACAGTTTATTAGATACAAAGAGATATTTTCAATTTGTATTTTAGATATCGACCACTTTAAAAGGTTTAATGATACACACGGGCATTTGATTGGAGATGAAGTATTAAAATTATTAGCTCAAACAGTTAACTCAAACATCAGAAAAGCAGATACTTTTGCTAGATGGGGCGGAGAAGAGTTTGTAATCTTAATGCCAAAAACAACAATAAATGAAGCTCATATTTTATGTGAAAAATTAAGAGAATGTGTTGAAAATATATGCCACGTAACCGCAGGAAAAATAACATCTAGTTTTGGTGTTACTCAAATAGAAGAAGAGGACACTATGAACAAAGCTTTAAAAAGATGTGATATAGCTCTTTATAATGCAAAAGCTGCAGGAAGAAACAAAGTATTTACACAAATTTCTTAACTTATAATAAATAATTATATTAAAATACTTTTTTGATACTATTTATCTATATAATAAAAGTATATAAAACTAAGGGTTCATATGAGTAAAATTAGCTATAAATTTTCATTTATATTTATTTATTTCGTTGTTGTAACTATCTCTTTCTTTATACTATTTCTCATAATTGATAACAATAAACTTACGAATATTCATGAAGTATCATCAAACAAGTTTTATGAAGAGTTTGATGAAAAAAATAAGAAAATAGAAAACTTTATAAATATGTATAAAAACTCTTTAAGTTCTTTATCTCAAAATAAACTATTTTTAGATTATGTCAAAAATAATAAAAATGAAGCCTATGTAAATGACTTATTTAAATCTTATATAAAAGTCTTATCTGATGTTTTTCAAATAAGATATTTGGATAATAAAGGAAATGAAAGAATCAGAGTTGAAAAGCTTTTAAATGAAAACCTTTCAGAAATCATAATTCAACCAAAAGAGAGACTTCAAAACAAAGCTTCTAATTCTTACTTTCAAAGATTTATACAACTAGATGAAGAACAAATTGGTTTATCATTTATAAACTTAAACAAAGAGTTTGGAAAAGTTGATAAAAATAAAACAATTACACTTAGAATTGCAACAACTGTATTTTCAAAAGAAAATAAAAAAGAAGGTGTGTTAATTTTAAATATAGATTTAAAAAACTTTTTTGATAGATTAAAGAACTCATCTTTATATGACATTATGCTTATTGATAATCAAGGGAAGTTTTTACTTCATTATGAAGATAGAAGAGGAATTAGAACTGCAAGTTTTCATAGCTTTACAATTTATAATGAATTTGGTAAAAATGCAGCCAAAAAACTTCTAAATAACACAGCTTTTATCAATGATGATATATTTAGTAAACATGTTTATCTATCAAATGAAGAGCAAAATGTTAAACTTATTTTAAAAACAAAATTTAATGAATTAGTAGACGAACAAAGAGATAATGAAATCTTGATTTATGTATTTATTATATTCTTGGTTCTACTTTTTTTACCTGTAACTTTATACTTTTCAAGAAAGCCTGAAAGTCTTAGAAATCAGATAAACCTTCAAAATATTACTGATCCTATTACAAAACTACCAAATAGAGAGTTTTTGATAAATGACTTGAAGAGTTCTTATTATAATGACTGTATTTTAGTATTAATCAATATTGACAATTATCAAAAGATACAAAATATTTATGGTTATAAAATAGCTGATAAAATAGTAGTAAAATGTTCTATATTTCTTAAAAACTATGTTAAAAAGAGTAATACTTTTAGGCTTTATAAATTATCAAAAAATCAATTTGGACTTCTTTTTAGACCAATGCAATTTGAATATTTAAATGATACTTTAAAGCAACTACAAAATGAGATAGAAAACAACTATGTAGACTTTGAATTACTAATTTCAATAGCAACCAGTTCAAATAAACTAAATAAAAAAGGTTTAGAAAAACTTCAAGAAGCAAGTATAGCCCTTGAAATATGTCATAGCAAAAAACTTGATATTTGTATTTATGATGAGAATTTATCTAAAGATATTGATTTAAACAAAAAAAATCTGAATATGGTAAAAACTATAAGACATGCTTTAAAAAATGATGAAGTGATTATTCAGTTTCAACCTATTTATAATAATATAAAAAATAAGATTGATAAATATGAGACATTAGTTAGAATCAAAAAAGATGATAAATTAATCTACCCAGGTGAATTTATAAATATTGCAAAAGATATTAAAAAGTATAAAGATTTAACAAAAATTGTTATAGATAAATCTTTTGAGTATTTCAAAGATAAAAACTATGAGTTCTCAATAAACCTTACTTTAGAAGATATAAACGATAAAGAGATTACTTCTCATTTGTTTAAACAGATTCAAAACTTTGATGTAAATGAAAAACTAGTTATCGAAATAGTTGAGTCAGAAGCTATTGAAAATATGGATGAATTTATGGAGTTTTTAAAAGCTGTAAAATCATATGGTTGTAAAGTTGCCATTGATGATTTTGGAAGTGGTTACTCAAATTATGAGTATATTATGAAACTTAGTGAATATATAGATTATGTAAAACTTGATGGTTCACTAATAAAAACTGTGCATAAAGACCCTAAAGTTCATGTTTTAGTAGGAAGTATTAAATTTATCTGTGATACTTTACAAATAAAACTTATCGCTGAATATGTTGAAAATTTAGAACTTTTTGAGTATGTAAAATCTATGGGTATTGATTATTCACAAGGTTACTATATTGGAAAATCAAAAGATGAAATTGAAGATTAACTTTTGATTAAATAATTTATACTATTATAGAGTAAATAAAAGGATTTTTCATGTTTGCAATTTATAATAGTGGAAGTGTAGGTTTTAGAAGTACTGCTGACAATCTTTATGAACTAAAAAATACAGATGCACCTGCAGAAGCTAGACTAAAGCCTGATGATGATACTTTATTTCAAGAGTATATGGACTCAAAAAACAAAAAGCAAGGCTCTAATTCACATGCAATAAACAGCTATAAAAAAATGGCTAATATTGATACAAATGAACCTATTTACCATGTGGGTGATATCATGACTGAAAACTGTGTATTTGTAAAAAGTACTGCCACTTTAAAAGAAGCCTACGAAATTCTAAAAAAGAATAGAGTAAGTCAAATTCCAGTTGTACATGAAAATAAAAAAATATATGGTCTTATAAATAAAAAAATCATCCTAAATGAGATTATGGATGATATTGATAATTCAAGACTTGTTATTCAAAAATATGTAAAAGACATACAAGCAAGTGAGTTAATAACAACAGATCCTATTTCTGATATAAGAAGAGTTGCAAAAGTAATGATAGACTTTAGACTTGATGCAATTCCCGTAGTAAATGAAGAAGATGTTTTAGTTGGTATTGTTTCAAAAACGGATATTATTAAAGCAGTTTCCAATATCCCATCCTTACAGCTTTGGGGTTAAATAACTTTAAAAACTCTTTTTTGATACACTATTGGTACATTTTTATAATATAATAAAAATAAAAGGCATATCATGAAAAAGTTACTTCTTCTTACAGCTTGTGCATCATTTGCTCTTGCTCAGCAACTAACATTGGGTGTAGTTCCACAACAAAGCCCCTTAAAACTTTTTAACAAATGGGTTAAAGTTACAAAATATCTTGAAGATACTACTGGTATTAAAATTGTTTTTAAAACTGAAAGATCTATACCTCAGTTTGAAAAAGAGCTTTATGCAGGTAAGTATGATATTTCCTATATGAACCCTTATCATTTTATTGTGGCAAAAAAAGAACAAAACTATGAGGCTTTCACAAGAGCAAATAAAAATATCGTAGGAATTTTACTTGCAAAAGAAGAAAAGATTGATTTTACTAAAGAGAACTTAGAAGGTAAAACTTTTTTATTCCCTGCACCAAATGCTTTTGCAGCAACACTACTTACAAAATTTGAGTTAAAAGAAAAATTCAATTTTGATATTGATAAACAAGGTAAAGTTTTATATGTAAATTCACATGATTCAGTTTATAAAGGTATCTCAAGAGATATTGGTTATATAGGTGGTGGAATTATTAGAACATATAATAACTTCCAAGCAACACAAGATAAAAAGAATTTACATATTGTTTATAAAACAAATGCTTATCCAAGTCACCCAATAGCAGCACACCCAAGAGTAGATAAAGAGACTGTAAAGAAACTTCAAGATGCCTTTTTAAATATGCCTGAAGATATCAAAAAAACTCTAAGTATAAAAAAGTTTAAAGTAACAAATAGTGAAGAGTTTAAAGTTATTGAAAATATTGGTGTAAAGTAGTAAATGTCATTTAAATATAGGTTCATTTTATCTTTTGTTTTACTTGAGATATTTTTTATTATTTTAATTGTTTCAGTAAACTTTATAGCTATAAGTAGCTCTTCTAAAAAACTAACTGAAGAGAAAATCACATCTAATGAAAAGTTTTTAAAAGAGCTTCTTAGTGTACCTATTACTATTTACGATTTAGCCACACTTGATAACCTTGTGCAAAAGACTTATGAAACTGACTATATAAACTCTATAGTTGTTCTTGATGCACAAGATAAAGTTTTATCGCAAAAATATGACTTTAAATACGAAAAGCTTGATGACTTTTTGAAAATAAAAACGAATAGAAGTATAAATTTCAATACAAATAGTTATGAAACCAGATATGTTAAAGTGTATCAAGATGAACTATTTTTAGGCTCAATTTATTTGGTTTTTGATACATCTGAAAATACAAACTTCATTGAAGACAATAAGCAAAAAACTATTTTGATAGTTCTAATAGAAATCTTAATTTCAACATTGTTAGCATACCTAATAGGAACAAGACTTACTAAAATACTTACAAAACTAGCTTCAGTTGCAAAAGATATTGGAGAAGAAAAATCTGTCTCAATCCCATATCAAAATAACAAAGATGAGATAGGAATACTAAGTAAATCTTTAAATAAAATGAAGAATGATTTAAAGAAAAGAAACAATGAACTGAAAAAAGCAAATAAAGCAAAAGACACTTTTCTTGCAAATATGTCACATGAGATTAGAACACCCTTAAATGCAATCATTGGATTTTCAACTATTTTAAAAGAGTCGAATATGCCATTAGAGCAGAAAAAACAAGCAACTATTATTTCAAAAAGTGCAAACTCTTTACTTCATATAATAAATGAGATTTTAGACTTCTCAAAAATAGAGAGTGGAAAAATGCCATTTACTTTAGAGTCTAATAACTTTTATGAGCTTTGCAATCAACTGCAAACTCTTTTTGAAGGGCAAGCTTCTCAAAAAAATCTTACAATGAATTTTGAATTTGATAGAAATATACCTTCACATTTGATATTTGATAAAACACGGTTACAGCAAGTTATCTCAAATCTTTTATCAAATGCTGTAAAGTTCTCTAAAAATGATGGAAATATCTATTTTAAAACTACTCTTATAGAAAAAAACAATGATGAAGCAAAAATAAAAATAGAAGTAAAAGATAATGGTATTGGTATTCCAAAAGATAAACAAAAACAAATCTTTAAACCTTTTTTACAAGCAGACCAAAGTATCTCAAAAGAGTATGGTGGGACAGGATTAGGGCTAGCTATTATTTCAAAAATACTAGAACATATGAACTCATCAATTATACTTGAAAGTAAAGAGAATCATGGTAGTAGTTTTAGTTTTGAATTAAGTCTAAAAATATGTGATAAAAATACAAAACTTGAAAAAGAAAAAATAGAACAAATGCCTATAAATACAGAAAATAAAAAAGTATTAGTAGCAGAAGATAACGAAATAAATCAAGAACTTATCAAAGCAATTTTTGCTGAACTAAACTTAGATGCAGACTTTGCAAACAATGGATTAGAAGCAATAGAATTATTTAACGAAAATAGCTACAACTTAATCTTTATGGATATTAATATGCCTATTTGTGGTGGAATTGAAGCATGTGAGAAGATAAGAGAATTAGATAAAAAAATACCAATCATTGCCCTTACTGCAAATGCAATAAAAGGTGATAAAGAGAAGTTTTTAAAAGTAGGAATGAATAAACATCTTACAAAACCAATAAACTTTGACAAATTAAAAGAAGTTCTTAGGAAATATCTAAATAAATAAAAAAAGCCAGACACAAAAACTTCTCAAAGTAATTGTATCTGGCTTTTAATGGCACGCCTAGTAGGATTATGTAAAATAAAACATAAATAACCATAAATAAATGCTTTTTGAAATTACAAACTTTTCAATATACTATATATTATAGTTAATAATGGAACAATACTGGAACATTCTACGTTAAGTGATATATTATCTAATCTAATCTAATTAGATTATAATTAAATTTATAATATTATATTAGTATTAATGGAATATCAAAAGGAAAAATAGAATGTCAACGTATCCTACGGAGCTAAAAAACCCTCCAATTATTGAATCAATTATTGAAATTAAATTTAATTCATCATTACCCAACGAAGCAGTATTTGGTGTTTTTTATGAAAAATTAAAAGATAGATACGATGATATAGAGCAATTAAATACTGCCAACTTACCAAAACAGATACTTGATGAACAACCTGAATTAAAATTTGCACCACATTACAACCTTAAATCTGAAGGTAAACCATTAAATGTGTTGATAGGTCCTAAGGTTATTATATTTAAATATCAAAAATACAATAAAGATGTAGAAAATGAATATCCAGGTTGGAACAAATATTTATATACAGAAATTATTGAAATTTTATCTACAATAACAGAAGCAGGATATATTAAAGAAATTCTAAGAGTAGGATTAAGAACTATAGACTTTGTTGAAGATGAAATATTTAGTCATCTAAATATAGATATAAGTATGTCTAATAGAGAATTAAAAAATGTTGCAAAAAGTTTTAGATTTCAAATTAAAGAAAATGATTTTAATAATACAATTGCCATATCAAATAATTCAAGCTTGATAAAAAATGGTACTCCACATAATGGTTCAACTATAGATGTTGATACATCAAAAGAAGAAAGCATTACAACAGATATAGAAGAATATTTAAAAGCAGTAATTAAAGAAGGGCATGAAACTAATAAAAGCCTATTCTTTGAACTTTTAAAAGAAGAATATATAGCTAAATTAAAGGAGGAATAATGAATTTAAGTACACACACTAACTCTAATAATAGCCCATACTATTATTCCTTTGAAAATGACAATGATACATACTCAATGTTTGAATTAGATAAAGAAATCATAGAATACCCTAAAACTACAACTGACTTAACAAAGCAAAATAAAACATTGTTTTATACATTATTAACATTAGGTATATTAAGTAGTACATTATCTGCTAATCAAGAGCTTACATATGATAAATATGATAGAAACAATGTTTTGGTTAATGAAGTTAAAGAAGCTTCATTATTAGAATATACAGAACAATACTGGATATACGAATTGTTTGCAGATGTAGATAAATTAAAAACAACAAAAGATATTTATCCTTATTATTCTAAGATTAATGACCTTGTTGCAAATACTGACTTTAATACATATAACAAGATACTTGATAATATAGATGTTAAAAATGCTCATGAAGTATTAATACTTTCTCTACTTAGAATACCTTTTCTAAGAAAAGATGAAATTACTTCATGGAGTAGTTTTTTAGAAAAGACTAAAGAAGAACTAATTAGTAGAGGGCATGACACAAAAAAACTATTAAATGGATTAATATAAATATTCTATGGAAATAAAGTCTACAGATAAACACAACATTTCCGATATAAGTCATGTCTGTATTGTAATAAGTAAACCAGAATCAGAACAATTACATACAGGATTTTTTTTCAGAAACATTGAAGATAAAGTTATGTTTTTACATCTAGCTTGGTTTGATAATTTATTATATGAAGAACCAAGTAATGATTATTATTGGCTAGATATACCATTAGATGAATTTGATTTAATGCAGATACAATTACGATTAGAACACATTTACGAAAAGAATGGTCAAGGGTTCCCTTATGGAATTGCTATAGATGGTATCAAATTTGAAAATGATGGAACTTTATCAAAAGAAGAACATTCTGGTTTAACTTGCGCGACCTTTGTTATAAGAACTCTACAATCACTAGGATATAATATAATTAATTTAGATGGATGGGAAATTAGAGAAGAAGATAAAGATTGGCAAGAAAAGATTATTAGTGCACTTAAAAACTATTGGAAAACTACTGATGAGTTTGTAACCAAACAAAAAGAATATATTGGGAATGTTCCAAGATTTAAACCTAATGAAGTAGTTGCTGCAACTGCAAATGCTGATAAAAGACCTTTAGAACAAGAAACTGTTATAGAACTAGGTGAAAAACTTTTAGAAGATATAAAAGAACTATATAGGATTCAACAAGGAGGATAAACTCTCCTTTTGCAAGGAGGATAAAATTTATTTTTCCTATCTTGACCTTTTTTAACTTCAAAGAAATTCTAAATTTTATTCCAAATTAAAACAATGAAATTTTATTAACTCATATAATGACTCCAAGGAGTTAATTATGATAATAAAATTTAAATCTATAAAAAACTGGCAAAATCATATCTACTATTTGTTTAATGAAGACAAACATCTTAATCAAGAAATAGTAAGTAAAAACTTTTTTAAAAACTACAATCTTAATCAAGAAATAATAGATTCATTTCATTTTGGGAAAAATGGAAGAAGAAGTAGAATGTTAAGTGTTGTTATTTCATTTAAAAAAGGTATATCAAAAATTGATGCAGAATCAAGATTTAAAAAAGTTTACTTAGATTTCTATATATATGTTAATAATACATATGCTCTAGGTCTTGATATTGATGAATTAAAAGAACTAGTTTACCAAATCCCTTTTGTGTACCATGGAAAAGAAGATAACCCTCACTTTCATACCTTTTTAAATAGAGTTATTTACTCAAAAAAAGAGAATAAATATATCTCTATTGATTTTTCAAAAAAAACATTTGTAAATAAATTTAGGCAGCTAGCAGGCTGGGATTTAAAAAAAGATATTTCAAAATCAAAAACTAAGAATAATTACACATACAAAATAGAACAGCTTGAAAAAGAGATTTTAAAGTATAAAAATATATCTTCTAAGCTAGATAAATATATTGCCATAGCTTTAAGAGACTTAAAGAATAATCGTACTGATAACGCCTTAAAAAAACTAAAAAAAATAAGACAAAGGAACACCTTATGAAAAAAAATACTGAAAATGAAAGAATGGGCTTAATGACTAGAAATAAAAAGTTTATGGAAGAGTTTAAAGAATATAAAAAACATTCTAACTTCTTAAAAGATATACAAAATAAATTTGAAGAAAATGGTTTTAAATTCAAAAATATGAAAGATGTAGAAAATATAATTCTATTACTTAAAGATGAAGTAGATGATGAGCTTTTTATAGAAGATTCTGATAGCAACTATAAAGGGAATAAGCGAACACCTAATTTTAATAGAAAAAAACCTTAATAGATTAAAAGACACATTTCCTTCTGTGTCTTTTTTTGTTCTTTATTAATCTTTTAATCTTATATGTAATCTTTTTACACCTTTTTTTATTAATAAATACAATAACAGTATATACTCCTACTTTTTTTGATATAGCTCCTTTAGGTTTATTTCTAACATAGCCATATCGCACCTGAACCATATCTTCATTAATAAAGTCAAGTATCTCTTTATACTTATTTTTAGTTTTAAAACTTAACATGCTAACCAAATATCTTATAACCTGGTTTGTATACGCTTTTCTAGAACTAGTTATATATTTGATATTTCTTGTTTGCTTTAATCTTTCAAGTGATAAATCAGTATTAAGATAATCTTTAATAATATATGTAAAAACAAGATTATTATTTTTAGCAATTGATAATGAATTTTGCGAAGTATTGCCAACTTTATGATTAACTATTGAATTATATGACTTTTGAATAGCTGTAATGTTAGTATAAAAAAGTTGTATATGGAGATGAGATACAAATTGCTGCGTAAATTCTATATTAGAAAAATACTTAATTGTTTTATCTCCATCTTTTTTATTCATTTTATAGCTATTTAACTTTTTAAAAAAGTCTTTTCTTAATTTAAGCGTAGTAGATAATTTACCATCAGAAGGAGTCAAAGTAACTAAACATTTATTTAAATGCATATTCTCTGTATATAATGCTAAGTATTGTGCTACTATACGTTTGTTATACTTTTTACGTTTGTATAAAAATATTTTGTCTTGTTGTGTCATGAATAATCCTTTTATTTTAATTTTAGCTCTACTCACATATTAAAGATATATTAATAAGCTCTCATTGGGGGTATGTATGTTATATTTAATCATGAAGAATAAAAGCCCAAGATATAAGAACAACCTTTACATTACCTATGAGAAACATATAAGTAGAACTATCAAAACCTATCTAAAATACGAAGATATAAAAAAGATGTATTTAACTTTTAATAACGCTGAAGATAAATATCAATTACATTTACTAATAGAATTAAAAGACACTATTCCAGAAGATGCTATTGAAGTTTTTGATAGAGAAATAGCAATGTTTAGAAAAACTGATACCAATTTAATTTTAGAAATTATTCAAAATTCATTATACACTTTGTATAAAAAAGATTTTATTGATAGGCTTATACAGCTTGTGAGAAAGTTCCACGGAGAAAAGCTAAATAGTTTCTTTTTAGAAGATGAAGAAAATGTAGTAAGTAAACTAAAAGAAATTCTACCGAGCTCAAATAATCAAAACATGATAGCAAGAAGAATATACACTACATTATTAAATAAACTTGTTTATATAGAAGATTCATTTGAAAAGATAGATTACTTAAAGGATGAAGTTTATATATCAGAATCTCGTAAAAAAAGACAAGTTAATAAAGACATTAAACTATTAAATTTTAAACTAGAAAAAATAAATAACCTTTATAAAGAATATGACACGTATGAAACAGAAAACATAGAAGAAATTAATGAACAAATAAAACACTATTATAATCCGAGTTATGAAAATACAAAAAATATTGATGATTTAATTTTAGAAAAAAACTTAATTGAACATAATCAATTGGTTTTAAAACAAGAAATAAGTCTTTTAAATAAGATAAAATATCAAATTAAAGAAGCAATATCCTACGAATTTAATGACTATATAAAAATAAAGGCTTACCTAGATTCAAATAATAAAAACTTCACACAAAATGCTATTACAAGATATTCAAAAAAGCTTATAGAAGATGTTAATATATCAAAAAAACTATCAGGAGCGAAAAGTAGAAAATCAATAGAAAAACTTAAAAAAATGTATTCATCTAATTATTCAGATTTTTATAAAACTTTTATTGACATTAATAAAAAGCACCTATTTATATATAAACTCAAGGCACTTCATAAAAATAAACATTTATTATCACATCTAAATAAAACTGAGCAAAAAGAATTAATAGCTAAGAATGAAATTTCTAAAGAAATTCAGCAAAATGTAAAACTTACTCCAACTCTCAGTATTGAAGAAGAAATTATATATTTAAAAAATAAGATACGCCCTATACAGGATGAACTAAATTGTATTAATGAATATATTATTGAAATTGAACTATTAATACAAGAGTGCTATGAACATAATGATAAAATTCAAGAGGAAAAGTTGGAACGCGAACTTTCTAATCTTAATACACAAAAAGAAGAATTAACTATAAAAATTGAAAAATATGATAATAAAATAAAAGAACTTGGTAGGATAAGAAAACACTCAATAAATGATATAGTATACTGTTAAATACATAGAAGTACTATTTCTAGCAATTTAAATACCCCCAATGAAACACTATTAATACTAAATAGAAAGTTGATACCATGTAAACTGTTCTTATAAAAATCGAAGGATTAAATATGAACATTTCACTTGAAAACTTAGAATTATTACCTGAAATAAAAAGACTTCTTGAAGAACTTAATGAGAAAATTGAATTTAATACTGATAAGAGATGGTTAAATATCACTGAAACTGCTAAGTACTTAGGATACTCAAAAGACCATATACACAAACTAAAAAATAATGAGTTTGATTTAAATATTCATTATTACAAGAAATCAGGAAAACTATTATTTGATAAAACCAAATTAGACGAATGGGTGATGTCAACACAAACATCTAGTTTCACTAAAGAATTATTAAATTCAGTTTCACTTGCAGCTTAACAAAAATATCCTATAATACTTTGGTAATTCAAAAAGTCTTTATAGGTTATTTATAATAATTAAAGGAATTATAAATGACAGTAAATATGACTACCCCTAAAATCTATACTAGAGGCTCAACTCTATGGATTAGATTTACATTAAATAAAAAAGTAATTAAAAAATCTTTAAAATTGGAAGACAATAAGAATAATAGGAAAATTGTGGAAACACAAATTATTCCTCAATTAATTCTCAATGCTCACAATCCAGAGTTCTTTAAAAACAAAAATAAAAAAGAAATTCCTACTATTAATGAATTTATAGAAACTTCATTTAAACTCCATGAAGGAGAGAGATGTGACTCAACAATTTATGCATATAAAAGAAACTATGACAAATATATAAAAGAGAAGTTTGGAAATAAAAAGCTTGATACCATTACAGGTAATCAAATTACAATTTGGCAGAATAGTTTACAGAAAAAAGAAAAACTTGCAAAGTCAACACTTAAAAAAATTAGGACCATTTTATATACATTATTTCAAGATGCAATTGAAGAGGATATAATTTCTGATAACCCAGTTAAAAAAGCTAAAAGAATTAAAAAAATTGAAGATACAAAAGTAAAAAGGATTAAACTGACTCCTTTTACTATATCTGAAATCGCTTCTATTCTAAATGTATTAGAGGGTCAATCTAAAAACTTAATTGCTACATTATTCTATACAGGAATACGAGCAGGAGAATGTATAGGATTAAAATGGGAAAATATAGATTTTGAGAAAGGTACAATATCAATTAGACAACAAATTGTGAATGGTACACAAAAAGAAGTTCTAAAAACTACAAAAAGCCGAAGAACTATACCTATAATTAAATCTTTAATTCCTTTTTTACAATCTCAATATCAGAAAACAGGACATTTAAATAGCTATGTTTTCATGACTATAAGAACTAAGAAACACTATCATAGTGCAGGAAAAATTAGAGAACAAATTTGGGTTAAAGCATTAAAAAGTGCTAATGTAAAATATAGAAACCTACATCAAACTAGAGGAACTTTTATATCAACTTTAATTTCTAATGGAGAAGATATAAATTATGTTTCAAAAATAGCAGGTCATGAAAATGTGAAAATTACTTTTGAAAGTTATTCAGAGTATATTCCTAAAGAAAATGATAACTTTGGAAACTGCTTTGATAGTTAGTGGAACAAAATTGGTACAATTTTGGAACAATCTATTATTAGGTAAATAAAATATCCCAAATTATGGGAATATTACAGAGTAATGGCACGCCTAGTAGGATTCGAACCCACAACCCCCGGGGCCGAAACCCGGCGCTCTATCCAGTTGAGCCATAGACGCGTGTGTTTTAAGATTGGAATCTTATCATAGGTAAACTTAAAAAATTTAAGCTACCTATTTTTTAGTTTATTCTCATACATTAGTTCATCTGCTTGTTCTAAAATCGTTTCAATCTTATCACCACTTTTGAAATCAACTATCCCATATGAAAATGAAAACTGTAATCCTGCAACTTTTGCTGATTTTAATTTTTGTCTTGAAAGTTTTGCTTGTGTCTCTTCCATTGCTTTAGGTATGTCTAAACTAGTTAAAGCTTTACCAGTAAATAGTACCATAAACTCGTCACCTGCATACCTTACAACACTAACACCCTCATGGTCTAGCTCTTTTGTTAGAAATTTAACAAGATATTTTAAAACCTGATCACCAAGAAGATGTCCATATGTGTCATTTATGATTTTAAATTTATTTAAATCAATAAATGCAAGTTTTCCTTCTTCTGTAAAAGCTTCATCTTCTAAAAAAGAGTCCATAAACCATTTTCTATTATATGCAGTAGTTAAACTATCTGAAAATAACTCTTTTTGTAAGAACTGAATTTGTTGTTGCATTTTTCCTAGTTGAGATGATATGTTTATTAAAGCTTTATCATCTTTATTTAGAATTGCAACTTGTGCTTGTTGTGTTGAGTTTTTTATGTTGTTTAAATTTTCATTTGTTGATTTAACGATATTTTCTACTCTGTTATTATCAGACTGCAATTCGTCTAAAATTGCTTGTTTATCATCAAGATTTACATTTAACTCTTTAGCAAAGTGTGCAAATCTTTTTGAGTAATCTCCAGGTAGAATGATTTCGTTATTTTTTAAATCTTTTACTGTAAGATAAGTTACTTCTTTTAATTTTTCACTCATAAATATTTATTCCTTACAAGTTTTTCATGAAGTATACAGAAAAAAGACACAAATGTCTATACCATATAACAGATAATATAACTTATAAAATATTATCTATTATAATTAAGATGAAAAATACTATTCCTAAATACCCATTTACAGTAAAAAATGCTCTATCAATTTTAGTAAAATCTTTATTTACTAAGTAGTGTTCATAAGTAAGCATTATTGCACTTGCAAGTACTGCTATATAAGCGAAAACTCCACTATTTGATGTGATTACAAAAAGTAACCAGAATACTACTGTTAAAATATGAAAAACTTTTGAAATCATCATAGTTTTTTGTGCACCAAATTTTGAAGGAATTGAGTGTAAATTTAACTTTTTATCTACTTCCATATCTTGTAAAGAATAAAGTAAATCAAATCCAGCTACCCAAAACATAACACCAATACTTAAAAGAACTGTCCATAAAGGAATCGTTTCACTAACAGCAACAACACCTGCTATTGGAGCTAATGCTAAAGATACCCCTAATATCACATGTGCTAAGTAAGAAAATCTTTTAAAGTAAGAATAAGATCCTATGATAATCAATATAGGAATAGATAAATAAAATGCTAAGTCATTTACAAAATATGCTACAAGTATAAAACCTAAAGCATTTGCTATATTAAAAAGAAGCATAGATTTTGCAGAAATTCTACCATCAACATTTGGTCTATTTTCTGTTCTTGGATTTAAAGCATCTATATCTCTATCCATATACCTATTAAAGCCCATTGCAAAATTTCTTGCAGTTAAAGCAGCTAATACACCTAAAACTAAAAGTTTAAAACCAAACCAACCTTTTGCAGCTACTACCATTGCAATAAAAATAAATGGTAAAGAGAAGATTGAGTGTTTGAACATTACTAGTTCATTGAAGTCATTAATTTTTTTTATGAGTTTTTCCATAAACGAGATTCTATCAAAATAATTAAAAATGTAAGTTTAATGTATTTATAAAATAAAGACTATTTTCTAGTCTTTATTTTATTTATTGTTCTTTATATTTGATTGTTTTTATTCTTGCTTTTTCAGCCTCAATATAAGAGTTTAATTCTTCTGCACTATTAAACACTTCTGCAATAACTCTTCTATTTTTTGCTGACCCCTCTTCTGTTGAGTTATCATATAAAGGTGAGCTCTCTCCAAATCCCATATATCTAACTTTGTTTGAATTCACTCCTGCATTTACAATTGCATTTCTAACTTTAGCAGCTCTATTTGTTGATAAATCATAATTATATCCAGCAGGAGCACTCGCACTTGTATGTCCTTCTATAACTGCATATAAATCAGTTTTTTTTAAGAATTGTGTAAATTCTTGAATTTCTTTAATTTCTGAAGAATCACTATATATAGTAGAATCATTTTTAAACTGTACATTTAAATCTTTAACCATAATACAATCCCCTGCATTTAGGCTATAAACTGTCATAAAACCAATTAATGATGTTGTTAAAAGTTTTTTCAAAACTTAACTCCTTTAGATAATTTTAAAAATTATAACATCTTTAATCTAATTTTAAAGTAATTTTTAATCTTATTTTGTTAAAATTTTTAAAATTATTTAATAAAGGCTTAAAATGACTACTTATTTAAGAACTTCAGCTATTGCTGCTACTACTGCTTTATTGTTATTTACAGGTTGTACTTCAAAAGATACAAACTTAACTGCTAATGATGCAAAAATTTCACAACTTCAAAAAGAGATTGAATTAAAAGATAATAAAATCTCACAACTAGAAGCTCAAAATGAAAAAGCATTAGCTTCAATTAATGCTATGAATTCTGAGTCAAAAGATAAAAATGCAGTTGTAAACTCTTTAGTTCCAGCAAATGCAAAAGCTGGAGAATGTTATGCAAAGGTATTAGTTCCTTCTGTATATGAAACTAAATACATCAAAAAAATGGTTCAAGAAGAACAAGAAAAGATTGATATTATTCCAGCAACTTACAAAGTTGTAGAAAAAAAAGTAACTTTAAGAGAAGAAACAACAAAACTAGTTCCAGTAGCTGCGACATACAAAACTGTAACTGAAAAAATTATGGTAACACCTGAGAGTTCAAAAATAGTAACAGTTGAACCAACATACAAAACTGTAACTGAAGAAATTATGGTAGAGCCTGAAAAAACTAAACTTGTTACAGTTCCTGCAACATATAAAACAGTTACTGAAAAAATAAAAGTTTCAGATGCTTATACTACTTGGAAAAAAGGTAGAGGAGAAATAGAAAAAGTTGATAATACAACTGGTGATATTTTATGTTTAGTTGAAGTTCCAGCTGTATATAAAACTGTAAGTAAAAAAGTTATTGATAAGCCTGCTTCGACAAAAGAGATTAAAATCCCTGCTGTTTATAAATATGTTAAAACTAGAGTTGTAGATACACCTGCTTCTCAAAAAGAGATTAAAATCCCTGCAACATACAAAACTATTACAAAACAAGTAGTTGCAACACCTGCTACAACAAAAGAAATTAAATCACCAGCAATTTGTAAGATGGTTAAAACTAGAGTTATTGATACACCTGCAAAAGAAGTTAAAACAACAATTCCAGCAATTTATAAAAATGTACCTGTAAAAGTTAAAGTTTCAGACTCTTACTTAAGATGGCAAGAGATTTTATGTGAAACAAATACTACAAAAGATGTAATTTCTAATTTACAACAAGCATTAAAAGATAAAAAATATAAAATCACAACAGTTGATGGAGTATATGGACCAGAAACTAAAGCTGCTGTTGAAGCTTATCAAAGAGACAACAAGCTAAGTGAGGGAGCTTTAACATTAAAAACGCTAAAATCTTTAGGTTTATAATATAAAAGATAAAAGCTTTTGGCTTTTATCTTTACTTGAAGAAGGAAAAATGAAGAAACTACTATTTACTATATTTACAATAACATTTACTCTTTTTTTCACAGCTTGTAGTTCAAAGTCTCAAACAGATGTATTAAACTCAAGTAAACAAGATGTATCAGACTTATTATCACAACTAATTGAAAAAGAAAAAGAGATAAATAGACTAACTAAAGAGTTGGAAGCTTGTAAAGCTGCTTCAAAGTAAGCTTTCACTAAAACTTAGCTAAAATTTCTTTATGAAAGAAATAGCAATTATTGGCTCAACTGCCTCAGGAAAAACTGGCTTATCTATAGATATAGCTAAAAAAACTAACTCAATTATACTTTCACTTGATTCATTAAGTGTTTACAAAGATATCGATATTGCCTCTGCAAAACCAACAATTGTTGAAAGAGGTGATATTATTCATTTTGGAATAGATGAAGTCTATCCAAATGAAGAGTTTGATGTCTTAGAATTTATAAAACTTTATCATAAAGCTAAAGAGTTTGCACAAAACAACGATAAAAATCTAATTATTGTAGGTGGAACAAGTTTTTACTTAAAAACATTGATTGAAGGTATGTCAATGGGTATTAATTCTAAAACTAAACTTGATATTCCCGTAGACGAAGCTTATGATTTATTATTTAGTTTAGATAAAAAGTATATGCAAAAAATTGAGAAAAATGACAGATATAGAGTTGAAAAAGCTTATGCCATTTATAAAGAGTCAAAATTAACTCCTACAGAATACTTTAAAGCAAATCCAAAAACTCCAATAGCACCAGACCTTAAAATATTTGAAATTTTATGGGATAGAGATGAGTTGAGAAAAAGAATAAATCTTAGAACAAAACAAATGATGAAAGATGGATTAATTGATGAAGTAATCTATTTAGAAAGTAAGTACACAAGAGAACCAAATGCTATGAGCTCAATTGGAATAATAGAAACTTTAGAGTACCTTGATGGGAAAATTACAAAAGAACAACTTGAAGAAAAAGTCTCTTTAAATACAGCCAAACTTGCAAAAAGACAGAACACTTTTAACAAAGGACAATTTGAGAATAAATGCTCAAATATTATAGAAAACTTAAATTCAGATATAATTAAGTATTTTTCGATATAATCCCGCCTTACAAAGAGTTTTATAAAGGACAACAGAGACTTGATCTTTTATATTACATTAATCAAAATAAGGAATATGGCGTGAAAAAAGACATCCACCCAGATTACAAAGAGTGTGCAGTATCTTGTGCTTGTGGTAATTCATTTGTTACTAAATCAAATGTTGAATCTATGAGAATTGATATTTGTTCTGCTTGTCACCCATTCTTTACTGGTGAGCAAAAAATCGTTGATGCTGCTGGTAGAGTTGAGAAATTCAAAGCTAAATATAACAAGTAATTATATTTATGCTTACATTAGTTCCAACTCCAATAGGAAACTTAGAGGATATTTCTCTAAGGGCTTTAAATACCCTATTGGAGGCCGAACTAATTTTTTGTGAAGATACAAGAGTCACAAAAAAACTACTAAACCTTTTAGGTGAAAAAAATAACCTAGACTTTTCAAATAAAGAATACAAATCTTTTCATTCTCATAATGAAAATCAAATTTTAAAAACTTTAACTACTGAAACTTTTACTAAAAATGTTGTTTATGTAAGTGATGCAGGGATGCCTTGTGTTTCTGATCCAGGAGCAACACTTGTTGATTTTTGTATAAATAATGACATAAAATATGATGTTCTACCAGGAGCAAATGCAGTTTTAACAGCATATGCGATGAGTGGTTTTACTAATACTACTTTTGCCTTTCATGGATTTTTAGCTCACAAAGGAAATGAAAGAACTTCAAAATTAGATGCTATTTTAAATGATGATAAATTAGCTATTTTATATGAGTCACCACATAGACTTTTAAAACTATTAGAAGAATTAGCAAAAAAAGATGAAAATAGAACAATATTTTTAGTAAAAGAGATTTCAAAGCTTTATCAAACAACTTACAAAAACAGTGCAAAAAACCTTTATGAAGAGTTTAAAACAATAACTATCAAAGGTGAATGGGTTGTTGTAATCGAAGCTGTTGAAAAAACTGGAGAAGCTTTAAGTATCAAAGATATAGAAGATTTAGATATTCCTCCAAAAATTAAAGCAAAACTTTTGTCTAAAATGACAGGAAGAAAAACAAAAGAGATTTATCAAGAACTTATGTAAAAAGTATATATACTTTTTACATATTGTTTTCAAGTTTTTCTAAACTTCTTTGAATTTGCTCGATTCTTTCAATACTATTTATTAAAGCCTCAAATCTATCTTGTTTATCTTCTATTATTCTATTTGTTTGAGAACTACTTTGTTTTATCTCTACAAATGAATCACTAATTTCTGAAACATCACTTGTAACTGACTGTAAACTTGTACTTGCCACATCAATCATTTTTGATATCTCTGTTACACCTGATACAGTAATATCAACAGAATTGTTACTTAGTTTTAAACTATCTTGTGTTCTTTTAGCAAGTTTCTTTACCTCATCAGCAACAACCTTAAACCCTTTACCATACTCACCTGCTCTTGATGCCTCAATTGCTGCATTTAAGGCAAGTAAATTTGTCTGTATTGCAATATCTGAAATAGAAGATAAAACTTTTTTAATTTCATCAGCATTTTTAGTTAAAGTTTGCATACTTGAAACTAAACTATTATTTGTATCAACATTTTTCATAATATCATTACTAAATGATTCAAATCTACTATTTACTTTATCAATAATCTGATTGCCCTCTTTTGTATTTCCATAAACAGAATTGATAATATTTACCATATCTTGAATTAAAGGGAAAGCAGCTTTTAGAGTATCTAAAATAGATGTTCTAACTCTTGCTAAAAGTTTATACTGGTATAACTCTTTTTTCTCATAATAAGAAGAGAATTGTGCATATTTTTGAACAAAATTATCTACATATTCATCAGCAAAATCATTTTCGTTTTCAACTTTATAGAAAAATAAAGCTGTAAGTGTTTGATTGATATTTAAACCTAAAAGCTCTCCAAAAGTAGAAAAACCTGCTACAGGAATATTATTAAAAGTGTTTAAAGAGTTTAATCTATCTTGATTTAACAATCTTCTTAAAATACAATCATTAAATAAAGCCCCTACTGGTTCAACTCTTTTATTTGAACAATATCTTCTATAATCTTGTTCTGTTTGAGAAACAAAATCTTTATTTTTTACTAAATGTAAAATATCACCAAATGAGATATCACAGAAGAAAGCAATCTCTTTATTTTCTATATCTACATTAGCAACTGATCTTATATAGATTTCATCTTCAAGCTTAATTGCAAAACTATACTCTTTTAATACTTCTGGTAAAGAAGATAAACTACAATTTAAATGAGAACATAAAACATCTACAAAACTAACTATTTGATTTGTTGATTTATTTAATACACTTTTAACTGTTCTTTTTAATACATCAGCTTGTGCTACTAAATAAGATAAGTTTGTTTCTTCACAACTTTGTGATTTAAATACACCATATTTTATATTTTCATTTAATTTAACTAGAACAACAACTGCATTATGTCTTAATACTTCAGTTCCATTAAAAATAAATGTTTCTTGAAAATCAAGTTTTCCTCCTGCTGAACCACCAATTATTAAACATGGAAGTTTCCCACTTTTATATACAGCTTCTGTAAAAAAACTTTCACTATTTGATAAACCATCTACTAAAGTTAACGCAAAACAATCTTCATAATTTATTTTAAAAGGAATATTAGTTCTTTTTAGGGTATCACTAATTTTATTTACCCTTTGGGCATGAGTTAAAACATTTGCATCTAAGTTCTCACTAAATAGAGGAACTGTTAAGATTTCAACTCTATCAATTATCTCATTACTATATGCTTGTAAAACTATATTATCCCAACTACTACTTGCATCATTATAAAGCTTTTCTTTTTTACTATTAGCATTAAAAGTACACAATTCACCAGCTGTTGTTGATAAAATTACTTTTACATTGTTTGAGAAAAATGATTTGATTTTTCTTGATACTTCATGAAAGTTAACATGAGGAGATACAAAGCCCATTACCAAGCTTGGTTCTTGATTATCAAAATATAATGTTTCAACCTCTTGCTTAGTTAAACCTGACTCTTTAACATCAATTATTTTTATAAAATTATTCATTTGGTGTACTCTTTTTTTCTTCACATAAGATTTGTATAAATTATATTAAAATAATAAAGCTTAAATATAGCGATTAATTACTTTTACTAGTCAAAGAGGATTATCAACAATTTTTAGATAAAATCATGTCATGATAATATATGGTAAACAAATCGTACTTTACGTACTAGAAAAACATCCCCATTTAATTGAAGAAGTTATGTTCTCAAAAGAGATAGACAAAAAGCTATTCTCAAAGTTTTTAAAGCTTGGTAAGAAAATTGTTAAACTTGATAATAAAAAAGCTCAAGGTCTTTCTAAAGGTGGAAACCACCAAGGATTCTTTTTAAAACTAAAAGAGTTTGAATATACAGACATTAAAGACATTAAGAATATGAACTTCATTCTTGTTTTAGATGGATTAACTGATGTTGGAAATATTGGAGCAATTGTTAGAACTGCTTATTCACTTGGTGTTGAAGGAATAGTAGCTTCAAATGTAAGAACTCTAAACAACTCTGGAATTTTTAGAACAAGTGCTGGTTCATTAATTGATGTGCCATTTGCACTTTACCCAAAAAGTGTTGACCTAGCAAATGAACTACAACAGTGTGGTTTTGCATTAATAGGTGCAACAATGGATGGAACTGATTTAAAGAAATATGGAAAAATTGAAAAAGATGATAAAGTTGCACTTTTCTTAGGAAGTGAAGGAGAAGGTATCTCTCCTAAAGTTCAAAAGAAACTTGACTTAAAAGTTTCTATTGGAATGGAACATGATTTTGATTCTTTAAACGTATCAGTTGCAGCAGGAATATTAATTTATAATTTAAAAAAGTAGAGATTTACTCATGGTTAAAAAGTTAGTTTTAATTGTAGCATTAGGAATTACATTAAGTGCAAATATAAATACTAAAGTTCAAAATTTATTAGGTGTTGAAACGTATAATACTCATCAAAACCTTATTAACTTTATATTTTCACAAAAAAGTGCATACTATACAAATGGTCAATTAAACTATACTTTAGTAACACAAAAACTACAAGATAATAATCTTTTAAAACTAAACTTTCCAAGTACTACTTATATAAATGTAAACTTCATCTTAAAAGGTGAAGAGAAAAAAGCTTTATTCATTTTAAAAGATATTTTAAAATCATTAGGTCACTACTATTACTTTACTCAAGAAGCAAACCATAATGAAAATGACTTATTTTGGAGTATTAAACTAAAAACTGATGTCGCCATTAACCCTCTTAGATTATCGCAGTCTCTTGATAAAGCAAACAGCAAGATACTAAATATAATTAAAGAGGGTAGTTCTAATTATACTTATGTAATAGATTTTACAAATAGTGAATTAGCAAAAGTTGAAGATTTAAAATTTAACAGCCAAATAACATTAAAAAAACCATTTAGACCTTATATGATAAATGTAGCAAATGCTACTTCAATAAATATAGATTCTCATATAGGTAATAGATGGCATCCAAATATTACTTTTTATGACAATAGTATGAATATTTTAGAGGTTGTTAAAGAGGATAGTTTTAAAAAAAGTTTTAAGGTTGATGTACCTGTTGATACATCATATATCAAAATAGATGATTTATATTCCCTTTCCAATTTAAAAAGAGGGATTAGTATAACTAAGGAGTAAAAAAGTGTTTCCTGAAATAGAGTTTGAAAGAATGAAAAGACTTCCTAATTATGTGTTTGCTGAAGTAAACAACATAAAAATGGAAGCAAGAAGAAGAGGTGAAGATATTATAGATTTCTCAATGGGAAATCCTGATGGTCCAGCGCCACAACATATCACTGACAAGTTAACTGAAGCGGCATTAAAACCAAAAAATCATGGTTATTCTGCAAGTGCTGGTATTTACAAATTAAGACTTGCAATTTGTAATTGGTATAAAAGAAAATATGGTGTTGAAGGGTTAGATCCAGATAAACATGCTTGTGCAACTATGGGTTCAAAAGAGGGTTATGTTCACTTAGTACAAGCTATTGTTAATGTTGGAGATACGGCAATTGTTCCAGATCCAACTTATCCTATTCACTCATATGCATTTATGCTTGCTGGTGCTGGTATTCACAAATTTGAATTAAGCTTTGATGATGAATATAAAGTTGATGAAGATTTATTCTTTGAAAGATTACAAAAAACTTTAGATGAATCTATTCCAAAAGCAAAATTTGTAGTAGTAAACTTCCCACATAACCCATCATGTGCGACGGTTACTCCTGAATTCTACCAAAGACTTGTAGATATGGCTAAAAAAGAGAGATTCTATATTATCTCTGATATTGCTTATGCTGATATTACATTTGATGGATATAAAACTCCTTCAATTTTCCAAGCAGAAGGTGCTTTAGATGTTGCTGTTGAATCATTTACTTTATCTAAATCATACAATATGGCAGGATGGAGAGTTGGTTTCATCACTGGAAATGAAAAACTAGTTGGAGCATTAAAAAGAATTAAATCTTGGCTTGACTATGGTATGTTTACACCAATTCAAGTTGCGGCTACTGTAGCACTTGATGGTCCACAAGAGTGTGTAGAAGAGCATATTGAAAAATATAGAAAAAGAAGAGATATTATGCTTGAAACTTTTGCTGATGCAGGTTGGGAAATGAATACTCCAAATGCATCAATGTTTATTTGGGCAAAAATTCCTGAATGTGCACAGCACTTAGGAAGCATGGAGTTCTCAAAACAGCTTCTAACTGAAGCAAAAGTTGCTGTAAGTCCAGGTATTGGTTTTGGTAAATATGGTGACCAATATGTAAGAATTGCTTTAATTGAAAATGAAAAAAGAATTAGACAAGCAGCAAAAAATATAAAAAAATATTTAAAAACTTTAGAAAAATAGGAAAAGAGATGTTAAAAGTAGGAATTATCGGTGTAGGAACTGTTGGAGCTAGTGTTGCAAATATATTAAGAGATAATAAAGATATTATTACTGCAAGAGCTGGTGTAGAAATAGAGCCTGTACTAGGTGTAGTTTCAAACTTAAATAAGCAAAGAGATGTATCTATAAAACTAACTGACAATGTTGATGAAGTGTTAAATGATGAATCAATTGACATTGTAGTTGAGTTAATGGGTGGAGTTGAAAAACCTTATGAGATTGTTAAAAAAGCTTTAGAAAAAGGTAAAGCAGTTGTGACAGCAAATAAAGCATTATTAGCATACCATAGATATGAATTACAAGAAATTGCAGGGGATACAGCATTTGAATATGAGGCAGCTGTTGCTGGTGGTATTCCTATTATTAATGCTTTAAGAGAAGGATTAACTGCTAATAATATTGATACTATTAGAGGTATCATGAATGGAACTTGTAACTATATGCTTACAAAAATGATTAATGAAGGTGTTGATTACGACACTATATTAAAAGAGTCTCAAGATTTAGGTTATGCTGAAGCTGATCCAACATTTGATGTTGGAGGATTTGATGCGGCGCATAAACTATTAATTCTTGGTTCTATTGCATATGGTATTGATGCTAAACCTGAAGATATTTTAATTGAAGGTATTCAAGACATTGAACCTGAAGATATTGACTTTGCAAATGAGTTTAACTACTCAATCAAACTTTTAACAATTGCTAAAAAAGTAGGAAATGAGATTGAACTTAGAGTTCATCCTGTATTTATTCCAAGTAAAGAGATGATTGCAAAAGTTGATGGTGTTATGAATGGAGTTTCTGTTATTGGAGATAAAGTTGGTGAAACTATGTATTATGGACCAGGAGCAGGTGGTGATGCTACTGCTTCTGCTGTAATTGCAAATATTATTGATGTGGCAAGAAGAGGTAAAGGTTCTCCTATGCTTGGATTTGAAACGCCAAATAGTGAGAAATTATCATTAATGCCAAAAGATAAAATTCAAACAAAATATTACTTAAGATTTACAGTTGAAGATAAAGCAGGTGTTTTAGCAAAAATTGCAAATATCTTAGGAGATAGAAATATTTCAATTGAAAAAATGATACAAAAACCAATAGATGAGAAAACTGCACATATCTTACTTTCAACTCATACTTCTGTTGAAAAAGACATCAACGATGCATTAAAAGCTGTAGAAGATGCAAATGTAGTTACTAGAAAACCTATGATGATTAGAATAGAGGACTAACCCCTCTATTTTATAATTTTTATTTATTACTTACTTTTTTCTTTCCAAATAAAACTTTTTTTACTATAATCCACTTTTATTTTAATAATGGATATATATTTTGAAACAAACAAATGAACTTACAACAAAAGAGATTCCATCACTTATAAAACAACTTGCTATTCCTGCTAGTACTGGTATGTTTTTTAATACTATGTACAATGTTGTTGATACATTTTATGCTGGACTAATCTCAACACAAGCAGTTGCTGCTTTATCTTTATCATTTATGATATTTTTTACAATTATAGGATTTGGATATGGTTTTTCATCTGCTACAACAGCTTTAATAGGTAATAACTTTGGTAAAAAAAGATATAAACTAGCTTCTTTATATGCACAAAAAGGCTTAGTATTTATCCCTTTAATAGGTGTGTTTTTAACTATTTTAGGTTTTATATTCTCGCCTAGCCTTTTCGTACTTCTTGGAGCAAAAGAAGCATACTTACAAGATGCTATGACATATATCAATCCTATTTTATATGGAAGTATTTTCTTTATGATTAACTTTGCTTTAAATGCAATACTTGTAGCCAAAGGTGATACTAAAACATATAGAAATACTTTAATTTTTGGCTTCTTCGCAAATTTAGTTTTAAACCCTTTATTTATATATGGATTTTTATTTGTTCCTGCAATGGGCTTACAAGGTATAGCAATTGCAACTGTTTTAATACAGATAATAAATATGTTCTATATGCTTCATAAAGTAAATCAAACAAATATCATCAAATATGATAGATTTGATTACTTTCTACCAAATCTAAGAGTATATAAAGAGTTTCTAAATCAAGGCTTACCAGCAAGTTTAAATATGCTTATCATGTCAATAGGTTCGCTTATACTTACATATTTTGTATCTCACTATGGGATGCAAGCAGTTGCAGGATATGGTATTGGTTTTAGAGTTGAACAGCTTATGCTTTTACCTGCACTTGGACTTAATACAGCAGTACTTACACTTGTATCAAATAACTATGGTGCAAAAAAATATGATAGGGTAATAGAGACTTTAAAAGTTGCAATAAAATATGGATTTATAATCTCTACTTTTGGAATAATATTTCTAACTATATTTGGAAGATTGATTATCTCACAATTTGACTCAAACGAAATAGTTGTAAACTATGGTTTAGATTACTTACTTATTGAAGTTTGGATTTTCTATGCTTATGTAGTTTTATTTATTTGTGTATCAACACTTCAAGGTATAAAAAAACCAAAAATGATTTTATATATAGCTTTATATAGACAGATTTTTGCAAAATTAATAGTTGCTTTTTTAATTGTAAAATACTTTGAAATGAGTTTTGCCTCACTTTGGATAGGTATTTTTATAGTTATAAACTCTGCAGCAATTTTTGCCTACTTTTATACAAATAACCTTCTTAAAAAACATTGTCATAGAACTTTATAGTTCTATGATTAATTTATAACTTTCATATTATGAAGCTCGTCCAAAGGCTCTTGTAAAACCTGCATAGCTTCATTTAAGTCAATATCATTTTGCTTACAAAGTTTTTTTAGTGTTTTTTTAATTGATTCTTTTTTATTTAGATTTTTTAGAAGAGCGTATAAAAACTCATTTACCTCTCTAAATAGTACCTCATCACTTGAAAAGTCGTAGTAGATTACTGTAAAATTTTCTCTTTTTTCTTCATAATTAGCATTTATCACATCATATTTGAATTTTTTAATTCTAGAGCTTTTACTTAAAGAGTATGAACTATCCCATGAAAAAGCTTTTTGTTTTTTTGTTTTATACTCTTTCATTAGAAGTTCTAACTCTATCCAGTCAAAATATAAAAGTTCATATAAATATTTTCTATCATGAAAAAGCTTTTTCTTTTTTACCATTTTTCTATAATCATCTGCTATTTGCCATACAAAAGGAGTTGAAGGAGGATTTTGCATAAAAGTATAAATAGTTTCTTCTAACTCTTTTAGTGAAATATGCTCTAAAAAAAGTGGAAAGGTATTATTTATAATCTCTTCATATCTATAAAAAACAAGTTTTTGATAAATACCAAAAGCATTAGAGCTTGGATTTTCTTTTTGATTTGTAATAATATCAAAAAATCTATCTTCAACATCTCTTTCTAATTTAGCCATTTCTAACTTCTTTACAGATTTTTTTCATTTGTTTATATTCACTTATTAACTCTTCTAAAGGTGGAATATTATTGTCCCTCTCTATCATAACAGGAGCGTCTACTTGCTTTAAAGTATAATCTAAAAGTTTCCATACACCTTTGTCTATTGGCATACCATGGGAGTCTATTTTCATATTTGCTTCTTCATCAAAATAGTGGCCTGCCATATGCATGTAAGCAACTTTACTTTTATCTATTTGGTCTATAAATTTTCTTGCTTTAAAGCCATGATTTACTGAGTTTACAAATACATTGTTTACATCAAGAAGCATTTTAGCACCTGATTTTTCCATAACTTCATTTATAAAATCAACTTCTGCCATTTCACTATAAGGTACTAAATAATAAGTAGCATTTTCAAGTATCAAATTTCTTTGAATAATATCCTCAACCTCTTTTACTCTATCACTAATAACTTCAATCATTTTTTTAGTCATGGGAACCGGTAAGAGTTCATATGATTGTTTGTTATCTAATGATGAGAAACTTAGATGTTCAGAATAGTATTCGATATTGTATCTATCTAAAAAAGTTTTGATCTGTTTGACAAACTTTTTATTTAGTTTGTCAACAGACCCAATCGATAGAGATAAACCATGGGCTATAGTTGGTCTTTCAAAAACTGCTTGCTCAAAAGCTTTTTCAAAAAATTTTGGCATATGCATCCAGTTTTCAGGAGTAACCTCCCAAAAATCAGGTCTAAATTTTGTATCTTTTAAATCAAGCAGAAAATCGCTTCTAAGTCCTAAGCCACAGCCTTTTAAGTTTATCATCTATTCATCTTCTCCGTTTCACCCACACTTACCAGCGCCACAAGCACCAGTAGCTTTTTTCTCAGTTTTTTTCATGTCGCTTTTCATTTCATTTTTCATATCACCGCCACACTTACCAGCACCACAAGCACCTTTTTTCATATCTTTTTTCATGTCGCTTTTCATATCACCACCACATTTTCCAGCTCCGCAAGCACCTTTCATGTGTTTAGCTTTTTCTCCACCACACTTACCAGCGCCACAACCAGTTTTTTCTACTTTTTTCTTAGCTTCACCACCACATTTTCCAGCTCCACAAGCTCCATTTCCTGCAAATGCAGCTGTTGTTGATAATGCTGCTCCTAGCATAATTCCTGCTAATTTCATTTTTTTACTCATTTTCTCTTCCTTTTATTAAATTTGATTTTTTATTTATTTTTCAATTGCTTGAACTTCAACGATGATTTTCACATCTTCACTAACTGCAACACCACCAAACTCTAAAGCTTTATTCCATTTTAAATCATAATCCATTCTATTGATTTTACCTTTTAAAGTAAATCCAACTCTGTTATTACCTTTAAAATCTTTAACTGTTGCTAAATCTTCAACTTCTAAAGTTACTGGTTTTGTAATACCTCTGATTGTTAAATCACCTTGCATTTTTCCTTCATCACCATCTGCTTTATATGATTTCATTACAAAAGTCATTTTAGGAAACTTTTCTGATAAGAAAAAGTCTGCACTTTTTAAGTGATTGTCTCTTTTTTCAATACCTGTATCAATTGAAGCTGTTTGTACTGTTGCTTCAAAAGCATTGAAAATTTTTGTTTTATTATCAAAGTCAATCTTTGCGTCATATTTCTTAAAATCACCCTTTACATTTGTAATCATTAGGTGTTTTACAGAAAAACCAACATTTGTATGTGAACCATCTAAGTTATATGGTGTTGCAAATGCTACACCTGCTGATAAAACTGCTGTTGCTAAAAACTTACTAAAGAATCCCATATTTGTCTCCTTTTATTAACCCTTATTTAATATTGTTAGGAGAATTTTATATTTTTTTTGTTTAGTCAATGTTAAGCAGTCATTAAACTTAAAAATAAGTTTTAATGACTAACAGTAATATCTTTTAACTTATCTCCTTTATATATTGCATATATATAAAAAATTGCAGGAATTATAATAAGTGTCAATAAAGCTGAACTCACCATCCCACCAATCATTGGTGCTGCTATTCTTTGCATAACTTCACTTCCTACTCCATCTATATACATAATAGGAATAAGTCCACCTAAAATAGCAAACAGAGTCATAAGTTTTGGTCTTAATCTTAAAACAGCACCTTTATAAATTCCATGGAATATATGCTCTTTTGTAAACTCCACTTGCTTTTTAACTAGCTCATTCATAGCTTCGTGTAAATAAACAAGCATCACAATAGAAGTTTCAGCGGCAACTCCTAAAAGAGCTAAGAAACCAACTATTACAGCAATAGAGATATTAAAATTTAGATAATCTAAATAGAATATCCCACCTGTTAGAGCAAATGGCAATGTAAAGAAAATTATTACCGTGTAAGTAATATTTCTTAGTGCAAAATATATCAAAATAAATATAATCACAAAAGTTAAAGGAATAATATAAGCTAACCTTTCCATTGCTGATTCAAGATATTCACTCTGTCCTGCCCACTCAAAATAGTAGCCCTCAGGAAGTTTTATCTCTTCAAGAAGTTTTACAGCTTCATCTTTATACTGTTTTGAAGAAATACTATTTTTAGGAGTGATATAAATAAAGTTTACATTTAAAGCCTTCTCTGATTTAATAACAGAGGGTCCTTCTTCATAGTAAAGTTCTGCAAGCATTTCTAATGGTTGAAAACCTAGTTTTGTTTTTACTTGAAGATTTTTTAATGCTGTAATATCTTCTCTTTGCGCTGTTTCATATCTTAGACTTATTGGGTATCGCTCTAAACCATCAATAAAAGTTGAGATTTTACTTCCTGCAACCCCTAAACTAATAGTTGATAAAATATCATTTTTATTAATACCATATCTTGATAAAAGCTCTTCTTTTACATCAATATTTAGATAGTATCCAGAATTTATCTTATCAGTTGACACAGATAATGTTTTATCAAAAGCTTTTAATTTTTGCTCTATTAATCCTGCTGTTTCTTCTAGTTGCTCATGACCGCTTCCATAAAGCTTAATACCAAGAGGAGTTCTAATACCTGTTAAAAGCATATCAATTCTTCCTCTAATAGGATATGTCCAAGAGTTTATAAGCCCTGCTACTCTTAACTTATCATCCATTTCTTGCATAAGCTTTTTATATGTCATACCCTCTCGCCATTGATCTTCTGGCTTAAAAGTAATAATTGTCTCAATCATTGCAAGTGGTGCTGGGTCTGTTGCGGTATCTGCTCGCCCTGCTTTACCAAATACTGTATCAACCTCAGGGAAAGACTTGATAATCTTATCTGTTTTGTTTGTAAGTTCCCTTGCTAAATCAACACCTATACCATAAGGAGTTACAGGCATATACATAAAAGTTTGCTCATTCATCATGGGCATAAACTCCCAGTTTTGTTTTTTGTAAACTGGATAAGCAGCTATGATAGTTCCTATAAATCCTAACACTATTAAATATCTTAGTTTTAGTGAGGCTTTTAATAGTGGCGAATATAAAAGTGTAAAGAATCTATTTAAGATATTTTTATTCTCACTTAGTATCTTTCCTTTTATTAAAAATACCATTAAAATAGGCACTAAAGTAATAGATAAAATAGCTCCTGCTATCATGGCAAAAGTTTTAGTAAATGCAAGTGGAGTAAACAATCTTCCTTCTTGTCCGGTTAAAGCAAATATAGGTAAGAAAGATACCACTACTAAAATAAGTGCAAAAAAGATTGGACGTCCTACTTGTTTTGCTGATTTTATTATAATCTCTACTCGCTCTTTGTTAGAGATATTCTCTTTTCCTTGAAGATACTTGTGAGCATTTTCCACCATAACTATTGTTGCATCTACCATTGCTCCAATTGCAATAGCAATACCACCTAAACTCATAATATTTGAACCCATTCCAAATAGTTTCATTAGTAAAAAAGTAATTAAAACAGTAATAGGTAAAGTAATGATAATAATCAATGCACTTCTAAAGTGGAATAAAAACAAGGCACTAACAATAATAACTATAATAGACTCTTCAATAAGAGTATTTTTTAAAGTATCAATAGCCTTATCAATAAGTGATGTTCTATCGTAAGTCTCAACTACTTCAACACCCTCTACTTTTAAAGTCTCTAGCTTTTTCTTTACAGCTTTGATTACAGCATAAGGGTTTTCGCCATATCTTACAACAACTATTCCACCTACTGTATCACCCTGCCCATTTAAATCAGCCATACCTCTTCTGTTTGTAGAAGTTATATTTACATCAGCTATATCTTTTATTTTTAAAGGTGTGTCATTAAACGTTTTAATTGTGATATTTTCAATATCTACAACACTTTGTAAATAGCCTTTGGCTTGAATCATATGCTCAAAACCATTTTCTAAAACAATTCTTCCTCCTTGTTCATCATTGTTTGAAGTCAGAGCCTTTTTTATTTCATCAATACTTAAATCATACTGCACTAACTTATCTTGATTTAGTGTAATCTCATAGTTTTTTATAAAACCACCAATTGAAGCTACTTCACTTACACCATCAACACCCAAAAGTGCATATTTATAATAGTAATCTTGTAGAGTTCTTAACTCATCAAGGGATTTAGTATCTGATTTTAAAGCATACTCATATGCCCAACCAACACCTGTAGCATCTGGACCAATAGCAACATTTACACCATCTGGAAATGTTCCTTGAAGCTGTGATAACTGCTCTAAAATTCTATTTCTTGAATCATATAAATCTGTACCATCTTTAAAAATGATATAAATCAAAGCATTTTGAAAAGAACTCATGGCTCTTACTGTTTCAATATCAGGTAAACTCATCAGATTCGAAATCAAAGGATATGATACTTGCTCTTCTATTGTTTTAGGACTTTGTCCTGGCCATTTAACTTGTACAATTACCTGAGGTGGTGATAAATCAGGAATTGCATCAAGAGATGTGTTTTTAACTGCCCAAAACGAAGCAAAACTTAGAACTATTACTGAAAATAGAATTAAGAACTTATTTCTAATACTATATGAGATTATACTTTCAACCATGATATATTCCTACCAGTCATCATCTGTATCAGAGTCATAAAGTGCATTTGTAACTGCATCTGAATCTAATAAGAATAAAGCATTATTAATTACTTCATCACCCTCTTCTAAGCCATCAAGTATTTCGTATTTGTAAGAAGATAACCTTTTTGCTTCAACCTTTACAGGTTCAAACTCTTTTTTAGAAATAGGCTTAAATACATAGTGTTCACTTCCTTTTGATAAAACTGCTGTTTTAGGAAGTGTAAGCATAGTTTTTTGAGTAGATTTTAGTTTAACATTTCCAAACATATTTGGATAAAGTTTTAAATCTTTGTTATCAACTACAAATCTTACATCAACACTTTTATCTTTTTCATCTACATTTGGATAAATATAATCAAGTTTTGTTTTAATAGGAGTAGCTATTCCATCCACATAAACTAAAGCTTCCATTTCATCTTTTAAAAAGTTCAAATCTTTTTGGTAAATATTTGCAATAAACCAAAGTTTTTCTATATTTGCAAGCTGTAATAAAAGGTTACCTTTTTTTATGGCACCTTTGTCATTTATATTTTTTTGTAAAACTATTGAATTTATAGGCGAGTATACTTTTATTCCTTCATAAGAAAGCTTTGCATTTTTTATTTTTTGTAGCTCTTTTTTATTTATATCTAAAGCTTTCAATCTCTCTAAAGTACTTAAATAAAGGGCTTTATTAACTTTTTTTGCGATTTGTAACTCTTTTTGAATTGAGTAAATCTCATCTGAATAAACTTGAAAAAGCTCTTCATTTTTCTTCACTTTCATAAAAGTTTTATTTGCATTTAAATTTGTAATAAACCCATCAAATCTAGTAACCACATCAACTACTTTTGACTCATCAATTGCCATCTTTCCATAAAAGCTTTTTGTTATTGAAACCTCTTCTTGTTTAACTTTTACTGTTTTTCTATTAAATAACTGTTCAACTTCTATAATTTTTGCATTTAAATTTGTAAAAATAAATATTGATAAAAAAATTGCACTTTTTAAATAAAACTTCTGCATTTATTAATCCTCTAAAGTATAATATTTTGTTTTTGAATAGTTTGAAAAGTACTCAAACTTTTCATCAAGGGCTTTTATCTCAAATGAGATTAACTCATTTAGATTTTTGATTAAAGCTTGTGGCTTTACACTTGAAAAACTATTGTAGTTTTCAAGGTTTTTCTGGATTTTATTTTTCAGTGGTAAAACCTGTTTTTTAATTAGCTCATAGTTTACATAAGCACTATTTGCATTGTTTATATAAGTTTTAAGTTCAGTTTGTAAAACTCTTTTTGAATCATCAAGTTTTGAAGAGACTTTACTTGATTCAAACTTTGCTTTTAAAGATTTCACACTTTGAGTATTGTTTATAGCCAAAGGAATATTCACAGAAATATTTGCATAATCTTCAAACTTGCTATCTCTATTAAAATAAGTCACATTTAACTTAATATCTGGGATTTCATTTGCTTTTTCAAGCTTTGAAAGATACATATATCTTTTTGACTTTACATACTCTTGCTTTATAATTGGATGTTCATCACTATTCATATTTAAAGCTAGTTTAGAAAGATTTTCTATTTTTGTTTGAGTAATCTCATCTATTTTCATATAAGAAATCTGTTCTAACTTTAAATATAAATTATCAATTAGATTCTTTAATTTTTGTTTTTGTATCTGCACATTTAAAAACAAAACTTTTGTATCAAGTATTTCATTTTGTGTAGCTTTCCCAAACTCATAAAGAGATTTTGATAAAGACTCTAATGTTTTGATATTTTTTTCATACTCATTTAGTAGTTTTAGCTTCTTTTCTAAAACTACTATTGAGTATGCTAATTCATAAATTTTTGCTTTTAACTTTAACTTTTTATCTTCTAATACTAAAGACTTTATTTGCATGTCTTTTAAAGCGATTTTCTCTTTTATTTCTAACTTATCATTTGTAGGTATAACTTGAGAAAGTCCGATAAAAGAAGCCTGCATTGCTTCTTTATCTCTTTTAAAAGGCTTAGTAAAATGAATATCATTAAAACCTAAACTTAAAACTGGATCACTCCATTTTGAAGCTAGTTTTATATTCTCATTTGCCACTTTAATAGAGTGATTTAAACTTCTTAAATCACTACTATTTTGTAAACTATTTGAAACGATTTCATCTATTGATACAGCAAAACTAAAAGATGTACATAAAGTTAATGTTAAAGCTAGCTTTTTCATTATAAGTTCACGCTTCCTCTTACAGTATGAACTTTTCCTTCTTTAGTTTTAAACTTTAGTTGATACTGCCAAGTTCCGCCCATAGAGAAGTTAATCATCATTTTATATTTGTCATTTACTAGTTTTGCTTTATCTGTGTATTCCATATATGGCATACCTGGCATTTCTGGCATAAAAAACTTTGATTTAACTTTTGCGTTTGTTATTGCTTGTCCATCTTTAGATAATTCTACAAAAATATCATTATCACCAACAACTAAAGATTTTTCAGAAGTTAATTTAATAGTATAACCATCCTTTTCTCCTGTTTGAGAAACTGGTTCTGCACTTAAAATACCAACTGCAAATAACATTGCTACTAAAACTTTGAAAATTGACTTCATTTAAGACTCCTAAATTTTTATTTTAGGAATCTTATCTTTTTTATATGTAGTTTGTGTGGAGTTAAAATTTTAATTTAAAAGTAGTTGATTTTTGGTACTCTGAACTTACTTCAACTCTTATATTATAGTATTTACAAATATCACTTACGATATTTAAACCAAGTCCAAAACCGCCTTGTTCATTAGTGGCTCTATAGTATCTGTTGAAAATATCATTTACTTTTTCTTTTTTTATACCTATTCCCGTATCTTCAACTGTCAAAATGCCATCTTTTAAAGATATATAAATTGTTCCATTTATTTTATTGTATTTCAATGCATTTGAGATTAGATTATTTGCTACTCTGATAAAATCATCTTTATCTATTTGAAAATTAAAATCCTCAAGTTGAGTTTTTATTTCAACTCTTTTTTTATTTGCTAAAGGAATAAAATACTCTAACTGTTCTTCAATAAGCTCTTTTAGATTATAGTTCTGTACGTTTCTATTTTTATCTTTATCTTGTAAAAAAATATATGTTAAATCTTTATATATCTCTGATACTCGTTGTGCACTAAGTCTTATACGTTCAATCTTTTTCTCATTTAAACTTGTACTTTCTGTAGACATCATAATAGCACTAATTGGTGTATTTAATTCATGTGTAGTATCTTTAATAAAGTTGTTTAACTTTAATCTTTCTTCTTTAATTGGCTTCAAAAACAGTTTTGCTAAATAGTAACCTGTTAAGAAAACAAAAGAGTAAACTAATAAAAAGAATAAAGCTATATCTAGCTTAAGTTTTTTGACCTTTTTATGGAATAAATTTTCTTCAATAGCTATATAATAAACACCCAAATGTCCTAAGGTAGAGTCATCAACTAAAATAAAATGTTCTTTATGAATTACAATCTCTTTTGAGAAATCTATTTCATCATTTAAATTCCCAAAAATCTTTTTTTTATTTTCATTATAAAAAGATATCTTGTAATCTTTTGTATCTAAAATATCTGTTGTATCAAAGTTTGTATTTGTCATATGTGCATATATTATCTTTGAAGATATTTGAGAAACAATATTTTGCATGTTTGATTTTATTAAATCAAAATATAATCTTTTTTCATTTTGAAAATAAAAAAATGCAATTAAAAGCATTAATATTAAAGAAGAACCTAAATAAAGACCTAAAAATCTAAAAAATGTTCTCTTTTCACTTCTTGTTAAATCTATAACCTATTCCTCTTGTATTTGATATATACTCTTCACCAATATATTTTCTTATATTTTTTATATAAGTCCTAATTGTTGAGTCAGATGGTATTTCTTCATATATCCAGATATTATTACATAATTCTTCTATACTTACATGTCTCATATGATTTTTTATTAAATAAGATAAAACTTCAAACTCTTTTTTTGCCAAATGTTTTTCTTTGCCATGATTTATTATTTTTAATTCTGAACTATCTAATAAAATATTCTCATCAATCTTTATAATATTTGAAGAAGAGATATTATGCAATCTTTTTTGATTTTCTATTCTTAAATTTAGTTCTTTTAACTCAAAAGGTTTTTTTATATAATCATCACAACCTGATCTAAACCCCTCTTCCATATCTTCCAATAAATTTGCTGAAGTTATAAAAATAGCAGGTGTTTTTATCTCTTTTTCTCTTAGCTCTTTTAAAAGAGTAAAACCATTTATATTAGGTACATTTACATCTAAAAGTAATAAATCAAAAGTCTTTGAATATAAAAGTTCTTGAGCAGATTCACCATCAAAACATACAGTTACTTCATAACCTTGTTCTTCTAAAAACTCTTCAATTATCTCATTTAATACAAAATCGTCTTCTAATAATAATATTTTCATACTAATCCTTATTATTTTTTATTGTAACATAATTTTTTTATAAAAATAAGCTAAATATTACTCCACACAAAATCCACACTATCCTTCTATAATGAAAAAAAGGAGCTATCATGTTTGCATATATGGATATGAATATGACTATATTTCATGGCTTTGCCATGTTTATATTTTGGATTATCATCTTTTTTATTTTATTTTCATTATTAAATAAAAAGGAACATAAAAAAGACTCAGCAATTGAAATATTGCAAAAACGTTTGGCAAAAGGTGAAATCTCTAAAGAGCAATATGAAGAAATCAAAAAAACATTAAGACAGGAGCATTAAATGAAAAAAATCATTTTATCATCACTACTATTAGCTACATCAATCTTCGCTATGGAAGGAAAAGAAATGACAGTTTACAAATCACCTTACTGTGGGTGCTGTACAAAATGGATTGATATTATGAAGGAAAAAGGGTTTAAAGTAAAAACTATTATGTCTAATAATATGAATGAAATAAAAGCTAATGTTGGAATTACTCCTAAAACTGCTTCATGTCATACAGCCTTAGTTGATGGTTATGTAATAGAAGGGCATGTAAACTATAGTGCGGTAAAAAAAATGCTAACTCAAAAACCTAATATAGTAGGGATTACAGTTCAGGGAATGCCTATTGGAAGTCCAGGTATGGAGCAAGGAAATATGAAACAAGCCTACAATATTTTAGCAATTAAAAATGATGGTTCTACAGATATTTATGAGAAACACTAAAGGCAATATATGAAAATAAAACTTTTAATCCTAACTATAATTAGTTTCTTTTTTTTACTATTTTATCTTGAATATAACTCATCAAAAGTTGATGATATAACAAATAGATGGTATACAAAAGAGCAAGTTGTTTTTGGAGAGAAAGTGTTTTCACAAAACTGTGCAAGTTGTCATGGTTATAAGGCAGAAAAAACTATTGAGTGGAAAAAAACTCTACCTGATGGCTCATATCCACCTCCACCATTAAATGACAAAGCTCATGCTTGGCATCATCCAAAATGGCAATTATTAGAGATTATTTCAAAAGGTGGAGCTCTTTATGATGGAAAAATGCCTGCTTTTGAAGATAAACTTTCAAAAGAAGAGAAAGAGGCAGCCATAGCATATTTTCAATCTTTTTGGGAAGATAAATATTATAACTTATGGTTAGAATATGGTGGATTGAAAGATAAATGAAAATCTTACTTTTAGAAGATGATTTCATCCTAAATGAAATAATTGAAGAATTTTTACTATCATTGAAATATGAAGTAACTGTTTGTTTTGATGGTCAAGATGCACTTGAAATAATCTATGAAGAACAATTTGACCTTTTTTTATTTGATGTTAATGTACCAAATCTTAATGGATTTGACTTACTAAAAGAGTTAAAAACACAGAACATAAATACAGCTTCAATATTTATAACATCTAGAAATATGCCTGAAGATTTAAAACTTGGATTTAATTTAGGTTGCGATGATTACATAAAAAAACCTTTTGATTTAAGTGAATTACAACTAAGAATTGAAAATATTAAAAGATTGCGTAATATTAAAGATTATGGGATAATAAGAATTACAAAAGATATTAATTATAATACAAAATCAAAAACAATAATTAATAAAACAGATAAATATGATTTATCCCATATAGAATCTAAGATATTTGAATATCTACTAAAAAACAAAAATAGACCTTTATCTATAGAAGAAATTTCAATTAATAATTGGGCTTATGATGATATTCCTGAAAGTAGTACTATTCGAACTTATATCAAAAATTTAAGAAAAAAAATGAATAAAGATATCATTTCTACAATGAAAAATATTGGTTATAAGCTAAATATTGAGGATTAATTAAAAAGCAGATATTCTGCTTTTTAATCTAAATCTTCTTCTGGATAAAGAGCATCAAGCACATCTTTAGAGATAGTTATTTTAGATGGTTGAATACTCTTATTTTTATGAAATTCTTTATGCATTTTAATACATTCATCTTTATTCATCATATGAGTATCATTTGCAAATAGACTTCCTGCCATTACACTTGATAGTAAAACTGTTGATACTAATTTTTTCATTTCTAATCCTTTATTTTGTATTTTATGTATTATAGAAAAAGCATATGGAAGCAATGTGGAATATTATTTATAAGTTTTACATCTATTTTATTTTCATAGTTATTTATTAATTTTATAACAGTTTATATAACCAAATGATACTTTTTAGTGCTATAATTTTTTATATAGCACTTAGGAAAAGGATTCATTATGGAAAAGAAATCTAGTTTCGGTAAAAAATTATTATTACAAGTTTTAGGTGCAACTATACTTGTATTCTCAATAACAATGTATTTTGTTTCTAGTTACTCCTACAGTACAGCTCAAGAAGATGCTAGAAAATATCTAAAAGAACTTGCTTCTAAACATGCCCAAAATATTAAAGGACAAATTGAACAATCGATTATTGTAACAAGAGGATTAGCTTCTCAATTTGAACAGGCAATTGCTCATAATACAAGAATGAATGAAAAGGAAACTATCAACTTTTTCAAGTCTATTCTTGAACATAACAATAATATAATTGGTGTTTGGTTTAAAGTAAAAGAAAAAGGAAGTTTCTTTGATGTTTTACCTGAAGGCATGAAAAAAGCAGGATATGATAAAACAGGTCAATTTAACCCTTATGTAGTTAGATCAAAAGGTTCTTATGTTTTAGATACAGGCTCTGTTTATAATGATGATTTAGAATGGATAAAAGGACCTAGAGAAGCTAGAAAAACTTTTATCACAAAACCATATAAATATCCAGTTGATGGAGTTGAAGTTCTTATGACAACAGTTGCAATTCCTATGTATAAAGATGGTGTTTTCTTAGGTTCAATTGGTGTTGATATTGTACTTGATACTTTTGCAAAAATGGCTAATTCTATAAAAGTTTTTGATACGGGTTATACTTTCTTGATAGATAATTATGGAATTATGTTAGGGCATAAAAATAAAGATTATCTAGGAAAAGATATATTAGAAATTACTAATAATTCGCAAGACTATATAAACTTATTAAGTAATTCAAAACAAAATAAATCTTATTCATTTACTAAAGTATCTGAAAATACAGGAAATGAATCATTTTACTACTCTACTCCTTTTGAATTAAAAGGAACAGGTAAATATTGGAACTTCATAGTTTTAGCTCCAACTAAAGAGTATTTAGGAAATGCCATATTTATCAGAAATTTTTCAATCCTAGCAGGTATTATTGGTCTGATTTTAATTGCAGGTGTTATTTACATATCAGTTAGAAAACTAAATACAAATCTAAATAGTATCTCTGTTGGACTTGAAGGATTTTTTAAATACCTAAATAAAGAATCATCAACAACTAATGCTATCTCTATTAATAGTAGCGATGAGTTTGGTGTTATGGCATACTCTATCAATAGTAATATTGAAAAGATCAAAGTAGGAATTGAACAAGACAATAGATTAATTGAAGAAGTTAAAGGCGTTGTAAATACTGTTAGTCAAGGACTTTTAGATAAAAGAATCAATAGTTCAACTACAACAGAATCACTAAATGAACTAAAAGAGCTATTAAACTCTATGCTTAATAATTTAGAAAGTTTAGTGGGGCAAGACTTAAATAAAATAAGTGAAGTATTATCTAAATATACACAAAGAGATTTTACTGCAAAATTAGACTCAAGTTCTTCTGGTAAAATTGGAAATGAAATCATTGAAATGAATAAAATGATTACGCAAATGCTTAAAGATAGTGAAGAAGACGGTATTTCTTTACAAAATAGTTCAGATGAATTAACTCAAAATGTTAGAACATTAAGTAATAATGCTACTTCACAAGCAAGTTCACTTGAAGAGACAGCTGCATCTATAGATGAAATTACAAGTAATATTGAACAAACAAATCAAAAAGCTCAAGAAATGCTTAGTATATCAAATCAGACTAAAACATCTGCAAGTGAAGGTCAAAACTTAGCAAATCAAACAGTTAAAGCTATGGATGAAATCAATGATACAGTTGTTGCTATTAATGATGCAATTTCTGTTATTGATCAAATTGCATTCCAAACAAATATTCTTTCACTAAACGCAGCGGTTGAAGCAGCAACAGCAGGTGAAGCAGGAAAAGGTTTTGCAGTTGTTGCACAAGAAGTAAGAAATCTTGCAAGTAGATCAGCAGAAGCTGCTAAAGAGATAAAAGAGTTAGTTGAAACAGCTACAGTTAAAGCAAATACAGGTAAAGGTATTAGTAGTAAAATGATTGAAGGGTTTAATCAATTAGATGAAAAGATTGTAGAAACAAGTAAACTAATTGATGATGTTACGCACGCAGCAAACGAACAAACAATAGGAATGACTCAAATTGCTGATGCGGTAGGACAATTAGATCAATTTACTCAACAAAATGCTGCTATTGCTGATAAAACTAATTCTATTGCCCATGAAACAAATAAAATTGCCTCTGAAGTTGTTGAAAATGTTAATAAAAACAATTTTGAAGGTAAAGGTATTGCAAAACGACAAAAACCATCTTCAAATTCTAATGAAATTAAAGTAAAAGAGATTAAGCCTATTAAAATTGATAAAAACTCTTCTACAAAAACAACAACTATAAAAAGTAATATAAAAGATTCTGATGATGAATGGGAAAGCTTTTAAAATAAAAAAGCCTTAGGTAAAATACCTAAGGCTTTTCTTTATTATTAGAAAAAGTGTTCCGACTAGAATTGTCTTCTAGGTCTTTCTTCTCTTGGTTTAGCTTCGTTAACTCTTAAAGTTCTACCTTCACATTCATTACCATTTAATGCTTCGATAGCTTCACTTCCTGCTTCAGATGAATTCATTTCAACAAAACCGAAACCTTTAGATCTTCCAGTTTCTCTATCCATGATAACTTTTGCACTTTTAACTTCGCCAAATTTAGCAAAAACTTCTTCTAAATCCTTATCTGCCATTCTGTATGACAAATTTCCAACATAAATGTTCATCTTAATTTTTCCTTTATTTAAGTATAAACATTATGCCTTATTATGAAATAATAATCAAGAGAGTTTAACTACTCTTTTCCAAAATTTTTAGCTATTGCGTTATTAATTCTACTTTTTGTCTCTTCAAAGCCTAAAATAGCTGTAATATCATAAACAGAAGGAGCTTGAGTTCCACCTGTTAAAGCAATTCTAATTGGCTGGAATAATTGTGGGAATTTTAAACCATTTTCTTCAATAAATGGTTTTGTAATTGCTTCATAATCAGGAGCAATATGTAATGAATCTTTATTTGCTTCAAGTAAAGCTAAATAGTCATTTAACATTTCAATAGTTCCCTCTTTAACAAATTTCTTAGTTCCTTTTGCTTCATATTCAGTAGGAACTTCTAAAATATTGTTAATTGCATCTTTTAATTCAATTAGTGTTTGAGCTCTCTCTTTACATAAATCTAAAAGCATCTCTTTTTTATCATGTCCATCTAAAGTACAATCAAAGAACTCTAGCTCTTTTGCTAATCTTTCATTTGATACATTTTTAATGTAGTGAGCGTTTAACCATAAAAGTTTTTCTGCATTATAAGCAGATGCTGATTTATTAATATTATTTGGATCAAATAGCTCTAACATCTCGTCCATTGAGAAGATTTCTTGATCTCCATTTGACCAACCTAATCTAACTAAGAAGTTAAGTAATGCTTCTGGTAAATATCCATCTCTTTTATATTGCATAACATCCATCGCACCATCTCTTTTAGATAGTTTTTTACCTTGAGGGTTGTTAATCATAGGCATATGATAGAATTTTGGTACATCAAAACCTAAAGCATTATAAATTACGATTTGTTTTGGAGTATTTGATAAGTGGTCATCACCTCTTAATACATCTGTCATTCCCATTAAATGGTCATCAATAGCAACAACAAAGTTATAAATAGGCATACCATTTGCTCTTGCAATTACAAAATCATCTACTTGAGATGCATCAAAACTCATCTTACCTTTTACACCATCTTCAAACTCAATTTTTCCCTCAGTTGGAGCTTTGATTCTAATAACTGGCTCAACTCCCTCTGGAATAGCAGGAAGAGTTTTCCCCTCTTCTGGTCTCCAAGTACCATCATATCTTGGGTTTTCTTTTGCCGCTTCTTGTTTTGCTCTTAAAGCATCAAGTTCTTCTCTTGACATATAACATTTATATGCTTTACCCTCTTCTAATAGCTGAGCAATATATTTTTTATAAATATCTGTTCTTTTTGATTGATATTCAATTTCACAGTCACTTGGCATTCCAACCCATTCAAAAGCTTCAAGAATAGCTCTTACTGCATCTTCATTATTTCTTTGTGTATCTGTATCTTCAATTCTTAATTTAAACTCACCACCAGTTTTCTTTGCCCAAAGGTAGCTATATAAAGCTGTTCTAAGCCCTCCAATGTGTAAGTATCCTGTTGGACTTGGTGCAAATCTTGTAATTGCCATTTTAAATTAATTCTCCTCTTCTTTATCTTCTTTATTACTTATATAAAAACCTATTGCTGAAACTACTACCACTACTACTATAAAAACTAAAAGTGCTATCTCAAGTGTTGCCATTTGCTTCCTTTTCCTTTAGCTGACCACATGCAGCTGAAATATCAAGCCCCTTTGACTCTCTTATAGTACAAATAAGTCCCCTGTCATTTAAAAAGTCTTTGAATTTTATCATATCTTTTTCTTCTGGTCGCTGATATGTTGTTCCAGGATATGGATTAAAGTAAATTAAATTCACTTTTGCATGAATTCCATTTAATAAAACAAGTAGTTTTCTTGCTGCTTCAATAGAGTCATTCTTACCTTTTATTACAAGATATTCAAACATAACTTTTTTTCTTGTATCAACTGGGAATTTTTTAACAGCATCAATAATTGAAGCAATATTATAAGCCTTATTCATAGGAATAAGTTCACTTCTTAAATCATCATCAACAGCATGAAGAGAAATAGCAAGTTGTATTCCTAAATCTTTTTCACCAAGTTTTTCAATCTTTGAAGCTACCCCTGATGTTGAAACAGTTTGTCTTCTTCTATTTATTGATAAACCATCTTCTTCTGAGAATATCTGAACAGCTTTAGTAAAGTTGTTAAAGTTATCAAGTGGTTCACCCATTCCCATGTATACGATATTTAAAGACTTGTTTTCAGGGATATCATTATCTCTTTTGATATTTACAATTTGTGCTATATATTCACCAACTGTAAGGTTTCTAACAAAACCACCTTTTGCTGTAAGACAAAAAGTACATCCTACTTTACATCCTACTTGTGATGAAATACAAACAGTATATTGTTCACTTCTTTGGATATTTCCATCTTCATCAATTTTTTTCTTTTTCATTAAAAGCAATACAGCTTCTACTGTATGCCCATCTCTTAATTTAAATAAATACTTAATACTTCCATCTCTACTTTGTTCTTTCTTTACGATTTCCATAATATCAATAGGATATTCATCTTTAAGTGTTTGCTTTAAATCATTTGGGATATTCTTCATCTCATCATAAGATGAAGCATAGTTTTTATATAGCCAGTTATATACTTGCTTTGCTCTAAATGCAGGTTTTAAAGTACCTTTTAATTCATCTAAAGTAAAGTCATATATAGAAGCTTCTGCAAATTTTGACATATTTTCTACTCTTATTTTATAATTTGTTTTTCTAATAAATAGTTTGTTAGTTTTTCCATTGCTACTTTATGATTCTTCATAAAATCTTCATGGGCATTTTCATCTGTAAAGTTTGTAACTACAAAAATTCCTGCAACTGGTATTTCAAACTGTTTGGCAACTTGAAGTACAGAGAAGTACTCCATATTTTCAATACCTATTCCATACTCTTTAAAGTTTTTTGTAAGCTCTTTATTTGTTGATATATAGTTTGACGAATTTACGATAGTATCATTTCTAGCAAACTTATTTTCAGACTCTAAAACATTATCTAATGGTGTATATGAACTATTTGTTAAGAAACTAAGTTCTATATTCGAAGCTCTTTTTGATTCAACAATATCAAATATTTTATGTTCTCCATATGAACCTGCACTTCCTATAAATAGTAAGTAATCAGGTTTATCAAATAGACATTGTCTTGTAAGATTTATAGCTGATTCTACAAGCCCTACTCCAATTGGTGTTGCAAATGGAAATACTTCATTTCTTCCTGCACAAACTATCATTATTTACACTCCATTACAATACTTGGATTTAATGATATAGTTTTATCACTATTTACAGGAGCTAAATCAGAAGCAGCCTTTGTTGCCATTGCCATTGTTTCATTTCTTAAGAAATTATTTCTTACTACATTATTTATATTTATATCTTTTAACTCACAAGTTTTAAAAAGTTTAGCACTTAAAGCTTTACTATAATCATTTGCCCAAGTAATAACTTCAATTCTTAATAAATCAACTGATCTTTCGTATAGTTCTTCACTAATTTGCCATGATAAATTAGAAATATTAACTTTTACTTTTCTAGTATCAACTCTTTTCTTTAAGGCTATTAAATCTTCAATAAATTTATTTATTTTTTTCGCATCTGTTGATTGAATTTCATATCTTAATGTACCAACATACCCCATAAACTCTTGTTTGTTTTTGTAGTATCTATACATTGGGTTTAAAATATATGAACCATTTTTTTTGATAATTGTGTCATTATCTTTTATAAAACTATTAAATCTATCTATATTAATATTAATAAAGTTTTCATCATCTGCTTCTACATTTACAGATACAAATGTTTTTAATACATCAGGAGTAACTACACTTGAAAACTTCTTATTAAAACTTATATCATATGAAAATAGTTGTAATGGCAATAAACAAAATAGTGCCATTATCATCATTTTTCTAATCATTATTAAATCCTTACGGGAATATTGTTATCTCTTAAATATCTTTTTAAATCCATAATATCAATCTCTTTGAAGTGGAAAATTGAAGCAGCTAATGCAGCACTTGCTCCATGGTCAAACGCTTCTTTCATATGCTCCATAGTTCCAGCTCCACCACTTGCAATAACAGGAATATCAACTAAAGATGAAACTTGTTCTGTAATATTAAGTTCAAAACCTGTTTTTGCACCATCTGTGTCCATTGAAGTTAATAGGATTTCACCAGCACCTCTATCATAAACCTCTTTAGCCCATTGTAGTGCATCAATACCTGTATCTTCTCTACCACCTTTTACAAAAACGTGGTAAGAACCATCTTCTACTTTTTTTACATCAATGGCAACTACAATACATTGACTTCCAAATCTTTTTGCACCCTCATTAATAAAATCAGGGTTTGTCACTGCTGAAGAGTTAATTGAAACTTTATCACAACCTACATTTAAAAGCTTATAAATATCATCTAGTTTTCTAATTCCTCCACCAACAGTTAAAGGAATAAAAACCTCTTTAGCTACTTCTTTAACAATATCTACAATAGTTCCTCTATTTTCATGACTTGCTGTAATATCTAAAAATGTTATCTCATCAGCACCCTCATTGTTGTATCTTTTAGCTACTTCAACAGGATCTCCTGCATCTCTTAAACCTACAAAGTTTACACCTTTTACTACTCTTCCATTATCAACATCTAAACATGGTATTATTCTTTTTGCAAAATTACTCAAATAAATTCCTTTATTATAACTAGTATTTATCTTATCTAATTGTAAGTTAAAAACAGATATACTCTTCGTCATAATGGAAAAAGTAATAGCAAAGAAAAAATACGGACAAAATTTTTTAATTGATTCATCGATTTTAGGAAAGATCATCCAATCGATGCCCAATAATGACAATCATCTCGTAGAGATTGGGCCTGGATTAGGTGATTTGACTAAATACTTAGTCAAGTACAAAGATACAACTGCTTATGAAGTAGATACCGATTTAATTGGTATTTTAGAATCGAAATTTAAAGAGCAAATAGAGCAAGGGAAACTAAAACTGATCCACACTGACGTTTTAGAGGCTTGGGATAAGCAAGGAACCTTGAATAATGGTAAATATGACATGATTGCAAACTTACCATACTATATTGCAACAAATATTATATTAAGAGCGTTAGAAGACAAAACTTGTGAACATATTATAGTTATGATTCAAAAAGAAGTTGCTCAAAAGTTTACTGCAAATGTAAATGATAAAGAGTACTCATCTTTAGGAATTATAAATGAGCTTTTATCAATTGAGTCAAGGATACTATTTGATGTACCTCCTGAATCATTTGATCCTCCGCCAAAAGTAATGTCTTCTATACTTTATATAAAAAAAGATATGAGTAAAACTATTGATAACGACTTTAAAAAGTTTTTAAAAGCTTGTTTCACACAACCAAGAAAAAAACTTTCTAAAAATCTAAGTTCAGTAGTAGATAAGGAAACTCTTTCTTCTATATATGAAGAGCTAGAAATAGATTCTAATATTAGACCTCATGAAGTAAGTTCATCTTTGTATAGCCAAATGTATACAAAGGTTAAAAATGGAAGAGACTAAGCAAGAAGAGACTGTTGTAGTAAAAGAAGAAGTTAAATCTGAAGAAAATAAAACTGCTCCTAAAAATCAAGATAAAAAAGAACAAAGAAAACCGGCTGCTAATCAAAACAGAAAAAGAAAACCTAGACCTAAACAACCATTAAAAGGGCAGGGTTGGATTAATGATTTAAAAAAAGCACATTTAATCAATGAAAAAATTCATAAAGATAGATTAAACCCTCACTATAAATTAAATCTAAATACTAATGCAAAAGTTAGAATTACTCCACTTGGAGGTTTAGGTGAAATTGGTGGAAACATGATGGTAATGGAGACTGAGAAGTCTGCGATTATTGTTGATGTTGGTATGAGTTTCCCTGATGATGATATGCACGGTGTGGATATCTTAATCCCTGATTTTACATATATTAGACAAATCAAAGATAAGATTGCTGGTATTGTAATTACACATGGACATGAAGATCATATTGGTGCAATGCCTTATTTATTTAAAGAGATGCAATTCCCTGTTTATGGTACATCATTACCATTAGAAATGATTGGTTCAAAATTTGATGAACACAAAATGAGAGAGCATAGAAAACTATTTAGAGCTATTCAAAAAAGAACACCTATTAAAATAGGGGACTTTGAAGTTGAATGGATGCATATTACTCACTCAATTATTGATTCATCAGCAATTGCAGTAAAAACTGAAGCTGGAACTATTATTCATACTGGTGACTTTAAAATTGACCATACACCAATTGATGGTTACCCAACAGATTTACATAGATTAGCACAATATGGAGAAGAGGGTGTTTTATTATTAACATCAGACTCTACTAACTCACATTCTCCAGGATTCACAAAAACTGAAAAATCAGTTGGTCCTACTTTTGAGAGAATTTTTGCATCAGCAAAAGGAAGAGTTATTATGTCTACATTCTCTTCAAATATTCACAGAGTTGCACAAGCTATTGAAAAAGGTTTAAAATACAACAGAAAAATCTGTGTTATTGGAAGATCAATGGAGAAAAACCTTGATATTGCTATGTCTTTAGGATATATCAAATTTCCAAAAGATCAATTTATTGATCCACATGAAGTTAATAAATATAATGACAATGAAGTATTAATCGTAACTACTGGTTCTCAAGGTGAATCTATGTCAGCTCTTTACAGAATGGCAATTCATGAACACAGACATATTAAGATAAAACCAACAGATCAAATTATTTTATCTGCAAAAGCAATTCCTGGAAATGAAGGAAGTGTATCTGGTATTATTAACCACTTATTAAAAGCTGGTGCTAAAGTTGCATACCAAGACTTTACAGATATTCACGTATCAGGTCACGCTGCGCAAGAAGAGCAAAAATTAATGCTTAGACTTGTTAAGCCTAAATTTTTTATGCCAGTTCATGGTGAGTACAATCATGCACTTAAACATGGTCAAACAGGAATTGAGTGTGGAATTTTAGAGAGAAACTTATACATTATGAGTGATGGGGAACAAGTTGAAGTATCTCCAAAATATCTTAAAAAAGTAAAAACAGTTAAAACTGGTAAAGTGTATATTGATAATCAATTAAACCACAAAATCTCTGATGATATTGTAATTGATAGACAAACTATGGCAAACGAGGGTGTTGTTATGATTGTTGCTCAAATTAATGAGAATGATAGAACATTAGCTCAAAAACCAAAAGTAGCATCATTTGGATTAGTTCCTGATAAACAAGATAGATTCTTTGCAAAAGAGATTGAAGATTTATTAACAACATTTTTAACAAATGCAAAACCAGGTATTTTCAAAAATACTAGAGTTTTAGAAGATGAATTAAGAAAAGTAGTAAGAAAACACTGTATTAGAAAATACAAAAAATATCCTATGATTGTTCCAACAATATTTGTACAATAATATAAGGAGTAGGGCAAATGAATTTTAATGAGATTATTAAAGATGTTTTACTAACAGAAGCAAAAGAGATTGAAAAAGCTGCTAGTAATATAACTTTTGATATTGATAAAGCAGTTGATATGATAATCAACTCAAAAGGCAAGCTAATTGTTACTGGTGTTGGTAAATCAGGACTTGTTGGTTCAAAAATTGCTGCTACTCTTGCTAGTACTGGAACATCTTCATTCTTTTTACACCCAACAGAAGCTATGCATGGGGACTTAGGAATGATAGGAGAAAATGATATTGTTCTTGGAATCTCTTATAGTGGAGAGAGTGAAGAGCTAGTTCAAATTCTTCCTCATTTAAAAAGATTTAATATTCCTTTAATTGCAATGGCAAAAAATGAGAACTCTACACTTGCTAAATATTCAGATATATTTATCAATATAAGTGTAGAAAAAGAAGCTTGTCCTCTTGATACAGCACCAACTTCGTCAACTACATTGACAATGGCTATGGGTGATGCACTTGCAGTTTGTCTTATGAAAAAAAGAGATTTCAAAAAAGAGGATTTTGCATCATTCCACCCAGGTGGAAGTTTAGGTAAGAAACTTTTTGTAAAAGTAGATGATTTACTAAGAAAAGATAACCTTCCTATAGTTTCACGTGAAACTAAACTTAAAGATGCAATTGTAGTTATGAGTGAAGGAAGACTTGGTAATGTTATAATTACTGACAACAATAAAGTAATTGGACTCTTAAGTGATGGTGACTTAAGAAGAGCATTAATGAATGAAGATTTTAGCTTAGATTGTAATGTGGAAGAGATTGCAACAATTAATCCTAAAACTTTAAAAAATAAAAATCTTTTAGCTAGTGATGCATTATCAATAATAGAAGATTATAAAATACAACTATTAGTAGTAACACAAGAAGATGATGAACTTGTTGGTGTACTACATATTCACGACCTAATTGAAGCAGGAATAAAATAATGAACGAAAAAAACTGGTTTAACAATAAAGAAGAGAGCGAAGAGCCTGTTAGACTAAATAAATTTATCTCTCATAATAGTAATTACTCTAGAAGAGAAGCAGATAAAATAATAGAAGAGGGTAGAGTAAAAGTTAATGGAAAAGTAGTAAATAATTTAGCTACTAAAGTTTTACCTACAGATAAAGTACAAATTGGAAAACAAATTATCAAACATCAAACTGATAAATTAGTTACTGCCATTGTATATAATAAGCCAAAAGGTGAGATTGTATCTAAAAATGACCCTCAAGGAAGAAAAACTATATTTGATTCACTAGGAAGAAAATATAAGCACTTTTTACCAGTAGGTAGACTTGACTATGCCAGTGAAGGTTTATTGATTCTAACGGACTCTGTAGACGCTTTAAATGCATTAGTTCATTCAAACTTAGAAAGAGTATATAAAATCAAAGTAAATGGTGAAATTACTCCTAAAGTAGAAGAGGCTATGCAAAATGGTTTAGAACTTGAAGATGCAAGTGTAGGGGCTCATAAAAACTCAAAAATTAAAGAGATGAACTTCAAACCTTTCTTAGCATATGATATTCAAAGAAATGAATCTAATTTTTCTAGAATAAAAGTAGTAATAAATGAAGGTAAAAATAGAGAACTTAGAAGATTCTTTGGACACTTTGGATTAGACGTATTAGACTTAAAAAGATTAGAATTTGGTGGAATTTCACTAAATAATTTACCAACAGGAAAATCAAGATACTTAACAAGAGAAGAGTATAGAAATTTAAGATATTTTTTAAATCAAGATGACAGATCTAGCAAATAAATTAAGACCAACAAGTTTAGAAACTTTTGTTGGTCAATCTCACATAATATCAAAAGACAAAGCCCTTTACAAACTAATTAAAAAGAAAGATATCCCACACCTATTTTTTTATGGTAAACCAGGAACAGGGAAAACTACACTTGCAAAAATCATTGCAAAAGAAATAGATACAGACTATTACTATTTTAACGCTACATCTATAAAGATTGAAGACTTAAGAAAAGTTTTTGATAGATATAAAAATGCACTTATCAAACCCTTAGTTTTTATAGATGAAGTACATAGATTATCAAAAAATCAACAAGAAGTTCTACTTCCAATAATGGAAAACTATGATGCAATAATAATTGGTGCAAGTACAGAGAATCCTTTTTTTACTTTAACAAATGCAATTAGATCAAGGTCATTTCTTTATGAATTTAAAGCTTTTACAAAAATTGAAATGATTCAAATACTAAATAAAGCTTTAGAGGGTATTGATATTAATATTGATAATGAAGCTAAAGAGTACTTAATAATATCTAGTAGTGGTGATGCAAGAGCCATGCTAACGCTTTTAAATTTTTCATATAAAGTATCTAAAAATATAGATATTTCTTTATTAAAAGAGTTAAGAGAGAATGTAATAGGGGATGGAGTTTCATCATCTGATAGTCATTATGATTTGGCAAGTGCTATGATTAAGTCTATTAGAGGTTCAGATGTTGATGCTGCTTTATATTATCTAGCAAGATTAATAAATGGCGGTGAATCAGTTGACTTTATTACTAGAAGATTAGTTATATTTGCCAGTGAAGATATAGGAAATGCAAATCCTAATGCACTAAATTTAGCTGTAAGCACAATGCAAGCTTGTAATAAGATAGGTTATCCAGAATCAAGGATAATGTTAGGACAATGTATTATCTATTTAGCAAGTTCACCAAAGTCTAATAGTGCTTATAGTGCCATAAATAAAGCATTAAGTGAAGTTAAAAATGGTAGAATACTTGAAGTACCAAAACATTTAGACTCGCAACATATTGGATATAAATACCCACACGATTATGGGGGATATGTACAACAAGAGTATTTAAAAGAACCATTATATTTATATGAAAGTTTGAATATTGGTTTTGAAAAAACACTAAATGAATGGCTTCAAAAGATTAAAAACTAATATTATAAGGATTTGATTTGGAATATTATAGTTGGATATTAACTTTTCATGTAGTAGCAGTGATGTCTTGGATGGCAATGCTATTTTATTTACCAAGATTATTTGTTTATCATGTTGAAAACTCAAATAAAAAAGAGTATGTTGAAGTAGTTAAAATTCAAGAATTTAAAATTTATAAATACATTGGTGCACCTGCCATGTGGGCAACAATAATAAGTGGTGCTATAATGCTATCAATAAATAGCTCTATATTAACATCTGGTGGATGGATGCATGCAAAACTACTGGCTTTAGCTTTTTTAATAGCTTACTCTTTTTCTTTAGAGAAATATAGAAAACAATTAGCAAATGATACATGTAAAAAAAGTGGTAAATTCTTTAGAATGTATAATGAAATACCAACTATGCTAGCTATTTTGATAGTAGGGTATGTTATTACAAAAAGTGTTTCAATTCCTTTTACTATAGGTGTTATTGCACTTTTTAGTTTTGTTGGATATATGATTATGAAGCCAAAAAAGGATAAAAACTAATGTCTTTTGATAAATACTATGTATTAGATACAAATATCTTACTTGAAGATGCAAACAATATATTTAAACTATCACAAGAGGGTACAAACCTTATAATATTAGCAGAAACAGTTCTAGATGAAATTGATAGCAAAAAAAGTGGATTTGATGAAATAAACTTTCAAGCAAGAGAGTTTGCTAGATTACTTGAAAATTCGAAAATAGAATACTCTAAAAGTATTGATGAATATAAAGTTATAAGATTGACAATTAATGAAAATACAAATATTGATGTAATTTCTAAAGACAATTATAATGTAAAAGCAAACAGCACTTCATTAAATATTATAAATGATAGAAAGATACTTGAAGTAGCATCATTTGCAAAAACATACTATAACAAAGATATAGAGTTTATATCACTTGATATAATGGCTAGAACAAGAGCTATATCACTTGATATAAAAACTGATTCTTTAACAGCTTCTGAAAAAGGGGAGTTTGACTATAAATTTGTTAAAGAAATCACAATAGACTTTAATCAACAAGAACATCTTGATAATGAAGAGATTGTAAAATTTGATAAAGATTATGAACCTCATAACTATTCATATTGTTTTAAAATCAAATCATCAGACCAAGTAATATTAGCAAATATTCAAAATAAAAGAATCAGACTATTAGATGAATCAGAAGTAAGAAATCAAATAATTACACCGTTAAATAAAGAACAATTATTTTTCTCTAATGCACTATTAAATCATTTTTATAATGTATTAATTGTAGAAGCAAAAGCTGGTTCTGGAAAAACTCTATTAGCTTTAAGTGCTGCATTAAAACTTGTAAGACAAAAAAACTATCAAAGAATAATATACATAAGAAACTCAGTTGAATCATTGGATAAAGGTGAAGATGTAGGTTATTTACCTGGATTAGAAGAAAAATTCAAAATATATAATCACCCACTAATGGATAGTTTAGATTATATTATTAGAAGTGATTACAAAAAAAAGAAATCAAAGAAAAACACTGAAAATATTCCAGAACTTGATGAAAGTGAAGTAACAGCAAGAATAGAGCAGATGATTACAAATTATAGTATTGAAACTATGTGGGTAGGGGAAATGAGAGGTAGAACACTTTCTAATGCCTTTGTAATTATTGATGAAGCACAAAACATGTCTAATAAAACAATGCAAATGGTTTTATCAAGAATTGATAATTCATGTAAAGTTGTTGTGCTTGGTTCTAATAAACAAATAGATAACTTCTATGTTAATAAATATACTAACTCATTAACAACTCTATTAAAAGCTACAAGGCACGAAAACAATCTAGTTAATACATTTGCTATAAAATTAGAAAAAGTCCTTAGAGGGCCAATTACTGAATGGGCAGAGCAGATATTCTCAAATAGATAAAACTTGTAAAGTAAAGTGTAATAAATATCGTAAATTTATATGCTTTACTTTGATTCAGCAAATACAAATATTTTCAATTTTTCATACTAGTATTTATCTTTTTTAACTAAATACAATACGAATATTTATACTTTTTAAAATACATCTTAAAGCACTTAAAATAGTATGTTACTTATTGTTAATTGCTTCTTTTAGAAGATTTATATATTAAAATAAAAAATTAAGCACTTAATAATTTGTGTTATAATACATACTATAATATGTATAGGAGTTATAATGAACTTATTACAATACACATCAAAAGAGATGTTTTCATCAACTGAGCTTATCAGAAAAAGTAAAATGGTGTTTGATAAATTATCAGATGAAGAGATTGAAAAAGCTGTAATATTAAGAGATGGCAAACCAAGTTTTATTCTACTTGATTTTGATAAATATGAATCAATAATTGAAGAGTACCAATCTCTAATAGAAGAGAATAAAAAACTAAAACAACAAAAAAAAGCTAATGCAGAAACTAATAGTTCAGCTGAAATAAAAAGTATAAAAAAGAAAAAAGAAGATGAAATAAGTAGTGATGAGCTAGAAGAAGCCTTAGCTCAAATAGAACAATTGGATCTAGACTTAGACAAGAAAGAAGAGTCTAATAGAAAACAAGAAGCTTTAAAAGACTTTTGGGAATAGGGTATGCAAGAAATTGATGTATTAATTATTGGCTCTGGTGCTGCTGGTTTAAGTGCTGCATTAAAAGCAAAAGAGAATGGGCTTAATGTAGTTGTATTAAGTAAAACACTCCCAACACATTCTCAAACAGTACAAGCTCAAGGTGGAATAAATGCCGTTTTATATGAAGATGATGATACTATAGAACAACATATTGAAGATACATATTTAAGTTCTTATAAACTAGCAAAAAGAGATAATATTGAACTTATGTGTAAAAATGCTAAAGAAACGATTCTTTGGTTAGATTCAATAGGAGTTCCATTTAATAGAAATGAAAATAAACAAATAGCACAAAGAAAATTTGGTGGAACTAAGAAAATTAGAACTTGTTATAGTAGTGACTATACAGGTTTAAAAATCCTTCATGCTCTTTATGATCAATGTATCGATAAGGGAATAAAGTTCTATACTGAACATCAAGCACTTGAATTAATAGTTAAAGAAAACCACTGTTATGGGTGTATAGCATATGATATAGTTGATGGTAAAGTTAAAGAATTTTTATCAAAAACTACTATACTTGCAACAGGTGGATATGCAGGAATATATAAAAACTACACAACAAATTCGTTATCTACAACAGCAGATGGAATTAGTTTAGCCTTTAAAGCTGGAGCAAAATTATCTAATATTGAGTTTGTACAATTTCATCCAACAACGCTTATAGATACAAATATACTTATAAGTGAAAGTGCCAGAGGTGAGGGTGGATATTTACTTGATAAAAATAAAAAAAGATTTATAGATGAACTGTCTAGAAGAGATGAAGTAGCAAGAGAAATATATAAAAGAATTAAAAGAAATGAAGAAGTATATCTTGATTTAAGACATATTGATAAAGAAATTCTACATGAATTAATACCACAAGAAATAAAACTTGCATATGAATTTTCAAATATTAATCTTGAAGAAGAACTGCTTCCTATTACTCCTGCAGCTCATTACAGTATGGGTGGAATTAAAACAGATATTAATGCTAAAACATCTATAGAAAATCTTTTTGCTTGTGGAGAGTGTGCCCAAAGTGATATTCATGGAGCAAATAGATTAGGGGGAAATTCTTTATTAGAAATTGTTAGTTTTGGTAAGATTGCAGGAGAGCAAGCTAATAATACTATCAATAATATGGATATAAAATCAATAAATATTGAAGATAATATAAACAAAATAAATGAAGATATTAATAGTTTATTATCAAGAGATAAATCAACTTTAAATGTATATAACTTAAAAGATACCCTAGGAAATCTTCTATTTAGAAAAGCTGGTTTATTTAGAAATGAAGAAGATTTATTGTCTTTAAATGAAGATATTAAGTTAATTGAATCAACTTTAAATGAAGTTTCTATAGAAGATAAATCAAGAGTTTATAATAAAAATCTTGTTGAATATTTTGAATTCTCAAACTCATTATTAATTGGAAAAGCTATAGCTTTATCAGCATTAGAAAGAAAAGAGAGTAGAGGTTCTCACTTTAGAGAAGACTTTAATGAATTAAAAAAAGAGTTTGAAAAAAATTCTATATTAACATTAGAGAATAATCAAATCATTTGTATATTTGAGGATTTAAAATGAAACTAAAAATTAGTAGATTAAAAAGTAAAACTTCAGAACTAAACGTAGATGAGTTTGAAGTTAAAGAAACAAATTTACTTAAAGCACTTGAAGAGATAAAAAAGAATAAAGACTCAAGTTTAAGCTATAGATGTGGATGTAAAAGTGGAGTTTGCGGTTCTTGTACAGTTAGAGTTAATGGGGTAGAGAAACTTGCATGTAAAACAACTATTAATGACTCAGATTTAATTGAACCACTAAAAAATTCTAAAGTAATTAAAGATTTGGTTGTCGATGTTTCACATGAAACATTACTAATAAAAAAGACTCAAGCTGCAATGAAAGTAGGGTTAAACAAAGAAGTAAATCAAAAGGATATCTTAAAAATCGATATTCAAAGTAATTGTATATTATGCCAGGCTTGTTATAGTTCTTGTCCCGTTTATGATGTAAATAAAGAGTTTATAGGACCTTATGCTTTAACTAAAGCATATAGATATGAAGTAGATAACAGAAATGATAATCCAAACATAATAAGCAATGTACAAACAAATGGTATTTGGGACTGTACTTTATGTAGTGCTTGTACTTTTGTTTGCCCTCAAGGAATAGATCCTAAAATGGATATTATGCAATTACAAAACATTTCTGCGCAAAAAGGATATTCAAATCCTTATTTAAACAGTTTTGACAATAATATGGGATTTGATAGTAATGACTTTGGATTTAATCCAAATGGAGGTTTTTAGTTGAGAATTAAGAGCAGTAACTGCTCTTAATTTTTTTATTATAAATTGTCTTTTAAATATAAATAGTCAGACATCTTAGTCCATTCTCTAGCTTTTTTCATATAAGCATCTTGAGAATCTAATACCTCTTTTAATAAAGGACTTTTAGCTGACATTTCATCTCTTAACTCTTTGTTTGCTTTTTTCATAGCATCCATAATCTCTTTTGGAAAAGTTTTAACTTTGATATTTGGTTGTTCTACTTTCATTTTAGCCCAAGCATTTGCATTCATATCATAGTTTTGAATATACATATCATATGCACTAACTCTAATAGCTGTAGTTAAAATAAGTTGTAAATCTTTTGGTAATTTTTCGAACTTTTTCTTATTTACGATAACTTGTAATTCAGATGCTGGTTCATGCCAACCTGTGTAGTAGTAAGGAGCAATTTTATGAAATCCCATTTTAATATCCATTGATGGTCCAACCCACTCTAAAGCATCAATTGTATTTCTATCTAATGCAGTATATAACTCACCTGGTGCTATATTTGTAACTTGAATACCTAATTTTGCTAATACTTCACCTGCAAAACCTGGAATTCTCATTTTAAGACCTTGTAAATCTTCTAAAGTATTAATCTCTTTTCTAAAGAATCCACCCATTTGTACACCAGTGTTTCCACCAGGAAATGACAAGATATTATGTTTTGCATAAACCTTTTGCATTAATTCTAAACCACCACCATAGTAGAACCATGCATATTGTTCAGGTGCTGTTAATCCAAAAGGCATTGAAGTAAATGGTAAAGTATTGATATCTTTACCTTTCCAGTAGTATGATGCTGTATGACCCATATCATATTGACCACCTTTAACCATATCAAGAACACCTAAAGGTGCTTTATGTTTGTTTGCTGAATCAATTTTAATTATAAGTCTACCATTAGACATCTCTTTTGCTAGAGTAGAGATACTTTCTGCTGTATCAATTAATGGAGTAGCAGCTTTACCCCATGTAGTTGCCATCTTTAATTTATATGTTTTTTCTTTTGCCTGTGCAGACATTGACATTGCGATTAGTATAACTGAAGTTACACCTAACTTACCTATTAATTTTTTCATAAATACTCCTAAATATAAAATTTGTGAGGAATTATATATTTATAGCAGTATCATTTAGCTTATGTATATAAATTAAACATTTAAAATACAATCATCAATATTATAAGTTTTATTCCAATTAATTGTTTTAAACTCTGGTTCATCAAAAAACTCTTTTACATATCCAAAGCATAAGTATCCAATAAATTTATACTCATCTTTATTAACACCAAGAATTTTATTTACTTTTTTAGGCTTTAAAATAGATACCCATCCCATTCCAATATTTAAAGCTCTTGCAGTAAGCCACATATTTAAAATAGCACATACAACAGAGTATTCTCCTGTTCTTTTCATATAAGTTTGACCTAATACATTTGATTTAGGCTTTTTATAATATACAGCTATATTGATATTAGATTCTTTTATACCTTCAAGTTTTAATGAATTATATAAAGGTCTATCTTTAAATCTTGATTTACTTTTATCAAAAGAGTTTTTAAAATGATTATAGACTTTATCTCTTTTTTCATCATCTACTATGACAAATCTCCAAGGTTGTGAGTATCCAACAGATGGAGCATGCATAGCAGCTTTTAAAATCTTATTTAATTTCTTTTGGGATATTTTTTTTGAAGTAAAACTATTGCCTCTTACATCTCGTCTTGAGGCAATAATCTTTTCAAGAGCATCTAGCTCTTTTTTAGTAAATTTCATTAAACTGTAAAATCGTGTAAGTCTTTAAATAAAAAGGCTTCAACAATTTCATCAATACTTTTTTGAGTTGGAGCTATAAGAGCAATAATTCCTTCATCCATAAAAGGCCATACATACTCTTGATCGTTTATAACTACAACAGCATCTATCCACTCTAAAATATCTTCTCTTCTATCATAAAACTCAACATCACTAATCTTTCCTTCATCTAATCGAATAAAAGCCCAAGACTTATTCTCTTCCATAGATGCGATAGTACATTCATGTCTACTTTTATTGTTAACAGGTATTAATACTGTCATACTATCCTCTTTTAATTCTTTTGTAATTGTTTTCACAATAGATGGATTTTACTGTTTTTTCTCTTAAGATAAAAACTCTTTTTTATACCATAAAGAGAAAACAAATAAAGAGTAAAGATGCTGTTTAAATTTTCTTTGTTTAGATAGCTCATAAATATGCTTTACATACTCAACATTAAAAAGGTTTGTTTGTTCATTAACATAAAGTATAGTCTCTAAAATAGATTTACCATACTCTTGATTTAACCACTCATTAAAAGGAGAATTAAAACCTTTCTTAGTTCTATTTATAATTTGCTCAGGTATATACTTTGAAGCAATTTTCTTTAATAGATATTTATTTGTATTTCCAACTTTAATGTTTGAATCAACACTAAACATATAGTTTACTAAATTAAAATCCAAAAATGGCGTTCTAACCTCTAAAGAGTTTCTCATAGATATTCTATCAACTTTAGAAAGTAAACCTTCTCCTAGCCAAATTTTTAAGTCAATATAACTCATCCAATCAACTGGATCTTTTTTTGCTTTTTCATTTTTGAAAGTTGGAACTTTTTTAAAAAGTCTCTTTTTTTGAATATCTGTATAAATTTCTCCAAAAGAGTTATAAAGATTTTGTTTTTTAACTATCCTTCTTAAATACTCACTCTCTTTAGTATTATTTTGCAAGGCACCAATAATATCATCTAAAAACTCATTTTGCTCATTTGATAATGTTTTTTCAAAACTATAATATTTTAAAAACTTAGCATAATTATCATAACCTAAAAAAATCTCATCGCTTCCTTCTCCTGATAAAACAGTTTTTATTCCACTTTGATGAATCTTTTTAGTTAATATATTTAAAGGAATTGCAGCTGAATCACCATGTGGTTCTTCTAAAGCTTCTAAACTATCTTCGAAGTGTTCTATAAAATCTTTTTTAGATATTTCAACTGGATTGTGATTTGAGCCAATATGATCAGCTGTAATCTTTGCATAATCTAATTCACAATAGTTTTTGTACTCATTGTAACCAACAGAAAAAGTATTTATCTTTTTTCCAGAGATTTTTGTATAAAGTGCAGATACTAGCGAGCTATCGATTCCACCACTTAAAAGTGAAGCAACTTCTACATCAGATGTTAGTCTTGATTCAATAGAGTTAAATAAAAGCTCTTCAATCTTCTCTAATGCCTCATTTTCATCTTTTACAGCTTTATAAGTGTTAATCTTATAGAAACGCTTCTTTTTAAGCTCACAAGCTTTATTTGGCTCATAAACCATATATGTTGCAGCATCTAGTTTAAAAATGTCTTGAAAGAAAGTATCCTCACCAAAAGAGACAAAATATTGCATATATTTTGAAAGAGCTACTTTATTTAGTTTTGGTTTAGAATCAAGTAGATTTACCACAGACTTAATAGAAGAAGAAAAAATAAACTTATTATTTTTGAAGTAATAAAAGAATGGTTTTTTCCCATATCTATCCCTAGCACAAAAATATCTGTTCTTTTTTATATCATATAAAGTAAAAGCAAACATACCATTTAGCTTATTTAAAAAATCAAACTCATATTTTTGATACAGTCTTATTAAAACTTCACTATCGCTTTTTGTTTTACACTCTAATTGCTCATCTAGTATAAGTTGTTTATAGTTATAAATCTCACCATTAAAAACTAAAACAATATCATCAAAAACCATTGGTTGATTTGCTTCTTGGTCTAAATCAATTATTGCAAGTCTTGTATGACCAAACTCTTTATCTTCAATTTTTATTGAGTTTTGATAATCTGGTCCTCTGTTGTTTAACATCTTCAAAGAAGATGCAAAGTTTTCACTTACAAAATTTGTTCCTAAAATTCCACACATATTACAATCCAAAAAAACTATTTATAATTAAAATATAAAAGTACATTAAAAGCACAAAAAATAAAGAGCTAACTAAAACAGAAAAAGTTGTATCAATTGGTTTACAATTATATAAAGCCGATAAATTTACATTATTTACAGCAAGAGGTACAATTAGTTCTAAAAATATTATTGCTGAAACAAAAGGGTCAAGATTAAATAATAAAATAACATATAAACCAATTATAGGTAATAAGATATGCTTAAATAGTGTAATATTAAGTGATAATTTCCAATTTGCTGTTTTTATTCTAACTTGTGACATAAAAATACCAAAGATTACAAGTTGCATAACTATTGCAGCATAAGCACCCATTGTAAAGACTTTATCAAAGTTATCACTTAGAGTAAAACCAAAATAGTTAAATGCAAGAGCAGCAATTGCAAACCACATTGCAGGTATTTTAAATATCTCTTTTAAAGCATCAGTAAATTTAAACTTATCTCCTGCAAAGAAATAAACAGAAAATATATAAATAAAAAATATATTAGCAATATTTAAAATAGAAGTGTAAGGTACACTAGATTCACCAAATAAAGCAATTCCCAAAGGAATACCAAGATTTCCAGTATTACCAACTAATGAAGAAGCCATAAATATAGATTTATCTTGATAATCTTTTCTAAAAACTTTTAAAGAATAAAAATATGCTATAGCTAAAGTTATAAATACTGCAATAAAATAAATAAGAGGTGAGATAATAAACTCATCATTAATAGGAGCTCTTGTTAATCCCCAAAAAATAAGTATTGGTTGTAAAAAATACAAATTAAGTATTACAAAACTTCTTTCGTTTACTTCATTTTTAAAGACTCTTTTATATGTAAATCCAATAAGAATAAAGATGTAAATAGTTGCGACAGAGACTAATGCTTCGATAATGTATCCTAAATTAATTTTTCGAATTTTATCATAATGTAATATAATCTTAGCTATATTTTCTAAATGTATGAAAATTTAAAAAATAAAACTGTTTTATATATTGAAGATGACCAATTTATCAGAGAACAAACATCATCATTATTAGAAGTTGTATTTCAAAAAGTATTCACAGCCCAAAATGGAGAAGAGGGTCTAACTTTATACAATGAAAATTCAAATAATATTGATGCAATTGTAACTGATATTAATATGCCGATTTTAACTGGTATTCAAATGTGTCAGGAATTAAGAAGTTGTTCTAATTTTAATACACCAATTATTGGAGTATCTGCTTATTCAGATGATGATAATATGTTAAATGACTCTAAAGATTTGTTTACACTTTATCTTAGAAAACCAATAGAAATAAAAGATTTAATTAATTCTATAGAAGAGGTTATTATAGGATAAGATTATCCCATAATACCTTTTATCATAAAGAAGATTGCCGCACTTAACATAGCAGCAGCAGGAACAGTAATAATCCATGCAGCTATAATCTTCTTAACTGCATCTCTTTTTACATATTTAGTACTTTTAGCTTCTTTAACGTCTTTTTTCTCTTGTTTAACAATCTCTTGTTTTTCATCTATACCTTTGTATAGTTCTACAATTCTTACATAATCAGCTTTAGATTTCTTTTCAATAGTCTCTAACTCTTCTAACTCTTTAGTCATAGAGTCTAACTCTTTTTTGTGTTTTTTGAACTTTTTTCTTATTTGTTGTAATGCTCTTGATTCATTAGAATCTAAATACTCTCTTAAGAAACCAACACCAAATACACCACCAACAGCAATATGTGTTGAAGAAACAGGTAATCCTAATTGAGAAGCAATAATTACAGTAATAGCAGCCGCCATAGCAATAGAAAAGGCTCTCATTTGATCTAGTTCAGTAATCTCAGAACCAACTGTTTTAATAAGTTTTGGTCCAAATAATGCAAGACCAACAGCAATACCAAGAGCACCTACTGCCATAACCCATAAAGGAATATCAACTTTAGAGTTAATTCCATTACTCATAATTGCATCATTAATAGCAGCTAATGGTCCAATTGCATTTGCAACATCATTTGCACCGTGTGCGAAAGAAAGAAGTGCTGCTGCAAAAATTAGAGGAATTGTAAATAAAGAGTTTACACTATCTCTATCATTAGCTAATTTATCAGAAGCCTTAATTACTAAAGGTTTTATTACAAAGTAAACTACAACTGCAATAACTAATCCAATAATTGACGCAGTAATAAAATCTAATTTGATAAGTTTTTTAATACCTTTTAAAATTAAATAAGTAGAGAAAGCCCATGTCATAATAGCTACTAAATAAGGTACAACAGTTTTAGCTGCACTTATCATATCTTTTTTAAAGACTATCTTGGTTTTTATTATATACAAGAATCCTGCGGCAATCAAACCACCTAATACAGGAGAAATAACCCAAGAAGCAGCAATTTTTCCCATAGTTCCCCAAGAAACAATAGCAAAACCAGCAGCAGCAATACCAGCACCCATTACACCACCAACAATAGAGTGAGTAGTTGAAACAGGAGCTCCAACTGATGTAGCAAAGTTAAGCCATAAAGCAGCAGATAATAATGCAGCCGTCATAGCCCAAATAAATATCTGAGGATCAGAAATTAAAGCAGGATCAATAATCCCTTTTTTGATAGTTTTAACAACATCACCACCAGCAATAAATGCACCAGCAGCTTCAAAGATTGCAGCAATTACAATCGCCCACATTAATGTAAGTGCCTTTGAACCAACAGCAGGTCCAACATTATTTGCAACATCATTTGCACCAATATTCATTGCCATATAAGCACCAAATACTGCACCAATAATTAAGAATGTATTATTAGGTACATCACCATGTGAAGCATATGACCAAAGAAAAACTACTAGCATAAATAGCAGTGCTAGTGAGATTTTTGCAAAACTAGGTAGCGATTTTTCAGCTGCCTTATCAAATGAATTGATTGTCTTTATATCCAAGAGTAACCCTTTTTTGTAACCATTTTGTAGCTTAAGTTAATTATTATTTTAATAGATAATTCCTTACTTATCATTTAAGAAAACTTAAAGTTATTATGACTAAAATACCTAAATTAGAACATATCTCTATATTATATTCTTACTTTTTTTTAAAATTTCTTCAAAAATCTTATTTTTATTTGTTACATTATATTTGACAAAATAAATTTTTTTATATATAATAGTCATAAATTATAGAGAAAATACATAAATAACAAAGGAGATTACATGAAAGTAACAATTCTTTCTAAAAACGATCTACCAAATATTGAGAAGATTCAAAATGAATTCAACATCTTTAGAGTTGTAAAAGTAAAAACAAGAGAAAAGCTTGATATGATTGAGTTTTTTAATAAAGATGGGGTATTTAGAGGATTTGGTAAAGATACAAAAGCAGCTTACAAAAAAGCTAAGAAAGCTTTAAAAAATTATTATAATCAATAAAAGAAGAGATTAATCTCTTCTTCTATTTCTGCTTCCGCTTCCGCCTCTGCTAGGTCTGTTGTTTGATCTAGAGTCTCTTCTTCTATTATTAGAATCCCCTCCATCTCTTGAACTTCTGTTTCCACCTCTTGAGTTTCTGTTTCCACCTCTTGAGTTTCTGTTTCCACCTCTTGAGTTTCTATTTCCTCTTCTATCAGAACCACCATTGTTTTTCATTCTTTCAATTAATCTTTCGATATCATTTTCAGATTTACCAATGTTATTGTTACCTTTAACATAAGTTGATGCTGAAATCATTGAAGCTAATTTAAACGCAATAGTTGAAATATCAAACTCTTCTTTTAAATCTTCAACAAGTTGTAAAGCATGATCTTTTACATCTTGGTTTTTAATTTTTTCTTTTAAGTCCGTTACTTTCTTTTCTTTTACAGAAGAGATATTAGGAACTTGTTTTCCTTCAAGTTTTGAACCTGTAGTCTTTTCAATTTTTTGAAGCATTCTAAACTCATGTGGAGTTACAATAGAAACAGCAACTCCTTCTTTACCAGCTCTACCAGTTCTTCCGATTCTGTGTACATAAGACTCTGAATCAAATGGTAAATGATAATTAAATACGTGAGTTACATCACTAACATCTAAACCTCTAGCAGCAACATCTGTTGCAATTAAAATCTCTAATTTAGATGATTTAAAAGCTTTAATAGCTTCTTCTCTTTGTCTTTGCTCCATGTCACCATGAAGACCTTTAGCCATATATCCTTGAGAAATTAAGAATGTAGATAATCTATCAACTTCTTTCTTTGTTCTACAAAAGATTATTGATTTTTCAGGGTTTTTAAAATCATATAGTCTGATTAAAGCATCATCTCTTTCATGCTCATCAACTACATAATATGTTTGAGTAATTTTAGAGTTAGTTACTTCTTTTTTTGTAATTGTAATAAACTCTGGCTCAACTAAAATCGTTTTTGCTAGATTTTTAATTGCAGTTGGCATTGTTGCTGAGAAAAGAACTGTTTGTCTTGAAGCTGGCATAAAAGTAAAAATCTCTTTAATGTCATCTAAGAATCCCATATCTAACATCTCATCAGCTTCATCTAAAACTACATGAGATGGTTTAATATCAATTTTCTTGTCTCTTAATAAATCTAAAAATCTACCTGGTGTCGCAATAATTACACTTGCATTTGCAATGTGTTTTAATTGTCTTGTATATGATTGTCCACCATAAACAGTTGCTGTATTAATACCTAAAAATTTTCCAAACCTAAAAATTTCATCAGAAACTTGCATTGCAAGTTCTCTTGTTGGAACTATTATAACTGCTTCAACCGAACCATCACACTTCATCATATTTAATATTGGAAGACCAAAAGCTGCAGTTTTTCCAGTACCAGTTTGAGCTTGTCCTACAATATCCTTACCGTCTAAAACTACAGGAATTGCTTTTTCTTGAATAGGACTTGGCTCTTGAAATCCAGCACTGTCTATCGCCTTTTGTAAATCTTCTTTAAAATTAAATTCGTTAAATGTCATTCGTTACCTTAGTATAATTTGTAAAATTGATACACAGGTTTATATAATTGTCTTCTCAATAAATTTAACATAAACATTTGTACTAATGTGTTGTTTTTTGTGAGGAGGTGAGTTTATTAAAATATTCTTTTTTCTTTAAAAGAATTAATAGGTATATAAAATGTGTATAATTTAGCCGGATTATATCTAATTTTATATAAATTTAAGCTTTAGAAAAAAAATAGGCCAAAAGCCTATTTTTTATAAGTCTTCTAGACCTTTGTAACCTTCAAGGTATTTAGTGTCATAGTTGTTTGAGATAAAGTCTTCATTTTCCATCATTTTTTGGTGGAAAGGAATAGTTGTTTTAATTCCTTCTACTTCGAACTCATTTAAAGCTCTTTTCATAATGTTAATAGCTTTATTTCTATCTCTTCCCCAAACGATTAGTTTACCAATCATTGAGTCATAGTATGGTGGTACTACATAACCAGCATATACATGAGAGTCAACTCTTACATTTCTTCCACCAGGAACAAACCATTGTTTTACTTTTCCTGGACAAGGTAAGAATGAGTTTGGATCTTCAGCAGTAATTCTAACCTCAATTGCATGACCTCTGAATTTGATTTTTTCTTGAGGAGGTAACTCTTCACCTTCTGCAACTTTAATCATTAATTCAATAATATCAATTCCTGATACCATTTCTGATACAGGGTGTTCAACTTGAAGTCTAGTATTCATTTCCATGAAGTAAACATTTTGTTTGTCATCTGCTAAGAATTCAAATGTTCCTGCACCTTCATAGTTTAAGTATTTAGTAGCTTTTACTGCAACATCATGTAAATGTTTTCTTGTTTCATCATTTAATAAAATTGCTGGTGATTCTTCAATAACTTTTTGATGTCTTCTTTGTAAAGAACAATCTCTCTCACCAATGTGAATAGCATTACCATGAGAATCTCCAACAACTTGAACCTCAATATGTCTTGGGTTGTTAATAAATCTCTCAAGGTACATAGTACCATCACCAAATGCAGCTAATGCTTCAGAAGATGCAGCCATGAATAATTGGTCGAACTCAGACTCATCATTAATAAGTCTCATTCCTCTACCACCACCACCTGCAGCAGCTTTTGCCATAATTGGGTAACCAATCTCAGCAGCAATTCTTCTTCCATCTTCAACAGTATGAACAGCACCATCAGAACCAGGAACAACAGGAACACCTGCTCTTACCATCTCTTCTTTAGCTTTTGATTTATCAGCCATTTTTTCCATTACTTCAACAGAAGGACCAATAAATTTAATATTGTGAAGTCTACAGATTTCTACAAAGTCTTGATTTTCAGATAAGAAACCATAACCTGGGAAAATTGCATCACAACCTGTCATTTCAGCAGCTGTAATAATTGCTGGAATATTTAAGTATGAATCAGATGATTTAGCTCCACCAATACATACAGCTTCATCTGCATGCTTTAAGTATGAAGCATTTTTATCTCCAGCAGAGTAAACAGCAACAGACTTTTTACCCATCTCTCTAATAGTTCTAATAGCTCTTTGAACTATTTCACCTCTATTAGCGATTAATATTTTTTTAATTTCTGCCATAATTAGCTCTTATTATAATTTTTCAACAACAAAAATTGGCATGTCGTATTCTACAGGGTCACCATTACCTACTAAGATATCAACGATTTTACAATCGTACTCAGCTTCAACCTCATTCATAATTTTCATAGCTTCTAAGATACATAAAGTTTGACCTTTTTTAACAGTATCTCCAACTTTAACAAATGCTGGTGCTTCAGGAGATGGAGAAGCGTAGTAAGTTCCTACCATTGGTGATTTAATAGTTTCACCTGCAACTGCTGCAGCTGGTGTTTCAGAAGCAACTGGTGCTTGTGCAATAGCTGGTGCAGAAGCTTGTGCAACTGGTGCTGCTTGTACATAAGCTGGTTCATTTGAAGTAACAATAGTACCTGATTCAAAACCTTTTTGCATAGCAATTTCGAATTCACCTTCTTTTACTTTAAGTTTGTTAAGTTCACTCTTATCAAATACTCTTATTAATTCTTTTATTTCTTTAAAATCCATAATCAGCCTTTTTAATTCGTCAAATTTTTTAGATATATTATCAAAAATTAGATTATAAGTATATTTTTAACATATAATAAAAGCTTCCTTTAAGGAAAAAACTAGATTTTTTTCTAAATTTTATATTATTCAATTAAATTTGCTATAATTTCAAAAAATTCTATAGGAATAAAATGCTAAATGATCAAACATTTATAAATATAGCCCATGAAATTGCAAGTGCATCTAAATGTGTATCTAAGCAAGTTGGTGCAGTTATAGTTAAAGATGGAAGAATTCTATCAACTGGATACAATGGTACTCCTGCTGGTTACACAAACTGTAGTGAACACTGGAAGGGTGAATATACAAAAGATCATCATGATTGGTCTAAAACATATGAAATACATGCTGAAATGAATGCTATTATTTGGGCAGCAAGAAAAGGTATTTCAATTGAAGGTGCTACTATTTATGTAACTTTAGAGCCTTGTAGTGAATGTTCTAAAAACTTAATAGCAGCTGGAATAACAAGAATTGTTTATGATAGAGCATATGAACACACAAATTCAGAAGTTGTATCAAAATTTATAAAAGATAATAATGTAGTAATACAGAGGTTACAGAAAAATTAGTTTAAATAAAAAGTATAAAGTAGGAAGCAAATACAATAGCTCATTTTACAATCCTGTAATAAAAAGGTATGGAATAAGTCATCAAGCTGTTCACTGGCAATCAAAATATACTCAATATAAAAGATTTGAGATATTAACATCATTTATTATAGATGATATAAAACAAAGTAGTCTAGTTGATGCAGGTTGTGGTTTTGCAGAGTTTTATTTATATCTGAAAAAAAACTCTCTTACTCCAAAAGAGTACATAGGACTTGATATGGAAGAAGAGATGATAAATCTTGCAAAAAAAAGAACACCAAATTTAAATCTAAAAATCTCAAATATCTTACAAGACACCTTAGAAATCAAAGATTATTATATATGTAGTGGTGCTTTAAACATATTAACACAAGAAGAAACACTAATTTTTATAAGTAAATGTTTTAATAATTCAAAAAAAGGTTTTGTTTTTAATTTTTTAAAACAAGACACTTTAAATAGTGTACACTACAGCGATATACTGGAGTTTTGTAAAACACTACCATGTGAAATCAAAGTACAAAATGGTTACTTAGATAATGACATAAGTGTGTACTTAAAGAAATCACTTGACTAATTAGTTAAGTAAATCCAAAAATATCATACATATTTCATACGCAAAGTATAGAATTAGTTTATAACAACAAAGGAGTATGTATGAAAGTTGGTCTATTTATTCCATGTTTTATGAATGAACTTTACCCAGACATTTGTAAAGCAACATATAAAATATTAAAAAAACAAGGTTTAGAGATTGATTATCCAATGAGTCAAACTTGCTGTGGTCAACCTATGGCAAACTCTGGATGTTCAAAAAGTATTGAAACATTAGCAAAGCAATTTGTTAAGAACTTTAAAGAGTATGACTATATTGTAGCTCCTAGTGGTTCATGTGTTTCAATGGTAAAAGAACACTATGCACCATTTTTCAATAATGATTCAGATTACAATAAAGTGAAAGCTTCAATATATGAAGTATGTGAATTTTTACATGATGTAATAGGTGTTGAAAATCTTAATGTTGATGTATCATTCCCACATAAAGTTGGTCTTCATAACTCTTGTCATGGACATAGAGTACTAAAACTTGGAACAGCAAGTGAACTAAATGTTCCATATAACTCAAAACTAGAAAATATTTTAAATACTGTTAAAGATATTGAACTAGTAGAATTAAAAAGAAAAGATGAGTGTTGTGGATTTGGTGGAACATTTAGTGTTGCAGAAGAAGATGTTTCAGTTGCCATGGGTAAAGATAGAATCAAAGATCATCTAGACTCTGATGCAAAAGTAATGACAGGTGCAGATATGTCATGTCTTATGCATATGGATGGATTAATAAATAGAAACAACTATCCAATTAAAGTAATGCATATTACACAAATCTTAGCAGGAGAAGAACTATGAGTACACATCCAGAGAATGCGAAAAAGTTTGTAGCTAATGATGAAAGAATGCATTGGCATGATGAGGCTTTATGGTTTGTAAGAGCAAAAAGAGACTTAGCTTCTAAATCAATTCCTGAATGGGAAAAATTAAGAGAGTATGCAAGTCAAATCAAAACTCATACAATGGCTAACTTAGACAAATATCTTTTAGAGTTTGAAAAAAATGCTAATGCAAAAGGTATTACAGTTCACTGGGCATCTGATGCACAAGAGCACAATGAAATTGCATATAGACTTCTAAAAGAAAAAGGTGTAAAAAAGTTAGTAAAATCTAAATCAATGCTTACAGAAGAGTGTCACTTAAACCCTTTCTTAGAGCAAAGAGGGATTGAAGTAATTGATACAGATTTAGGTGAGAGAATTGTTCAATTAAGAAATGAACCACCTTCACATATTGTACTTCCTGCAATTCACTTAAAGAAAATGGATGTATCTGATACTTTCCATGAAAAATTAGGTACTGAAAAAGGAAATGATGATCCAACTTATCTAACAAGAGCAGCAAGAGCAAGTTTAAGAGAAGATTTCTTAACAGCAGATGCTGGTATGACAGGTGTAAACTTTGCAGTTGCAAATACAGGTGGTGTTGTTGTTTGTACAAATGAAGGAAATGCTGATATGGGTTCTTCAGTTCCTAAATTCCATATTGCTTCTATGGGAATGGAAAAAATCATTCCAAGACTTGAAGATTTATCTGTATTTACAAGACTGCTTGCAAGAAGTGCAACAGGGCAACCTATTACTTCTTATACTTCACACTTCCATGGTCCTGTTGAAGGTGGAGAAATGCATATTATTATTGTTGACAATAAAAGAAGTGAATTTTTAAGTTCAACAAAATATAAAAAAGCATTAAATTGTATTAGATGTGGTGCATGTATGAATACATGTCCTGTTTACAGAAGAAGTGGAGGGCACTCGTATGAGTATACAATTCCTGGACCTATTGGTTCTGTTTTAGGTTCGGTTAAAGAGCCAGAAAAACACAATAGTTTACCATTTGCTTGTACTTTATGTGGTTCATGTTCTCATGTTTGTCCTGCTAAAATCGACTTAGATTCTCAACTTTATGCTAGAAGACAAGATTTAAGCGAAATGAACTTAATTGATCCAAAGAAAAAAATGGCAATGAAAGTTACAGCATGGCTAATGAGTAAACCAACACTATTTAATTTAGCAGGAAAAGTTGCAAGAAAAGTAGTTCCAAAACTTCCTAACTCAATTTTATATAACAAATCAAATGTTTGGGGAAGACAAAGAGACTTACCAAAAATGCCAGAGAAAAGCTTTAAAGAGATGTTTGAACAAGGAGAATTAGATGACTAGTAAAGAAAAAATTCTAAGTAGTATTAGAAAAAACAATGTAGTTGAAAATGTTGAACTTCCAAACTCATATGAAAACTTTGGTATTACTTTTGAAGATAAATTTGAAAAGTTCTCAACAATGATTGAATCAGTTGGAGGTAAAGCTTTACTAATTGATAAAGCTGATTTAGAAAAAACAATAAAAGAACTTTATCCTGATGAAAAAATCATTGCTTCAAATGTAGAAGGATTCTCTTTAAAAAACTTTGAGCCAAATGATGAAGAAGATGCACATAACTTAAGAGATATAGATTTAGCAGTTGTAAGAGGAAACTTTGCAATTGCAGAAAATGGTGCTGTTTGGATGAAAAATGAGAATAATAGACATAGATGTTTATACTTTATTGCTCAAAATATTGTTACTGTTTTAGATGAAAAAGAGATTTTAAATAATATGCATGAAGCATATGACAAAATTAGTTTTGAACAGGCTGGTTATGGAGTGTTTATCTCTGGTCCATCAAAAACAGCTGATATTGAACAATCATTAGTAATTGGAGCACATGGACCAAAGTCAGGATATGTAATTTTTACAAAATCTTGATATAATGGCTAAATAGAAGGGTTTTTAATGATTAAATTTATACTATTTAGCTTACTAATAATAAATTTCTTATATGCAAATAATTCAAAAGAAGTGTTATTACTTCACTCATATCACAAAGGATATATTTGGAGTGATGACATTTCTAAAACTATTGAAAAAAAGCTTGATAAACACAATAATATTGAACTAACTACTGTTTATATGGATACAAAACATATCGCTGATCCAATATATTTAGATAAATTAGCAGCTTTATATAAAGAGCAATTTAAAACAAGAAATTTTGACTTAATTATTGCAAGTGATAATAATGCTTTTGATTTTGTAATAAGGTATCATAACTATCTTTTTAAAGAATTACCTGTACTTTTTTGTGGAATAAACAACTTTGATCAAGCCTTACTTGATGAAAACAATATGAAAAAATATATGACAGGTGTTGTTGAACAAGTAGATTTAGAAAAAAACTTTAAATTAATAAAAGATTTACATCCAAATATCAATAAACTTCTAATTATAAATGATAGATCGAAAACAGGTTTAGCTGTAAAAAGAGACCTAAGAAATATCATAAAAAAGTACAAAAAAGAGTTTAAAATTGAGTATGTAGATAAAATGGAAATCAAAACTCTAAAAGACAAAGTTTCAAAACTTGGAGAAAATGATGTCATTTTATTTGTACTTCTTTTTAAAGATACAACTGGGAAATACTTCACTTATAAACAAAGTTTTTTAGAGATAAAAGCTGCTAGTAATGTACCTATTTATGGTCTTTGGGACTTTTATTTAAACTATGGAATAGTTGGTGGGTTATTAACATCTGCTGTTGCACAAGGTGAATCAGTAGCAAAAATGGCAATGGATGTTTTAAATGGTAAAAATATAAAGGACATCCCTGTAATTGATAAATCACCAAATAGATATATGTTTGATTTCAATGAACTAAATAGATTTAATATTGACGTTGACAATCACTTAGATGATTATATTTTAATAAATGAACCAAATGCTGTTTATAGAAAATTTATAAAGTTTATAGTTTTAGCAATAGTTGTTATTATGGTACTTAGTATTATTGTTGTTATTTTAAGAGCAAATATTAAAAGAAGAAAAAAACTTGAACTTGCTTTATCAAACCAACTTGAATTTGATAAAGTTTTACTTGATACTATTCCTAATCCAATCTATTATAAAAATGTTGAAGGTAAATTTTTAGGATGTAATTTAAGTTTTGCAAACCTTGTAAACAAAGATAGAAATGAGATTATTGGGAAAAGTGCTTTTGATTTTTTCCCATATGAAGTTGCACTAAAAAATACAAATATCGACCAAGAACTAATGCAAACATTTAGTACTAGTACTTCAGAGTTTACATTTTATACACCATCAAGTCATATGAAGCACATAATTTTAAATAAAGCTGTTTATAAAAACATTGATGGAAGTGTTGGTGGAATCGTATGTATTATGGATGATATTACAGAAAGAGTACAACAAAAACAATTTTTAATTCAACAAAGTAAATTAGCTGAAATGGGTGATATGGTTGCAGCAATTGCTCATCAATGGAATGAGCCTCTAATAGAATTATCTGCACAAGTTCAAGATATTCAGACTTCTTATTTATTAAATGAATTAAAAGATGTTGATGTAAAAGATTTTGTAAATGACTCAATGGTTCAAATCAAATATATGTCAAAAACATTAAGTGACTTTAGAAACTTCCTAAAACCTTCTACAAAGAAGAAACTATTCTCAATTTCAAAAGCCTTAAATGAAATAAATGAGATTATTGGGAAACAAATCTTTTACTCAAATATCAATATGAAGTTCAACTATAAAAATGAGAATGAAGAGCTTTTAATTTATGGTTATGAAAACGAATTTAAACAAGTTTTATTAAATTTAATTAATAATGCAAAAAATAAAATTCTTGAAAGAAACAATGACCACAACAATAAAGGTAATATTGATATTAATATACAAAGAGATAAAAATTATAATATAATAGAAATATGTGATGATGGTGGAGCTATTGAAGATAAAATCATAAACTCTATTTTCCAACCTTACTTTACAACAAAAAAAGATGGTACGGGAATAGGTCTTTATATGGCAAAGGTAATTATTGAAGATAAAATGAGAGGTTCAATTACAGTAAGAAACGATCATGAAAATGTAATCTTTACTATAAAACTTCCTCACAAAAAGGTTTGAAAATGAAAATTTTACTTTTAGAAGATAATAAAAAATTAAATGAAACAATAAAAAAAAGATTAAAGCTAAAAGGTTATTCAGTAGAGGCTTATACAGATGGTGCTGAAGTTTATGAAAAAATCACAGATGGATACAGCTGTTTTATTTTGGATATTAATGTTCCAAATGTAGATGGGATTAAAATTCTTAAAAAAATTAGAGAGTTTTATGAAACTATACCTGTGATTATAATATCTGCAAGTGTTGAACTTGATGTAATAAAAGAGTCTTATGACTTTGGATGTAATGATTATTTAAAGAAACCTTTCTTTATTGATGAGTTAGAGATTAAAATTGAGAAGTTATGTAACATTCAAGATGAATACTTACATTTTGACAAAGATTGTTATTTTGATTATAAATCATCAACAGTTGTAATTGATGGGGAAGATTATAGACTAACAAAAAAAGAAAGACTACTAATGAATCTTTTTTTAACTAAAAAAAATCAGGTTTTGTCATATGAAAGTATTGAAAATTATGTATGGGAAGGAAGCTTCGCTTCTTTAGAATCTATAAGAAGTTTAATAAGAAGACTAAGAAAAGTTCTCCAAAGAGATTATATTCAAACAGTTGTAGATACGGGATATATCTTTAAAACTGAGACTAACTAAAGTCTCAATGAAGCATTCATTTTAGAGTATAAATCTTCATACTCTTTTTTTGAAAGCTTTTCTTTATAAGATAGAAAAAGAAGTTCTAAACTTTCATCTTCTTCTCTAAAAGGCACTTGATAGTGTTTAAACTCATTTACTACAAAATCTAACTTTTCATAAAACTTCAATCTTTTTTTACTAACTTCATCATTTAAAAGCTCTATTTCTAAAACTACCTTACTATTCTTTTCTAAAAAATCTTTTAAAATCTTTGAACCATAAGACTTACCTCTTTGATTAATATCAATGGCAAAATGCTCGATAAATACATACCTATCAAAAACCCAATAAAAAAGTATTGCCACTAATTTATTCTCATCAAAATATCCTAAAGTTTTGTAATTTATATTTTTTTCTATACATTTTTGTTCTTTTAAAATTCTCTTCTCATTTTGAGGAAAAGAGTAATCATAAAGAGCCCAAGCCTCATCAAAAAAAGCACTATTTTTTAAATTTTTACTAACTAAAAGCATTAAAAATCCTAATTTCATTTATACTAAATGTGAAGTTTATCAAAAGATTCTTAGTTTATAATTTAAAGAATTATATAAACACAAAATAAAAATTTTTCTACTGAATTCTACATAAAAATTACATTTTGACAGCAAAAATATCATATCATTATCATTTCTAAAGGTTAGAATTTAGACATAACAAATCAAAGGAGAGAATGATGATGTTAAAAAAGACAACAAAACTACTTTTAACTTCTGCATTAATTGCAGGTTTAAGTACAGCTGCTGTAGCAAAAGAAAAAGTTTATAAATGGAAACTTGCAACTACTTGGGGTTCAACATTAACACCATTTATTGATGCGCCACAAAACATGGCAAAAATGGTTGAAGAAATGTCTGACGGTAGACTACAAATTAGAGTTGATGCTTCAAATAAACATAAAGCAGCTCTAGGTATCTTAGATATGGTAAAAGGTGGTCAATATGATATGGGTCACTCTGCATCATACTACTGGAAAGGTAAAGATATCAATACAATGCCATTTAGTACAATGCCATTTGGTATGACTACACCTGAGCAATATGCATGGTTCTACCACGGTGGTGGAATGGAACTTATGAAAAAAGTTTACAAAAAACACAATGTATTATCTTTCCCTGGTGGATCAACTGGAAACCAAATGGGTGGATGGTTTAGAAAAGAAATTAATACTGTTGAAGACTTAAAAGGTCTTAAAATGAGAATTCCTGGATTTGCTGGTGAAGTAATGGCAAAATTAGGATTAACAGTTACTAATATCGCTCCAGGTGAATTATATACATCACTTGAAAGAGGTACTTTAGATGCATTAGAGTGGGTTGGACCTGGAATGGATATCAAAATGGGATTCAACAAAATTGCACCTTACTACTATACAGGATGGCATGAGCCAGGATTAGATTTACAATACCTTGTAAATGAAAGAAAATTCAAGAAGTTACCAAAAGATTTACAAGAAATCTTAATTACAGCTATGAGAGTTTCTGCTTATGATATGTATATTCAAAACTACCACATGAGTTCTGAAGCTTGGGCAAAAATTGAAAAAGATTTCCCTAACATCAAAATCAAAACTTTCCCTAAAGAAGTTATGGATGCTATGAAGAAAGCAAATGCTGAACTTAGAGCAGAAAAAACTAAAGATAACCCATTATTAAAAGAGATTTTAGATTCTCAAGAAGCTTACCAAAAGAAAGCTAGAGAGTGGACTAAAATGTCTGATTACTTATACTTAAAAGACAACTTATAAGATATATGTTATAACTCCTCTTTATGAGGGGTTATATTCTTCAAAATGAACTTAATTAATGGGTAATGTAAATATATATGGGAAGCTTATATTTATATGACCTATTCATGAATCAAAAGGATTTTTATGCTGTTAAAACTAGAAAAAGCATTTGATAAATTTGCTGATACTATAGGATATATTACTGCATTTACAATGGTGCTAATGATATTAAATGTATTCTATGATGTAATTATGAGATACTTTTTTAATACAGGAAGTATTGCTATGCAAGAGATGGAGTGGCACCTATTCTCTGTAATTATTCTTCTAGGTATTGCTTATACATTAAAAGAAGATGGCCATGTAAGAGTTGACTTAATCTATGATAGATTAACTGATAAGAAAAAAGCAATCATTAATATGGTTGGTGTAGTTACATTTATTTTACCAATTGCTTTACTAATTGGACTTGGTTCTATTGATTATGTAATTGAATCTTATACATCAAATGAACAAAGTGGTGATCCAGGTGGATTAACAAATAGATGGATTGTAAAATCACTTATTCCTTTATCATTTGCCTTATTAATTATCACATCTATTGGATTCTTTATTAAGAACCTAAATATTTATAAAGGTTTACACCAATTCAATGAAAGTGGTTTAAAAAGTGAAATTGATCACTTAAGACAAGATATTCAAGACCACAAACACAATATCGAAGAAGGAGATAAAAAATGATTGGTATTATAATGTTCTTTACTGCATTGTTTATGCTTCTTCTTGGATTTCCAGTAGCATTTACATTTGCAGCTGTTTCTGTAATATTCGGACTTATTGCAGGTATTTATGAAGTTATGTCTTACGCTGATGAGGGTGCAGAATTTATGCCATTAATTCTTGATGGTTTAGATGAAGGTATTGCAATGTTCGACTTTATGCCATTTAGAATTATGTCTATTATGCAAAACACAATTTTAATGGCTGTTCCTATGTTCATCTTCATGGGTATTGTTCTTCAAAAAACAGGTCTTGCTGAGAGATTACTAGAATCAATGGGATTCTTATTTGGAGAGCTTAGAGGTGGAGTTGCTATTTCAACTGTATTAGTTGGTGCATTACTTGCAGCTTCTACTGGTGTTGTTGGGGCTTCAGTTGTTGCAATGGGTGTTATTTCACTTCCTGTAATGATGAAATACAAATATAATGTTCCACTTGCCTGTGGTACTATTTGTGCATCTGGAACACTAGGTCAAATTATTCCTCCTTCAATTGTATTAATTATCTTAGGAGATGTATTCCAAGTTCCTGTTGGTGATTTATTTAAAGCTGCTGTATGGCCAGGTTTAGCATTAGTTGGTGCTTATATCCTATATATTTTAGTTATGGCATTTATAAATAAAGACATGGCACCTGCAATTCCAGCTGATCCTGCAAGAGGTTCAAAAGGTAAACAAGTTGTTAGAGCTTTAATTGATATTATTCCATCATTAACACTAATTTTATTAGTACTTGGTTCAATTTTTGCAGGTGTTGCAACACCAACTGAATCTGCAGCTGTTGGATGTTTAGGTGCAATTGGATTATCATTACTTTACAGAACATTTACAGTAGGTATGGTAAAAGAGGCTTCTTTAGAGTCTGTAAAAATTACATCTATGGTATTTGGTATCCTAATTGGTGCAACTGCATTCTCAATGGTATTCTCTTACACAGGTGGAGAAGAGATTGTTGAACACTTTATGTTAAGTTTACCAGGTGATGAGAAATGGGGATTCATTATCTTTACAATGATTGCAATCTTAATCTTAGGATTCTTTATTGATTTCGTTGAGATTTCATATATTATTGTTCCTATTTTAGTTCCAATTGCAATGAACTTAGATATTAACCCTGTTTGGTTTGCAATCTTAATTGCGATGAACTTACAAACATCATTCTTAACACCGCCATTTGGATTCTCGTTGTTCTACTTAAAAGGTGTTGCACCAGCAACAGTTAGAACAATTCAAATCTATAAAGGTGTTATTCCATTTATTTTAATACAAATAGTTGTATTACTATTAGTTGCATTCTATCCAGAGTTCTTTGGTATAAATCCAAATAACTAGGGCTTTAATTAAAAGTAAAAGGTTAACTCCTTTTACTTTTTTAAATAGGAGTTAACCTATGAAAAAAGAGTTAAAAAAACTAATCTCAAATATCATCTTAAAAGTAAGTGATAAAATGTTTGGATTTATTGATGATCCACAACAAAGAATCTATACAGTACCTCGCCTTGAATAATAGCTATCCTTTTTATTAAAAAAAACTATATAATACAAAACTACTAAAGGATACAAAATGTTAGAAGGTAAATACCAAGATTTTTATAACAAAATTAGCTTAGAAATTAAACAAGAGAATATTTTTACAGATAAGTTACATACATTAGCGTATGGAACAGACGCATCTTTTTATAGGTTAATTCCTAAAATTGTAATCAAAACTGATAATGCAGATGAAGTTCATAAAATTGTTACTTTAGCAAGTGATATGAATTTAAGTGTAACATTCAGAGCAGCAGGAACTTCTCTTTCTGGTCAAGCAATTTCTGATTCTATTTTAATCATTACATCAAGAAAATTCTCAGATTTTAAAATTGCTGATGATAAAAGTACTATCTCACTTCAACCAGCATTAACAGGTGCACAAACAAATAATCTATTAGCACCATATGGTAAAAAAATTGGTCCTGATCCAGCTTCTATTAATGCAGCTATGATTGGTGGTATTGCAGCAAATAATGCTTCTGGTATGTGTTGTGGTATTTCTCAAAACTCTTATAAAACACTAAAATCTATGAAATTAATTTTTGCTGATGGAGCAAGACTTGATACAGCTTGTAGTGAAAGCAAAGATGCCTTTAGAAAATCTCATGGAGAGTTTTTATCTGCACTTAAAGATATTGCAAATGAAACTAAAGCAGATGAAAAACTAACAGCTTTAATAAATAAAAAATTTAAAATAAAAAATACATGTGGATACTCTATAAATTCACTTGTTGATTTTGATGATGAGTTTGAAATTTTACAACACTTAATCATTGGTAGTGAAGGGACTTTAGCTTTTATAGAAGAAATTACTTACTATACAGTTGAAGACTTAAAAGATAAAGCAAGTGCTTTAATTTACTTCAAAGATGTAAAAGAAGCATGTAATGCAGTTACTAAACTAAAACTTGCAAGAGAAGCTAAAACTATTGTTGTTGATGCCGTTGAACTAATGGATAGAGCAGGTCTAGCTTCTATTGAAAATGACCCTGCAATGCCAGAATTCATAAAAGATTTTGATAAAGATGTAACTGCTTTATTAATTGAAACAAGAGCTATAAATGATAAAGAGCTTGATATTCAAATTTCTCAACTTGAAGAGTTACTTGAAGAGTTTGAAGTTGTAAGAGATATTTACTTCACGAAAGATATTGAAGAGTATACACTTTACTGGAAAATAAGAAAAGGTTTATTTCCTGCTGTAGGAGCTGTAAGAAAAGTAGGAACAACAGTTATTATTGAAGATGTTGCTTATCCTATTGAGTGTTTGGCAGAAGCTACTTTAGAGCTTCAAGCACTATTTAAAAAGCATGGGTATAAAGAAGCATTAATCTTTGGACATGCACTAGAGGGGAACTTCCACTTTGTATTTACTCAAGATTTCTCAGATGAAAGAGAAGTTAAAAGATATGATGAGTTTATGAATGATGTAGTTGATTCTGTTGCAGTTAAATACCAAGGTAGTTTAAAAGCTGAACATGGTACTGGTAGAAATATGGCTGCATTTATTGAAGTAGAGTGGGGTAAAACTGCTTATTCGATGATGAAAAGAATCAAAGAATTATTTGACCCTAAAGGTTTATTAAACCCTGGTGTTATTATCAATGATGATGCTCAAGCACACCTTAAAAACCTAAAAGCAATGCCTGCAACAAATGAGATTGTTGATAAATGTATTGAGTGTGGTTTCTGTGAACCTACATGTCCATCAAATGATTTAACTTTAACTCCAAGACAAAGAATAGTAATAAATAGAGAAATATCTGCTCTTGAAAGAGAAGGTAAGTTTGAAGAGGCAAAAGAGTATAAAGATTTATATCAATATGATGGAATTGAAACATGTGCAACATGTAGTTTATGTTCAACAGCATGTCCTGTTAAAATTGATACAGGAAGTTTAACAAAACACTTAAGAGCTGAGCAAAATAGTGCAAGAGCAAATGGAGTTGCTAACTTTGTAGCTAATAATTTCTCTACTACACTTACTGGAATGAAAGTTGGACTTCATGGTGCAAATCTAATACACAAACTTGTAGGAACTGCGAGTATGGAAAGTATTACAGATACTATTCGAGACTGGACAAAAGGTAAAAGTGCGAAATGGTCTACATCAATGCCAAAAGCAATTACAATTGATACAAAATTTGAACAAAAATCAAGAGATAAAAAAGTGGTTTATTTCCCTTCTTGTATAAATAGAACAATGGGTAGAAGTTCTGTATCAAAAGAAAAGAAAGAGCTATTTGATGTAACTGTTGAGCTACTTCAAAAAGCACAATATGAAATCATTTTCCCAGAAGACTTAGGTAATTTATGTTGTGGTATGCCATTTAGTTCAAAAGGCTTTAATGATGCGTCTAAACAAAAATCACAACAATTAGAAAAAGCCTTATTAAAAGCAAGTAAAGATGGAGAGTACCCAGTTCTTTGTGATACAAGTCCATGTACTAAAAAAATGATGGAAAGCTTTGATAGTAATCTTGATATTTATGAACCAATTGAATTTGCTTTAGAGTTCTTAACAAATGATTTAGAATTTACACCTATTGATGAGCCTATTACAATTCATACCACTTGTAGTTCAAGAAAAATGGGATTAGAAACAAAATTTAAAAAACTTGCAACTTTATGTTCTACAGAAGTAATTATTCCTGCTGATGTACAATGTTGTGGATTTGCAGGAGATAGAGGGTTTAATTTCCCTGAACTTAATAAATCTGCATTAAGAAACTTAAAAACACAAACAGCAGGTGCTAAAATGGCATTTTCTACTTCTAAAACTTGTGAGATTGGTTTAAGTGATGAGTCAGGATTAGACTATAATTCAATCTTTTACCTAATAAACAAAGTAACAACTGCTAAAAATTTATAATCTTTTTTTAGTCAAAACAGATATTTACCATTTTTTTGGTAAAATGTCTGTTTTATTAAAAAGGATTTTTGATGTATAAACTTTTATTATCCCTTCTAGTGGGCTATTCGCTTAGTTTTGCTGGTATCATAAATGGTATTGCAATCACAGTAAACGGTGAGCCTATAACTCTATATGACATTGATAAAACAATGGTTCAAAAGAATCTATCAAAAAATCAAGCTGTAAACTCGCTGATTGATGAACTATTATTTGAACAACTTGTAAAAAAGCATAATATCTCTGCTGATGTATTTGATGTAAATAATTATATTGAAAAATTAGCTGCTTCAAATGGTATGGATGTTTACTCTTTTAAATCAATTGTAAGACAACAATATAGTGATTACGAAGTTTTTGAAGAAGAAGCTAAAAAAGCTGTAATTAGACAAAAACTAATAGAAAAACTAGTTAAAGGTCAATTAAAAATTGCAAATGAAGAAGATTTAAAAATCTACTATGATAACAATCAAGCGCAATTTACAACTGCAAAAACAATAGAAGTTATTCAATATTCATCAAAAAATAGAAATGCTTTAATTAGTACTATTAAAAATCCTTTACTAGTATCAAAAGAGGTAGTAAGAAACTCAATTAGTTTAGAGAGTTCAAAACTTAACCCTCAAATGCAATTTCTTTTAGATAAAACTAAAACAAAAAGCTTTACACCAATCTTTACAGCAAATAGAGCTTATAACACTTTATATGTTGCACAGAAAAAAGGTACAACAGTTTTAGATTTTGAAGTTGTAAAAGGTAAAATCTTTAATGATATTATGAAAATCAGAGAAAAAAAATATTTAAAAGACTATTTTGAAAAAGAAAGATTAACAGCAAATATTAAAATAGTAAGATAAAACAGGAAAAAATAAAAAGGATAAAAACTTATGTCAGATATGTTTGAAGTAATTATTGGTTTAGAAGTACACGCTCAGTTAAATACAAAAAGTAAACTATTTTGTTCATGTGCAACAAGTTTTGGAGAAGAACCAAATACTAATGTATGTCCAACATGTTTAGGATTACCAGGGGCTTTACCTGTACTAAATAAAGAAGCAGTTCATAAAGCTATTATGTTAGGTACTGCTTTAAAATCACAAATAAATAAAAAATCTATTTTCAATAGAAAAAATTACTTCTATCCAGATTTACCAAATGGATACCAAATCTCACAATTTGAAGTTCCTGTAGTTGGACTTGGTGAATTAGTTATTGATTTTGAAGATGGTACAAGTAAAAAAATTGGTGTTACAAGAGCTCACTTAGAGAATGATGCAGGTAAAAGTATTCATGCAGGTAATTCATCTCAAGTTGACTTAAACAGAGCAGGAACACCACTTTTAGAAATCGTATCAGAACCTGATATGAGAAGTGCTGAAGAAGCTATTTTATATCTTAAAAAACTTCACTCAATTGTAAGATACTTAGGTATTAGTGACGCAAATATGCAAGAAGGTTCATTTAGAGCAGATGTTAACGTATCTATTAGACCAAAAGGTGATGATAAGCTATACACAAGATGTGAAATCAAAAATATGAACTCATTTAAATTCATCGAAAAAGCAATCAAATATGAAGTAAACAGACATATTGAAGCTTGGGAAGATGGTGTACATGATACAGAAATCGTTCAAGAAACAAGACTATTTGACCCAGAAAAAGGTGAAACTAGATCTATGAGAGGGAAAGAAGATGCTGCTGATTACAGATACTTCCCAGACCCAGATTTATTACCTGTAATTATTACAGATGAAATGATGGAAAAATATTCTGAGATTCCAGAACTTCCAGATGAGAAAAAAGCTAGATTTGTTAACGAATTTGGTATCAAAGAGTATGATGCATCTGTTATTACAGCAAACTTAGAGACTGCAAACTTCTTTGATGAGATGATGAATGAAGGAATTTCTGGTAAAAATGCCGCTACATGGTTAACAGTTGAGTTACCAGCAAGATTTACAGAAGGAATGAGTTTAGAAAACTCTCCAGTTCAAGCTAAAAAATTAGCAGAAATTGTAAAAGCAATTGAAGATGGGACAATCTCAGGTAAAGCAGCAAAAGAAGTACTTGATTTCTTAATGGAAAAACCAGAAGTTGAAGTAGATGCAGTTATTGATGAACTTGGATTAAAACAAGTATCTGATGATGGAGCTATTTTAGAGATTATTGATGGTATCTTAGCTGCAAATGAAGATAAAGTAAATGAATACAAAAGCGGTAAAGAAAAACTATTTGGATTCTTTGTAGGTCAAACTATGAAAGCATCTAAAGGTAGTGCAAACCCAGCTAAAGTAAATGAGTTACTAAAACAAAGATTATCATAAGAAAGGCATAGATGAGTAAAAATTCAATAGCAGTAATTGGTGCAGGTAAATGGGGTCAAGCCTTACACTATGCACTATCTCAAAATCAAAAGTGTTTAATCACATCAAGAACAAAAAGAGAGATTGAGAATTTTGTTGATTTAGATACTGCTTTGGATTGTAATTATCTTGTGATAGCGATTCCTGCCCAAGAAATAAGAGCTTGGTTAAAAAATAACTTCAAATTTAAAGGTCAAAAGATTCTTGTTGCTTCAAAGGGTATAGAGGCAAGTTCGGGAGAGTTTTTAAATGAGATTTATGCAGATTTTGTGCCTGAAGAGAATATTGGTTTTATCTCAGGGCCATCTTTTGCAGCAGAAGTTATAAAAGGTTTACCTTGTGCTTTAGTTTTAAATTCATCATCAAAAGAGCTTTATGATGAGTTTGAACCTTTCTTCCCTAACTTTATAAAAACTTATTACAGTGATGATGTAATAGGTGCTGAAGTTGCGGGAGCATACAAAAATGTACTTGCAATTGCTAGTGGTATTTGTGAGGGATTAAATCTTGGGAAAAATGCTCAAGCCTCATTAATCTCAAGAGGTTTAGTAGAAATGCAAAGATTTGGTAAACATTTTGGAGCTAAAAAATCATCTTTTGTTGGTTTAAGTGGAGCAGGGGATCTATTTTTAACTGCTAGTTCTACTATGAGTAGAAACTTTAGAGTAGGACTTGGTCTTGCTTCAAATAAAAGTTTAGAGACTATTTTAGAAGAACTTGGTGAAGTAGCTGAGGGTGTTAAAACAAGTGAAGCTATTTACAACCTATCTGAAACACATGAAATATATACTCCTATAGCAAAGGAAGTAAAACTAGTACTTGATGGGAAAAATCCCCTAGATAGTTTAAAAGACTTATTAAGTAATTAATAGTTTTTTAACACTTCTTTACTAAAATATGCCTAATCAAAAAAGAAAAACGGCAATTATGAACTTACAACTTTTTATAATATCTCTTTTATCTATTAGTACTATTCATTACTATTTATTTAGTATGGAAATACCCAAAAATAAAACTCTTCTCATTCAAGATGAAGTCATAAAAGAACATAAAGTAAATCTTCAAATGGCTCAGATAAAAAAAATTGAGAAAATAGAAAAAAAGCCTGAAACTAAGCCACAGTTGAAAAAAGAAGTTGTAAAAAAAATAGAAAAAAAAGAGATTAAAAAGCCTATCATAGAAAAGAAAATCATAAAAAAAGAGAAATCCAAAGAGAAAACTCAAAAAAAAGAGACTAAAAAAGTAGAGAAAATACAAAAGCCCCAAAAAGTCTCAGAAGAAATAAAGACTATAAAAGAAGTTAAAAAGGCACCATTAAAAACTATTGAAGATACACAAAAGATAAAAAAAGAACAAAATAGTCTAAAAAGTCAGTATCTAAATGCCTTAAGAGCAAAAATAGATGAAAACAAACACTACCCTAAAATCTCAAAGAGATTAAATGAACAAGGTATTTCTACAATCTCTTTTAGAGTTCTAAAAAATGGTACTTTTATAAATATAAAAATTCATACATCAAGTGGCAAGAAAAGATTGGATAAAGCTGCTTTAGAAGCTATTATAAGTACTAACTCATTTATGCCATTTAATAAAAAAATAAAAGCCTCATATATGGATATAATTATTCCTATTGAGTTTAAATTACAATAAGGACAGACATGCAATACTCATTAATTGAATATATACACTTAGGTGGATATGTTATGTATATTTTAGTATTTCTAAATATAGTAGGACTTACTATTTTACTTTGGAAATTTATTCAGCTTCAAATTGAAAAAAGAAAAGCACAAAAAATAGTAACAAATATATTTAATGAAGTTCAAAAAGAGCACTCAACATCTTTTAAATTTTTAGAAGATGAGATATATAACAAAGCCTCAAAATACTTACTTTCATGTGAAAGTGGTATGAATACAATTAAAATTATTGCAACTATTTCTCCCATCTTAGGACTTTTAGGAACAGTAATTGGTGTTTTACAATCATTTGAAACAATAGCTGCAACTGGTTTTTCAAGTGGAGCTAACTCTTTTGCCTCAGGTATTTCACTTGCACTTATTACAACTGTAGGAGGTCTTATCGTTGCACTTCCACATTATATAGGATACAACTATCTACAAGGTGCTTTTACTAAGCTAGAGGCTAAATATGAGTCTTTAATAGTGCATAGGATAACTCGTGAGAAGATTAGTTAAAAAAAGAGAACTAATTTCAATGGATTTAACACCACTTATTGATGTGGTGTTTCTACTTCTAATCTTTTTTATCGTTGCAAGTGAGTTTAAGAAGAATGAGACTGTTTTAAACCTATCTTTACCTTCATCACAAAGTAGTACTCAAATGGTTAAGAAAGAAGAGATTGTAATCGAAATTTCAAAAGATAGTCTTGCTTATAATACAAAAGAAATAGACTTTCAAGAATTAGAAGAGAGTTTAAAACAAGTAGATAAAAAAAGAGCTTTAATAGTTAGAATAGATAAAGAAGTAAAATATGAAAGAGTTGTAAAACTACTTGACTTACTAAATAAACTCTCATTATCAAACCTTCTACTAGTTACAAAAGAAGATAAAAAGTAAAGTTCCTTTACAATAAGTGCATGCAAACAATTCCTTTAATAAACTTATTGTATTTAACTTTACCATTATTTGTAGTTTGGTACTTTTATAAATCTTGGGTAGGTAATCAAACAGAGATTATATACGCAACCATTAGAATGGTTGTACAATTACTAGCAATAGGATATATACTATTAATTTTATTTGAGAATAAAGATTTATATATAGGATTTTTAGTAATTTCTTTTATGTTAATAGTTTCAACTTGGATTTGTATTAGAAATATAAAGAACAAAACAAAAAATGAATATCTATATATATTTATTTCATGTACAATTTCTAGTTTAGTTCATTTAATCTTAATACTATACTTTGTATTAGAATTAGTAAATATTTACGAACCACAGTATGTAATACCACTTGCTGGTATGGTCTTTGCAAATAACATGAATGGCCTATCTTTAGCTATTGAGAGATTTGAAAGTGATTACAATAGAACAAATGATTTTGAAGTATCAAGAAGAGATGCTTTCAAAGCTTCAATGATACCTCAAATCAACTCACTATTAGCAGTAGGATTAGTATCATTACCTGGAATGATGACAGGTCAAATCCTATCAGGAGTTGACCCATTGATTGCTGTTAGATATCAAATTATGATAATGTCAATGATATTATCAGGAACAGGACTTAGTATAATTATGTACTTTATTCTTAAGAAAAAAGCCTTATCTTAAGATTTAAATTTTTCCTTATGTATCTCACCCCATAAGTACATCTGTTTTAAAATAGGTTTTAAACTCTCTCCATATTTGGTTAATGAGTATTCAACCTTTGGAGGAACTACGGGATAGACTTCCCTATGAACTATTCCATCCTCTTCTAGTTCTCTTAATTTTTGTATTAACATCTTTTGTGTTGTTCTTGGAAGAAGTTTTTGTAATTCATTAAATCTTTTTTTCTCACTTCTTAAGTACCACAAAATTAAGATTTTCCATTTTCCTGCAAGTACATCAAGTGCAGTTTCTACTGGGCATTTATCAATACTTTGTTCTATGTTTTCATCTATTTTTTTAGTCATTTTAATACTCCATAGTATCTTTTTAGTAAGTACCTATCTTTTTTGTTAGTTCTTGCTCTTTAGATGTATTTTAGCTAAACTTTTAAAAATATCAAAACTAAGGATTAAAATGAAAGCATTAGTTGTAGAAAAAATAGCAGATAAAGAGTTTAACACTGAAGTTAGAGAAATATCAATGCCTAAATGTGCAGATAATGAAGTAATAATAAAAGTTAACTATTCATCACTAAACTATAAAGACGCATTAAGCTCAATTGGAAATCCAGGTGTTACAAGAAACTTCCCACATGTTACAGGAATTGACTTAGCTGGTGAAATTTATGAGTCAAAATCACCGATTTTCAAAGCAGGGGAGAGAGTATTAGTTACTGGTTATGATTTAGGAATGAACACAGATGGTGGACATGCTCAATATGTAAAAGTACCTGCTTCTTGGGTAGCTAGAACTCCTGATTCAATTACAGATAAAGAGATTATGACATTTGGAACAGCAGGATTAACAGCTGCACTTTCAATCAATGAGCTAATTGACAATGGAATAAAAGCAGAGACAGGACCTATCTTAGTAACAGGTGCAACAGGTGGAGTTGGATCTATTGCTGTATCTATTTTAAGTAAGATTGGTTATAAAGTTGTAGCTATTTCTGGAAAATCAGAAAAAGTTGATTACTTAAAAAGAATAGGTGCTAGTGAAGTTATTTTAAGAGATAATTTCAATGAAGAAAGCTCAAAAAGACCTCTTTTAGGTGAGAAATATGCAGGTGTTGTTGATACTGTGGGTGGAGATGTTTTAGCAAATGCTTTAAAGCTTATCAAATATGATGGTGTTGCCACTTGTTGTGGACTTACATCTTCCCATGAATTAAATACGAATGTATTCCCATTTATTTTAAGAGGTGTTAGACTTATTGGTATAGACTCAGTTGAGTGTAAATTAGAAAAAAAACAAGCCGCATGGGAAAAACTAGCGAGCAAGTGGAAAATTGAAAATCTAAAAAATATTACAAATGAGATTTCACTTGAAGAAGTTAAAAGTGCTTATGAACAATTACTTGCAGGTAAAGCTGTAGGAAGATATGTTGTTAAAATAAATGATTAAAAGAGTTAATAGCTAATTTTGATATAATATCCTTATTAAATTAAAATATAGGGATATGTAATGCAACAATTTTTAGAAGAGGCTAAAAAAACTAGCCGAACTATTGCAAACCTTAGTACTAAAACAAAAAATAGAGTACTAAACGAAATGGCTGATGCATTAATGGCACATTGTGATTATATTATTGACCACAATAGAAAAGATATGCATGAAGGAAATATGAATGACTTAAGTGAAGCCTTACTTGACAGACTTCTTCTTACAGGAGAAAGAGTTCAAGGAATGGCTGATGCAATTAGACAAATTGCTTCACAAAAAGAACCAGTAGGAAGACTACTTGATGGATGGGTTACAGAAGATGGCCTTAATATCCAAAAAGTATCTGTTCCTATTGGAGTAATTGGTATTATTTATGAAAGTAGACCAAATGTAACTTCTGATACTGCTGCACTTTGTTTTAAAAGTGGAAATGTTTGTGTATTAAAAGGTGGAAAAGAGGCACAGTACTCAAATAAAGCCATTGCAAATGTTTTAAGACAAGTTTTATCAAAAAACAAACTACCAGAACAAGCAATTTCTTTACTTCCAGACTCAACAAGAGAGGGTGTAGCCAACCTAATCAAACAAGATAAGTATGTAGATTTAATTGTACCAAGAGGTGGAGAAGCTCTAATTAGATATGTAAGCGAAAATGCTACAGTACCAGTTATCAAACATGATAAAGGTTTATGTCATATTTATATTGATAGAGATGCTGCACACAATAAAATTATAGATATTGCTTTAAATGCAAAAGTTCAAAGACCTGGTGTTTGTAATGCCATGGAAACACTATTAGTTCATCAAGAAATTGCCCCTTATATTTTACCTGGACTTTATGATGCATTTATGGAACATGGAACACAACTTAAAGGTTGTAAAGAGACTTTAAAACATTTAGATATTCAATGTGCAACTCATGAAGATTATGATACAGAGTATTTAGCAAATATTTTAAATATTAAAATAGTTCAAAATGTAGATGAAGCTATCGCACACATCTCAAAATATGGTTCAGGTCACTCTGAGTCAATTTTAAGTGAAAACTATACTGCTGTAAATAAATTCTTAGACAATGTAGATGCTGCTTGTGTATATGCAAATGCAAGTACGAGATTTACAGATGGTGGAGCTTTTGGACTTGGAGCAGAAGTTGGTATTTCAACGAATAAACTTCACTCAAGAGGACCAATGGGAATAAATGATTTAACAACATTTAAATATAAAATCTATGGAAAAGGGCAAACAAGATAATGTCAAAAAAAGTATATTGTATTGCATCATTTAAAGCAAAAGAAGGGAAAGAGCAAGAACTTATTGAAGTTTTACAAGGCTTAGAACCACAAACTACAAGAGAAGATGGATGTATTCAATACATAGTTACAAAACATTTTGAACATCCAAATGCTATGGGAAAATCTTTTCCTATAGTTTTTAATGAAATCTGGGCATCAAGTGAAGATTTTGAGCTTCACTGCCAAAAACCATATATTACAGAATTTTTTGAAACACACTGCGTAAACCCTGATGGTTTAGTAGAAGATTTCAATGTTTGTGTATACACTGACGAAGTAAACTAATTACAAATTGATTACAAACCTTTCTTAAAAAAAAAGATATAATCATATCTTTTTGAAAGGTTGTAATGAAAAATTACATTGATATATTCATAAAGTTTTTTACACTAGGGCTTTTTAGTTTTGGTGGTCCTATGGCGCATATAGGATATTTTAGAAAAACATTTGTTGAAAAACTAAACTGGCTTGATGATAATTCATATTCAAAAATCTTAGCTTTAAGTCAATTTCTTCCAGGACCTAGTTCCTCACAAGTTGGCTTTGCAATAGGACTTAAAAGAGGTGGTTTAATAGGTGCTATCACAGCTTTTGTTGCCTTTACTTTTCCCTCATTTATCCTTTTGTATTTTATAGCTACTTTTAATTTATCTTCTAGTCAAAATAGTAGTATCGAAGCTTTAATTATAGGCTTGAAACTATTTGCTGTTGTAGTTGTAAGTGATGCTATAATCTCTATGTTTAAAAGCTTTTGTAAAGACAAAATTACCTTAGCAATTTTTTCTGTAAGTTCAATCTTTCTTATTTCATTATCTTTTGTTTATATACAAATTTTAGTGCTATTATTAGCAGCTTTAATAGGATACTTTTTTGCAAAAGAAGAGTTTATTGAAGAAAAAGTTGAAACTATAAAAAATAAAAAGCTTCCTCTCATCATGTTTTTTGCACTTTTATTTATTCTTCCTATCTTTAGTTCAACTAGCATAGAACTTCAAATTATTAGCTCATTTTATGAAGCAGGTAGTTTAGTATTTGGAGGAGGGCATGTTGTACTTCCTTTACTTCAAGAAACACTAAAAGACTTAGTATCAAAAGATGACTTTTTACTTTCTTACTCTTTAGCACAAGCAGTTCCTGGACCTATGTTTACAATTGCTTCTTATTTAGGTTCAGCTATTTTAAAAGAGTCTGCACTTTTAGGAGCACTTTTAGCTACTTTAGCTATTTTCCTTCCAGGATTTTTATTGATTCTTGCGTTTTATGAAAGTTTTGAATCTTTAAGTAAAAAGTGTAGTATAAAAAAAGCACTTATTGGAATAAATGCAGCTGTAGTAGCCTTATTATTTGCCGTTTTAATAAATAGTGTAATACCTAGTGCTATTTACTCTATTTTTGATTTTTTGCTGGTTTTAATTGCCATATTCTTAATGAGAATGTATTCTATTTCAATCTTTTATTATATTTTAGCATTTATTGCTATAGGTTTTTTCAAGACTTTTTTTAGCTTCTAAGTAGTTCTTACTTAGAAGTTAAAATCTCATAATTTATATATTCTGCCATTAATTTTATCTCTTCTTTTGTGTATTTGTTCATCTGAAAATTCATGGCTAAAAACTTCTTCTTTTTATTTTTATATGCAAGTAAAGAATTATAAATTTCATTTTCATTCATATCCTTTACTAACCTTTTAGCATTTGTAGAGATTTCCCAATTTTTACCATGACAATTTTTACACTCTTTTACAAGTAAAAGACCCTTTGAGATAAACTCATCACTTGGCTTAAGCTTTTTTGCAACCCTATCATAACACTCAAGCCTATCTTGGTTCTCATTTAAAACTGAACATCTCTCAATCTCATCTTTTAAACTCATTGAAAAAACAGATGTTACTAAAGCAATATATACAATTATAATTTTCATTTTTTACCTTTGTGATAATGCAAGTTTTATTCCAAGTCCTACTAATACAAAAGAAGTTAAGATGTTCATATATTTTACAATATTTGGGTTTTCTAAAAGCCTTTTACTAAGTAGATTTCCAGCTATTCCAATACTTGAAAAAACTATAATAGTTAAAGCCATAAAAATAGCTCCTAAGATAATCATTTGCATTGGTACATTTCCTGCTTGTGTATTTACAAATTGTGGAAGAAAAGCCAAAAAGAAAATAGATACTTTTGGATTTAAGATATTCATCACAAAACCCTTAACATAAAGCTTTTTAAGCTCTTTTGTAGAGTTTTGAGCACTTAAATCAAGTTTTTCATTTCTATATTTAAAAGCTTGATATGCAATATAAAGTAAATAAGCAGCACCTGCAAACTTTACTATATTAAAAGCAAGTTCTGAAGTTTGAAAAATCACAGATATACCAAAAGCTGCTGCTGATGTATGGATAATAAGACCTGTAGCTAAACCTAAAGTAGTAACAATCGCAGCTTTCTTACTTTTTGTCATACCTTGTGTTAAAACATAGATATTATCAGGCCCTGGGGCTAAACACAATAAAAATGAAGCAATTATAAACATATAAAGCTCTGTTAATTCAATCATAAAATACCTTTATAAAATTATATTTTATTGTATCAAAAAAATAGAAAAAAGATTTTTATACCACCAAGTGAACACCAAGTAGTTATAAAATCTTTTAAAAGGAGTTTTATATGAAATATACACAAAAGAGGTATCTTACTTATTCAATTATCAGTTTAGTAGTTTTTTTAATGCCATTTATTACAATCAATGGTAACCACTTATTACTACTATCATTTGAAAAAATGCAGTTTCATTTTATGGGATTTGCTTTTAATGTAAATGAGCTTTATATAATGCCATTTTTATTAATGCTTTTATTTATTGGTATCTTTGCTATTACATCAATGTTTGGTAGATTATGGTGTGGCTGGGGCTGTCCTCAAACTATCTTTAGAGTTATTTATAGAGACCTAATAGAGACAAAACTTTTAGGGCTTAGAAGACACAAAAATAAACAAAAAGATATTGACTACTCAAAAAAATCTAATCAAATAAAAAAATATGTAGCCATATTAATCTGGGGATTTTTATCGCTTGTTGCAGCTTCAAACTTCTTATGGTATTTCGTACCACCTGAAGAGTTCTTTGCAAAACTTCAAGATCCACTAAACCATACACTTTTAATAATGTTTATTTTAAGTATTGCACTATTTTTAATCTATGATGTTGTTTTTATGAAAGAGAACTTCTGTGTTTATGTATGTCCATACTCTAGAATTCAATCTGTTCTTTATGATGATGACACAAAGCAAGTTGTTTATGATATAAACAGAGGTGGAGAGATTTATAAAGATAATGTAAAATCAATCTTCAAAATGAAAGAACTAGAGAAAAATGATGAGTGTACTACTTGTGAAGCCTGTGTTAAAGTATGTCCTACGCATATTGATATTAGAAAAGGTTTACAAGTTGAGTGTATCAACTGTTTAGAGTGTAGTGATGCTTGTGATACAGTTATGGGGAAAATGGGTAAAGAGTCGCTTATTCATTGGGGAAGTACAAATGAAGTTATAAAAAAGAAAAAAGTATCAATCTTCTCAAAAAGAAATATTGCTTATTTTGTATCACTGGCTTTATGTGTGATACTTACAGCATCGTTTGCATCAACAAAAGAGTATTTCTTAGTAAACATAAATAAAACAACTAAACTTTATAGTATTAAAGAGGAAAATAAAGTTTCAAATAACTATATCTTGACATTCCATAACACAAGTGATAAGCCCTATACTTTTGCTTTAGAAGTTGAAAATAAAGATTTTTATATCAAAAGATTTAAGCCATTTAAACTAAAAGCTAATGGTAGAGTTAAAAAAGTAGTGATTTTAGAGACTAAAAAGAGACTTTTCTTATCAGATAGAAAAGATACGGCTTTAAATATAAAACTTAATATCCTAACAAAAGAGAACAAAGAGGCTAAACTTGAAAAAGAGTTATCTTTTATCTATCCTAGAAATTCACTTTTCAAAGAAAAGAATTAATTAGCTTTTTCCAAAAGGAGGGTAAATAAAGCTCCCTCTTTTTGATTTACTACTTCAATTTTTCCTTCAAAACTATCTTCTATTATTTGTTTTACCAAATAAAGACCTATACCTAAACCTTCATTTTTTGTTGTGTAATAAGGCTCGAAGATTTTGTTTATATTTTTTATTCCACCTGCATTATCAGCTATTTTTATTACTACCTCAGCACTTGATGAGTCTAAGTCTAGATTTATTATTGGTTTTTCTATATTTATAAGCTCATCCTTTGAGTTTGTCAATAAAGATAAGATAACCTGCGAGAGTTCATTTAAAATACCATGAACTTCAATATTCTCGTTTGTATTTATATTAAAATTCAACTGGATATTATGCTTTTTTAAATCTGGTTCTATTATAGTTACAGCTTTTTGTATTGCCTCTTTTACTAAGAAATTCTTTTTCTCTTTTGATGGTGTATAAAACTGCCTAAAATCCTCTATTGTTTTAGATAAATACTGTAACTGTTCATTTGCTTGTTGTGTTTTTTTATAAAAAAACTCCTCATCTAACCTATTGTTTTCATATCTTTTTTTTAGATTCATCAAGATATACGAGATATTATTTAAAGGCTGTCTAAACTGATGGGTAATATTTTGAAGCATTTGACCTGTTTTAGCAAGTTTTGACTGCTGAAATAGCATCTCTTCATAGTTTTTACTTTGTTGTTTTAAACTGTTGTATCTATAAGCTACTGACATAGTAAATAAAACTGCTTCTATTGCAAAAGCTACTATTACTAAGTCCATATAACCGTTTGTTGTGTAGAAACCTTTAAAGTCCCAAATAAAAAGTATCAAACAAAAAACAGACCAACCTAAAACATAAACTAAAGTTGGTTTAAATCCTTGCTTTAGATTAAAAATCACAGAGATAAATAAAACAGCATAAATAATAGTATAAGGCAAATACTCAAAAAGCATATAGTGATAAAAAGCTGTAAGTATTACTACGTTTAACAAAAAAGTATTTAGTATTAACTCTTTATAGTTTGTAATCTTTGGTATAAACTTACCCTCATAGAAATTTACAGCAAAAACCAAGGCACTTAAACTAGCAATAACTAAAGCTAACTCTTGTACAAAAAAACTAATATCAAATAGTGAACTATATGCCACTATATATAAAAGAGAAGCTATTTGCATCAAACAATAACTTATATAAAATATCTCTTTAGAGTATACATACCTAATAAAAGTATATACTATTGTCATCAATACAATACCAAAGGTAATACCATAAGTTAATACAAGGGCTAAATCATACATCTATTTTATAACCCACTCCCCATTGATTTGAGATAAGCTCTTTTGGGATTTTGTTTTTTAGATTTTTAACTAATGTCTTTAGAGCATCCTTACTCATAACATCATCTCTCCAAACATAGTTTTCAATCTCACTATGGGTTACAAATCTATTTTTGTTTTTTAAAAGTAGTGATAAAAAATCAAGCTCTTTAGTTCTAAGCTTTACTAACTCTTCATCTTTAAATAAAGTTAGATTAAACATATCAAAACTAAACTGCTCATCTAACTTGATGATATTTGAGCTATCTTCTTTTAAAGCATTTACACAAAGACTTATTGCTTCATCAAACTTTTTATCATCTACAGGCTTTACTAGATACTTTACAAGCTGTAACTCAATAGCCTTAAACAAATAGTCTTTATCACAAAAAGCAGAGATTACTATAACTTGTACTTTCTTATCTTTTTGTCTTATTCTTTGAACAAACTCTAAGCCATTTAGTTTTGGCATTTGTATATCTGTGATTATAATATGAGGTTGCTCTTTTTCATAAAGTTTTAAAGCATCTAAAGCATTACTTGCTTCATATACAAAGTCAAAATAGTTTTCTAAATACTCTACACCATTTTGTCTTGCTATATCATCATCTTCAACAAATAAAACTTTTATATTTTTAGTATCAATATTTTGCATATTTGTATTATATCTTAATTTCTTTATGATAAAATCCCACCATGAGAGAATATAAAACGCAATCAAAAGAGATTATTTTAACAACAACTATAGATACCCCTTTAGGGCAAATGTTTGCAGCAGCTACAAAAAAAGGTTTAGTGATGTTATGTTACTTTACACCTTTTAATATTGAAGCTAGAATTGATACTTTAAAGAAGAGTTTTAATGTTGATGTTATTCCATCAAACTGTGAGTACTTTGATATGTTAAGAGTGCAACTTGATGAATACTTCAATAAAAAAAGAACCACTTTTGAATTACCTATGCAGTTAGTTGGTTCTACTTTCCAAATACAAGTATGGAAAGAGCTTCTAAAAATACCTTATGGAAAAACTGCAACTTTTGAGAAAATAGCCTCACAAATAGAAGGTTTAAAGTCAAAAAAAGCCTTAGAGAGTCCTTGTGCTCAAAATATGCTAAATATTATTGTTCCTTGTCATAGAGTTATGAAAGAAGAGGGTGTTTCAAATATTTATGCAGGTGGAGATGAAAAAAAAGAGTTTCTACTTAATTTAGAAAATAAAAAATCTTAAGTATAATACAAAAAATTATTAAGAAGTGAAGAATTGATAGATAAAAATATTTTTAGACAGTATGACATTAGAGGAGTTGTAAATACACAACTTACTAAAGAAAACACAAAACTTATAGCTTACCATTTAGGAAAACAAATCCAGAAAAAAAGCTGTGAAAATGCCTATGTGGTTGTAGGGTATGATGTAAGAAAACACTCAAAAATGCTTTTCAAAGCCCTTATTAGTGGACTAAATGCTTCAGGATGTAGAGTCTTAAACTGTGGCTTAGTAGCAACTGGTGTTAACTATTTTGCTTCTTTCCAAAGTTTTAAAATAAAAAAGCAAAACATTACACCAAATGCTTCTATTATGATTACAGGAAGCCATAATGCAAAAAAATATAATGGCTTTAAAATAACAGTAAACAATGAACCTTTTTTTGCAGATGACTTAATAAAGGTTTATAAACAAATCAAAAAAAAACCTGATATAAAAATCAAAAAAGATTTAACTTATGAAAAAATCAATGCAAGAAAACTATATATAGATTACATGGTTAAACAGTTTTCACACTTGCAAGGCTTTAAAGAGAAGTTTGCAATAGATTGTGGAAATGGCGTTGCTAATACTGTTATTTGTAAAATACTTGATAAGCTTGATTTAAAGTATAAAGCTTTAAATACAATACCTGATGGAAACTTTCCAAATCACCATCCAGACCCATCAAAAGAGAAAAATCTTGCTAGTTTAAAAAAACTTCTAAAAGATGATATAAATCTTGGTTTTGCATATGATGGAGATGCTGATAGAATTGCTGTATTAACACAAAAACACAATATAAAAGGTGATACTTTAGCCTATCTTTTCTCACAAACTATGAAAAATCCTGTGATTATCGGAGAGGTTACATACTCTCAAAATATCTTTGATGAGATAAATAATCATGGTAAAACAGTTATGGATAAAACAGGTTATTCAAACTTAAGATTAAAACTAAAAGAGTTAAATGCTGACCTAGCAGCAGAAGTATCTGGACATATTTTCTTTAATGACAGATATTATGGATATGATGATGCTATATATGCCACACTTAGAGTACTAGAACTTGTTTACAAAGGTGTAAACCTTGATAAGCAAATAGCTAAACTTCCAAGTGTTTACACAAGTCCTAATATAGAAATGTTTATAAATGAAGATATTAAATTTACTTTAATAAAAAAACTAAAACAAGAGATTAAAAAGCCTCAAAGGGGATTTCCTGTAATAAAAGAGGTAATAAAAGTAGATGGTATTAGAATAGTATTTGAGTATGGTTGGGCACTTGTTAGAGCTTCAAACACAGAACCAAAACTTGTAACAAAATACGAAGCTACTTCTCATGCTACAGCTATTTCTTATCAAACAGCTGTAGAAAACTTAATAAAAAAGGTATTAGATGAACTTAATAGCACTTCAAGTTAAAACAAGTGAAAATTTTCAAAAGAATTTAGAACATTTAAAAAGCTTGATTTTAGAGTGTGAAGAAAACTCTATTATTTTAGCTCCCGAAATAGCTCTTAGTGGTTTTTGTTATGACCGTATGCAAGAAGCCTCACAATTTAGTATAAAAGCCATAGAAGAGATAAAAGAACTTGCTGTTAACAAAACTATATCTTTGACTTTTATCACTAAAAAAGACGATAAGTTTTTTAATACTTTACATGTGTTTCATAATCAAAAGATTTTACATACTCAATCAAAAGTACAACTATTTCCTTTGGGAAATGAATTGGAGCATTTTGAAGCAGGAGATAAAGAAGATATTAAAATCCTTGATATAAACGGTTTAAAAGTAGCCACTTTGATTTGCTTTGAGCTTAGATTCCCACAACTTTGGGAAAAAGTAAAAGGTGCTGATATTATTTTAAATCCTGCTATGTGGGGACTTAAAAGAAAAGACCACTATGAAACTATCTCAAAATCTCTAGCACTTGTAAATCAATGTTTTGTAATAGCAAGTAATAGTGCAGATGATAATATGGCAAAAGGAAGTGCTATTATCTCACCTTTTGGGAATGTAGTAAAAGATGATGATAAAGAGATTATCAAAGTAAATGCCGATTTAAGTGAAATAAAAAAAGTTAGAAAATATATAAATATAGGATTAGATGAAAATGAGTAATGTAAAATCAATTATCTTTGTTTGCCTTGGAAATATTTGTAGATCTCCAATAGCTCAAGGAGTAGGGCAAAGATATGCAAAACAAAATAACTTAGATTTAAATGTACAAAGTGCAGGAACAGGTGATTGGCACATAGGTGAGCCTCCTTGTGAAAACTCTATAAAAGTTTGTAAACAAAATAACCTTGATATTTCAAAACAAAGAGCACAACAAGTAACTATAGAAGATTTAAAAAATTATGATTTAGTTGTAGGATTAGATGACTCAAATATAGCTAATCTTAAAAAATTAGGTGCTAAAGATGTATTAAAACTAGGAGATTTTGGATTTGATGGTCAAGATGTACCTGATCCATACTTCTTTGAAGGCTTTGAAGGTTTTGATAAAGTTTATGAAATGATTGAAATTTGTGTAGAAAATCTTATTAAACAGAAAGTATCAAATTAGAAAAACTAATTTGATACTTCAAAACACTTAGCAAAAAATCCTAACATTACATTATATAACTCTATTTGATTTCCTACTCTTGCAAAACCATGACCTTCATCATATTTTACTAAATATGGAACTTCTAAACCTTTAGCTCTCAAAGCTTTTACTATTTGATCTGACTCATTTATATTTACTCTTGGATCATGTGCTCCTTGAACTACTAAAACATTTTTAGTAATTTTTTCTGCATTTAAAGCAGGAGAAACTTCTTTTATGATTTTTAACTCTTCTTTATCATTTGGGTTATACCACTCTTGAAAAACTTGCTTTTTATATGGTTCCCAGTAAGGTGGAAAAGAGTTGAAAAATGTCAATAGATTAGAAACACCAACATAATCAACTCCACATTTGTATAAATCAGGTGTTTTAATTAGACTTCCTAAAGTAGCTAAACCACCATAACTTGCTCCGTATATTGCAATATTTTTATCATCAATCAAATTAAGTTTTTTTACATGAGAGACAGCATCTTCTAAATCATTTAACATAGCCCTCCCAATTTGCTTATGTCCTGCGATTTCAAAAGCTCGACCAAATCCACCAGAACCTCTATAGTTAACTTGAAGTGTTGCATATCCTCTTGATGCAAATAATTGAACCTCACTATTAAAAGTCCATATATCTCTCACACCATAAGGTCCACCATGTGGATTTACAATTAGTGCTGGTTTTTTAATATCATTTGGTAAAGTTAAATAAGCCTGAATCTCTAAACCATCTCTAGCTTTAAACTCAAAAGAGATAGTCTTTGCCATTTTATCTTCTTCTAAAAATAGCTTTAAATGAGCAAGCTTTCTAAAAGCATTTTTTTCTAAATCATAAAGAAAATATGCTCCTACTAATCTGTCACTATTTACAAAAAGTAAATACCTTTTCTCATCTTCACTTATATCCTCAACTCTAAACTGGTAAGTACTAAACTGCTTTTGAAATTTTTTATGAAGTTCTTTATAAACTGAAGAAATAGGCTGTATAGTATATTTATCTGAGTAATATGTAAAGTAGTCAATTTCATAGTTTCTAAGTTTTGAACCTGTTACTCCTTCTAAATCATATTTCTCATTTCTAAATACTTCTCTAATCAAATTCTCATTTTTTAAATCATATAAAATCAATGTTGAAGTATTATATTTCTCATTTCTAACTAGAATATATGCATCATCAGGATACGGTGTAGAATAATCTAAAATAATAAAATTAAATGAGTTTTTCCAATTAGTATTACTTATTTTCTTAAACTCTTTTTTCTTATTTTCCTTATAATATAAGACATTGTCTATTCCATTTACTAATTTTACGAAAGCTATTAAAACTCCATTTTTATCAAAATAGTAAGAAACAATTGGATTTTTCATATCCTCATTTGAATAAAGTAGTTCATACTCGCCTGTATTGATATTAATTTTATATGGTTCGGCAATTTGCTTATTATTTTTATTCATTAAAATAATAATATGGTTCTTGTCTTTTTCCAAAGGATCTAATAAACTAACTTTTACATTCTCAAAAGGCGTTAAAGCCTTTTGTTTTTTAGTATTTATATTAACTGAGAATATTTGATAGTTTTCATTTCCATTTATATCACTTGCAAAAATAATTGAAGAGTCATTGGCCCATAAATAAGATGCTATTAACCTTTTAGTATCTTCTGCTAAAAGTGTTTGTCTTTGATTTTTATCTATATTTAGAATTTCTAAATACTTATGTCCATCTTTCATTATAAAGTAAGATAAATATTTGCCATTAGGAGATAATCTTAAATCACTTTTTTTTGGATTTGAAAAAAAATCTTTTAAATCATACTCGAAGTTTCTAGTTTCAAAACTTGCAATTTTTTGAAGCTCTTCTTCTGAAGAGACTAAACTTTTATCATGATTTATTTCATTTGAATAAGCAAAAATTGATAGTAGAAAAATAATTATACACTTATTATACATAATAACCACCTTTTTTATTTATGGTTTACTCTACTTAAGTGAGAATTAAAAAAGACTTAATTTATTAGAATTATTAATTTTTTGTGTATTTTATAAAAGTTTAAATGTAGTAGTTTGTAGTTTTTACTAAAAAGATAGATTTCTTAATCTATCTTCATAGCTTCTTTGATTTCTTCAAAAGGGATACCATTTTTTTTAGCCATTTGGGCCATATTTACAATTCTTACTATATGATTTGGTATACTTTTGTATGTTGTAAAAGTTGTAGCTTTTACACCTATATTTTCTGCAAAACTCTTCTGTGAAGAGAAACCTATTTCTTTTATTGTTTTCTTAAATTCTCTTTTTTCCAATTTCTATAACTCGTTAAAATTTTTTCGGAATTATATTCTTAAAAGCTAAATACTAGATTAAATTAAGGCATAAAACTAGTAATTTATAGCAAGAATTTGACAAATAATTCGATTTTATATATAATGCGCGCCAAATTTAAGTGAAAATAAAGGAGAACCTTAATGAATTTGAAAATAATTCTGTTTGTTTCACTGCTATTTACAAATATCTTCGCAACAAATTTTAATGCATCTAAACTAACAAAAGAAGATATAAGAATGTTAAAAATGATTAAAGAACAAGGTGCAAAATATGGGTTAAGCTACTCATTAATGGCTATTGCTATTAAAGAGTCATCTCTAGGTAAATACCTTGTAAATGTTAATAGTAAAGACTTTGGTTTATACCAAGCTAATATCAAAACTGTTATTAGTAGAGAAAAAGTAAAAGATACTTCATGGAATAGAAATAGATATGCTATGAAATTAATCTCTGATTTTGATTTTGCTACAAAAAATGCAATTGCAGAATTAAAATACTGGAAAAAAGTTCATAACAATAATTGGAGAAGAGTATGGAGTAGTTATAACGGTGGATGGAGTTATAACTCAAAAAGAGCTAGAAAATACTCTAGAGAAATCGCTTCAATTATTAGACAATTAAGAGCTGCTAACGTTTAATAATAAACTAAATATGACTTTTATTAGTTATATTTAGTCTACTTCAATCTCATTATCCTCAACTTTCTGAGAATATACTGTTTGTTTACCTGATGACAAAATTCTTGCTTGGTCAACCCATTGATATTTTTTAACACAACCTGGAAGTTGTAAAAACTCTTCAACCCAATCAGCATTTTTACTTGTCCACTTTGCAATTTGATCAAAATGGAAAATACCAATATGATTTAAATCCTCTTCAATCTTAGAGTTAATACCTTTTATCTTTTTAAGATTATCTTTTCCTGATTGTCTTGGTCTTGCTAAAATTAATGGTTTATTATCAACACTTGAATTCTTTTTGAAAATAGGATTAATGTTTGATCTTCTTGCATTTGGTTTTAAACTTGCACCATCATCTAAACTTTCTGTATTATCAACAGGTGGAGTATAAGAATCTTTAGTAGCTCTACCTAAAAAGAAGCCTATTAAAAGACCTATAAATGCTGCTATACATAAATTTACTACAATTAACGAAGCTATCTCAAACATCAATTCTCTCCTATAATATTTATTTCTACTCTTCTGTTTATCTCAGATAAACCATTTTTATCATCTTTTGCTATTGGGAACTTCTCACCATAACCAACTGCTTTTAAATTCTCTTCTTTAACACCTAGCTTTATTAACTCTTTTTTAACGCTATTTGCTCTATCTTGAGAAATTCTTAGGTTTAAAGAAGCTCTTCCTCTTGAGTCTGTATGTCCTGCGATTTCTATTTTTAGCATTTCATACTCTTTTAGAATATCTGCAACTTTTTGTACACTTGAAAAAGACTCTTCTGTAATATCTACACTTCTTCTTTTGAATACAATTTTATTCTCTTTTAAAATTGTATTTATCTGTTCTTGTATTTCAGTTGCACTTAGTTTTGGCTCTTGCTCAATAGTTTCTTCTTCTACTACCTCTTCAGTTGTTTGTAAATCTTCTGAAGTTTCAATAGCGCTATTTTCTACTTTTTCATCAGCTTCAATACTAGAAGAAGTCTCAGTGATGTTTGTTTGTTCATCAAGAGCTTCATTATTTGAAGTTAACTCTTCTTGAACTTTTTGCTCATCTATTTCTTGATTTTCTATCTCTTCAGAAGAAGACTCTTCTTTTATTGTTGGATTATCTTTTAATATGTCATCTTTGATTTTTAATGCTTTTGTTTTTATATCTTCAATATATTTGATAATAGACTCTGTATCAAAATCAATAAATTTCTCATTTGAAATAGCTTCTTGACTACTTGTTTGAACTTTACTGTAATCAAAACTTGCTACAGTATAAATTATTAGAGCAATTAGCATAATAAATAATGAAAAGATTTTAGTTCCAAATGACATATTTTACTCCCTAAAAAAGGTAGATTATTTAAAAGCTATATTATATATAAACTTTATAAAAAATAACTGTAATAGTGAGTTTTATAAATATAAATTCTAACTTATATATATAAAATAGTTCAAATTATTTATCTAATTATAAAAATATCAGATATTAGTTATAATATTAGATGATTAAAAGAAAAGGATTTAAATGCAGCATATTATAAATTCAGCCCAAACTTGCCTTGATTGCAAGAAACCAAAATGCCAAAAAGGATGTCCAGTAGGAACTCCAATTGCTGAAATGATTAGACTCTTTTTAGCCGGAGATATAAAAGAAGCTGGAAAGAAAGTATTTGATAATAATCCTTTATCAATAATATGTTCTCTTGTTTGTCCTCATGAAAAACATTGTGAAGGTCATTGTGTACTAAATAAAAAACACTCCCCTGTAAATGTAGGAGGAATTGAAAACTATATTTCTACATACTATATGAACTATAAAGAGTTTGAAAAACCTGAACAACTTGGAAGAAACATAGCTATTATTGGTTCAGGACCTGCTGGTATTAGTTTAGCAATGATTATGGCATTAAAAGGTTATGGCGTTACTATGTATGAAGCAAATGACAAAATAGGGGGAGTTCTTAGATTTGGTATTCCTGATTTTAGACTTGATAAAACTATTCTAGATAAAGTTGAAGAAAAACTTCTAAAACTAGGTATTAAAATCAGAAAAAATATCATGATAGGAAAAAATATAACTATTGATGATTTATTTAGAGATGAGTTTGATGCGGTATTTATAGGTACTGGTGTTTGGAGACCTAAAAAACTTGGAATAAAAGGTGAGAGTTTAGGAAATGTACATTTTGCTATTGATTATTTAAAAACTCCAAAAGCTTATGACTTAGGAAAAAAAGTTGTAGTTGTTGGCGCTGGAAATGTTGCTATGGATGTTGCAAGAACTGTTATTAGAAACGGGGCAAGAGAAGTTCAAATAATGTATAGAAAAGATGAACAAAATATGCCTGCAGAAAGAATTGAAATAGAACATGCAAAAATCGATGGTGTAAAATTCAATCTATTTAAATCTCCTTTAGAATTTACAGAGGATGGAATAAAATATGAAACAACAAATCCACAAGAAGAGAAAACTCAAGGGTTTGAGCAAGCAGATTCAGTTTTAGTTGCTATTTCTCAGACAGCAAGAGATTTAATCGTAAAAAACAATGCAGGTCTTCATCTAGGAGAAAATGGTCTTTTAGAAAGTGATGAAAATGGTTGTACTACAAGAAAAGGTGTTTTTGCCTCAGGAGATGTAGTAACAGGAGCTAGAACTGTTGTTGAAGCGGTGGCTTTCTCAAAAAGAGTAGCTATTGCTATTGAAGAGTATATTTCTACTCTACCACCTAAGAATAAGGCTTCTTAAGCCTTGTTTTTTTCACTTAAATACTCAAAGATTGAGTTTTGTGTTTGAATATATCTATTTAACTCTTCTTGACCTACTAAATTCTCAATCTCTTCTTGAATATTTTGAATATAGTTGTTTGCTATTGTGATTAAATTTTCACTTTTTAAAGTAAGTAAAACAGTTTTCTCTTTTTTATTTTTCTCTTGAGAAAATGTAATAAACTCTAATTCTTCAAGTTTTTTAAGATTTTTATGCATTGCTTGTCTTGTATATCCAAGCTTTTTTGCTAAATTTGAAATTGATATATTTTCATACTCTTTTATATAAGGAAATATAGTTATCAAAGAGCTTGAAAGCCCTGTAAATCCATCTTTTTCTAACTCTTTTAAAATTAGTTCATTAAATACTTTGCTTGTTTCTAATGATAAAAAACATAGTGACATTTTGTAAACCTAGTTGACATATTAATATTTTTCATGTAAAATTACACTCATATATTTTAAAGGAGTATAACATGAAATACCTTATGCAAATTGACTTTCCACATGAAGGTCCTTTTAGAGAAGAGTTAACTGCTGCTATGAGTGATTTAGCAAAAGATATTGCAAATGAAAATGGTTTGATTTTTAAATTATGGACAGAGAATAAAGATAAAAAAGAAGCTGGAGGAATTTATCTTTTTGATAACTTAGATGATGCAAAAAGATACTTAGCAAAACACACAGCAAGACTTGAAGCTTTTGGATATACTGATATTAAAAGTAAAATTTTTGAAGTGAATGAAGAGTTAAGTAAACTAAGTAAATCTTCATTTTTATAAGCTTTTTTAGGTGCATAAATACTATTTTTTTATATCAAGTTTAAAACATGCACCTTTAAAACTCTGATTATTATAATAAAACTCTTCATTTTCAACACTAATAGAACCTTTAGCTTTTTCTATAATAAGCTTACTCATATATAAACCAATACCTGTTCCATTTTTATCTTTTTTTGTACTAAATTTATAATCAAATACTTCTGAGATTATACTCTCATCTATTCCACCTGCATTATCAATAATCTCTATACTAATAAACTCTTTATTCTCTTTTGTTTGAATTTTTATAAGCTTTGGTTCACTTTCAAGATTTTCAAGTTCATCAATTGCATTTGAAAAGATATTGATTATTACTTGTATTAGTTCATTTTCTCTTCCTAAAACAACATAATCTTTAAATTCATTAACTACTTTAATCTCTTTATTTTTAAACCTTGAAGCAAGTAGAACTTGTACTTTTTCAAACATCTCTTTTAAACTAAACTCTTTTTTTATATCGTCTTTATGAAACTGCCTAAAGACTTCAATTGTTGTAGCTAAATGTTGTGTTGCATTAGAAATATTATCTAAAGAGTGTTCTAAAGTTTCATCATCTAAATCATCAAATCTTTTCCTAAACTTTATACCTGAAACAGATGTAGTTATTGAAGATAAAGGCTGTCTCCACTGATGAGCAATACTTTCTAACATTTCTCCTAAAGAAGCAAGCTTTGACTGCTCTATTAAAAGAAGATCTTGTTTAGTAAGTTTTTTTATTTGCTCTTTTACTTCCTCTTCTAAAACCCTATTATAATTAGAAAGATATTTAAAGACATAGTATGAAAGCCCTAAAACCAATAAAATAAAAAATAAAGCAATAAATGAAGAAATTAAAATACTTTTTGAAAATTCATTCTCAAGAATTGAAGTTTCTTGATTTAATAACTCTAAAGATTCATCTAAAGCTAAAGCATAAATATCTTTAGCCTCTTTATACTCTTTGGAAAAAAGCAACTGTTTTGCTTCATCATAGTTTTCATCTCGAGCCATCTTTAAGGCTTTTTCTTCAAGCTCTACTAATTTAATATTAGCCCCATCAACTTCTTCTAATTTCTGTCTTACAATAGGCATACTCTCTTTAATTTGAGAGATTGCACTATCTAGCTTTTCTACATAATTATAATACCTATCATTCCAATATAAAGTATCTTGATATAAAGCCATTCTTGAAGACATTGTTAAAACCTCATCATAATATCTTACTTCATGGGATAAAGAGATAACATTCTCAAGATTTTTATGTTCCTTTATATTACTATTAATATTAATTATTGAGAAAATAGAAACTAAAAAAGATAACAATGATAAAATAGTAAAAATAAATATTCGTTTTTTATAAAATTTTTGCAATACCATAACATAACCTAGTTTTTGTATATTTATTCTACTATAAACAAACTAATTTTATGAGTTTTTATATATAGGCATTGTAGTTTTTTTAAGCATATTTCTAAACATAAAACTTGGTAATACTTTTTTCAAAAACATCAATAATTTAGCATCTTGTCCAACAAGATTTGTAATATTGCTATGACTGGTAGCACATCTAAATATTTCATCTGCTACATAACTTGGATTACCAAATTTAAAAGGTTTTGGAGGTGTTGTCATTATTTTATTTAAATGCTCTTCATATGCTTTTCTATAAGTATTTAACTCTTCTTTCTTATTTCCTGATAAAATTTTTGTTGCTTTTGAAAAACCTGTTTTAAAAGCTCCTGGTGCAATTGTTTTAACATCAATTTCAAACTCTTTTAACTCATAAGCTAAAGATTGAGACAATCCCTCGATTGCAAATTTTGTTGAGCTATATAAAGAAAACATTGGCATAGCAATATTCCCACCTAAAGAAGATACATTTATAATTTTTCCAGATTTATTTTTTCTCATATAAGGAACAATCTCTTTAATCAAATTTATAGCACCGATAACATTTGTATTAAATTGTGTCATTATCTCTTCATTGCTTGCTTCTTCTAAAAAACCTGCTACTCCATATCCTGCGTTATTAATAAGTACATCAATATTACTGTATTTATTAATTGCCATATTTACACTCTCTTTTATCATCATCTCATCAGTAACATCTAGTTTTAAAACTAATATATTTTCATACTCTCTTAATATCTTATCATCTTCAGGATTCCTCATTGTAGCAATAACATTCCAACCTTTTAAAGCAAATTTAATTGCTGTTTCTTGACCAAAACCAGAACTTGTTCCTGTAATAAATACTGTTTTCATTTTATTCCCTTTTAATTTTATAGTTTGATAATTATCGAACTATATGTATCTTTGAAAATAGATTTCCTATTTTATAGACTTAATAGTTTGACAGTTATCGAATTATAATACAATCATTAAATTTTGTCAATATAAAATCTTCTTGATATAAATCAATGCTTTTTGTTTTTATTACTCATATAATCCACAAAATTTTTACAAAGAAGAAAAGAAAAAAGGATTAAAAATGAGTATGTTTTGTTATCAATGTGAAATGAGTCAAAAAGGTGGATGTGGTAGTACAGGTGCTACTGTTGGAACTTGTGGTAAAGATGAGAACCTAGCAAGACTACAAGATATTATGATATTTGGACTAAAAGGTCTTAGCGCATATAGAGAGCACTTAAATAGTTTTAAACCAGAACTTACAAAAGAGATTGATGATGTTATGTCTGAGACACTTTACTTTACACTTACAAACGTAAACTTCAACTTTCAAGATCATATTAACCAACTTATGAAAGTTGGCTCTGCTGGTGTTAAAGTAATGAACTTACTAGGTGAAGCACACACAAATAAATTTGGTATTCCAACACCAGTTGTTGTACCTCAAAACAAAGTAGAAGGTAAAGCTATTTTAGTATCAGGACATGATTTAGACTTTTTTGAGAAACTACTTATTGCTACAGAAGACAAAGGTATCAATATATATACTCACTCAGAGATGTTACCAGCTCATGGCTACCCAGAGTTTAGAAAGTTCAAACACCTAAAAGGAAATGTTGGTAAAGCATGGTTTGACCAAGCAAAACTTATGGAAAAATTCCCTGGAACATTTGTAGTAAACACAAACTGTATCGTTCCACCAAAGAAAAACTGTACATACCTTGATAGAGTATTTACACATAATATCGTAGGAATTGAAGGTTCAACACCTATTGAAAACTATGATTTTACTGAGTTAATTGAGAAAACTTTATCTTGTGAAGCAGCAAATGGAGTTGACTTAAATGAAGATACAACTTTAACAACAGGTCATAACTACAAAACTGTTCTTACTTTAGCTCCTCAAATTTTAAAAGCTTTAGAAGAAGGAAAAATCAAACAATTCTTTGTAGTTGCAGGATGTGATGCTCCTGGAAAACCAGGTGAGTATTATAGAGAGCTAACACAGCAACTTCCAAAAGATACAGTAATCTTAACTTCATCATGTGGTAAGTTTAGATTCAATGATATTGATTTTGGAGAGATTGAAGGGACTGGAATTCCAAGATACTTAGACTTAGGACAATGTAATGACTCTTATGGTGCTGTTGAAATTGCAAAAGCTTTAAGTGATGCACTTGATACACCAATCAATGATTTACCTGTATCAATCGTATTATCATGGATGGAGCAAAAAGCTGTGATTATTTTACTTGCTTTATTCTCTCTAGGTGTAAAAGATATTTATTTAGGGCCAAAACCACCTCAGTTTGTAAATGAAGATATTTTCAACTTCTTATCTGAAAACTTCAATCTTACACTTACAACTAATGCAAAAGATGATTTGAAAAAACTTCTTATTGCATAAATAAAAGAGCTTAGGCTCTTTTATTCTCCCACCATAATGAGGTTTTCGTATATTCAAGTAAAGATATAGCCTCTCCCATTTTAGGAAATCTTATATCAACTTTTTCTTCTTTAGCTAATCTATTTATTCTTTCAAAAGGCTCAAACCAAGAATGTAAAGACAAATCAAATGTTCCATTATGAATAGGAAATAAAACCTTTCCTTTTAAATCCCCATGAGCTTTCATACCATCTTCAGGTAACATATGAACATCTTGCCAATATTTACTATAAGCCCCAACTTCAAGAAAAGTCATATCAAAGGGTCCATAGTTAAAACCAATCTCTTTAAACCCTTCAAAATATCCACTGTCTGCCCCAAAAAACACTTTTACTTTAGAAGACTTAATAACCCAAGAAGACCATAAAGTTTTATCTTTATCAAAAAGTCCTCTACCGGAGAAATGTTGTGCAGGAGTACAAATAAACTCTAAATTCTTCAATTTTGCACTTTGCCACCAATCAAGTTCGACAATCTTTCTTCTACTTACTCCAAATCTTTGTAAATGATTACCCACATCTAAAGTTGTATAAAAAGTCTCTACTTTATGGCTTAATTTTTTAATACTTTGTTTATCTAAGTGATCATAATGGTCATGGGAAATAATTACAGCTTTTATATCTGGTAACTCTTCAATATTTATAGGGTTTTCATGAAACCTTTTAGGCCCCATAAAACTAAAAGGAGATGCTCTTTTTGAAAAAACAGGATCAGTTAAAATAAACTCGTTTTCAATTTTAAAAAGTAAAGTAGAGTGCCCAAACCTAACAACACTATAATCAGCCATATCTAATAAATCTTGCTTTGATAGATAGTTTACTGGTATAAAGTCACTATTTTTTGGTTTAGACTCTTTTGATTTTTCTTTTATCATTGCTTTTAGAATTTTTAAAATATTTTTTAATCCCATTTTATTTTCAATATACATATTTTTATATTTTGTTTTCATCATATTCCTTTTATAATTCGATAACTATCAAACTAAATAAAGAAAAAAAAGCCATTTATATATGGCTATTTTTCTAAATCTATAAAGTCCTTAATTTTTTCTAATGTATCTTTATTTATCTTTGCAACTAAGATTTTACCGTTTTTTTGTGTTGTAATTAAATTAGCATTTGAAAGCTCTTTTAGATGATGAGAGATTGTTGGTGCTCCTATTTTTAAACATGATAATATCTCTGAGATTGAACACTCATCATTTCTTTCATAATCAATATTTTCAGACTTTGCAATCTCTTTATAAATCTCTAATCTATTCTCATTTGATAAAGCTTTAAATATTTTGGCTAACTCTTTTGAATCCATTTTACTCTTCTATAGTTTGATATTTATCGAATTATAATACAATATTTCTTTTTTGTCAAAGATTACATTTGATTAAAAACAAATAACTTTAGCGTTACTTTAAAAGTTATAACTTAATAATTTTTTAAAAGTTTTAACATCATGTAAAAATAAGCTATTTACAAGGCTTAATTTATGAGTAATAATGATACAATTTAATAAAAATAACAATAATTTTATAAAAAAATCAAAAATGTTACCAATATGTAATTTATTTATGTATAGTAGCATTAAAGTAGCATTTAATACAAGTTATATACCTTTTTATGCTAATAAAATGGCATTTTATCATTAATTTCTGCAAAATTCTTACTTGATAAATACATAAAGATAAGCTATAGTCCTTCAAATCATTTTAAGGAATAAACTTGTCAAATGTAAATGAGATTTTAAAACTATCACAAAAACTAAATATTTTATATGTAGAAGATGATGAAATATTAAGAAGTGAAACAGCAAAGTTATTAAAATACTTTTTTGCAAATGTAATAACTGCTCAAGATGGTATAGAAGGTATTGAAAAGTTTAAAACAAATCAAATTGATATAATAATGTCTGATATTTGTATGCCTAAACTTGATGGACTTCAAATGATAAAAGAGATAAAAAAATCTAACCCAAATATTCCAACAATTATAAATTCTGCTTTTAATGAAGTATCTTACCTACATGAAAGTATAAACCTTAAAATTGACGAATACCTAATCAAACCTTTAAATTTAGAGAAATTAAAAGAGTCTTTAAACAAAACTATAAATAAGTTAATACTTCAAAGAAAATCCCTACTTTTAAACAATTATGAAGAAGCTATTATAAAAAACTCTATATTAACAAAGCTTGATTCCCATGGTAATTTCATTTATGTAAATGATAAATTCAATGAACTATTTAGATATAGAAAAGGTGAACTTTTAAATAGAAGTTTTATTGAGATACTTAAAAATGACTCTTCATCTTTTAAATCTTTACTAAAAAAAATAGAACTTACAAAAGAGCCTTGGCATGGGCAATTAAAATGTAAAAAAAGAAACAATAAAAAAGTATGGCTAAAAATAAATATAACTCCTATCTATGATGAAGAAGATGTATTAAAAGAGTTTTTAATTTTATGTATTGATATTACAGAAGAAGTAAGCCTTAAAAAATACCTTAAAAAAGAGCTTTCACAAACAAAATATAATCTTAAAAACGCTATGAAACTAACTTCACAATATGAAATGGCAATTAATGAAAGTAGTATTCTTACAAAAACTAATTTAAAAGGTAAAATCACTTTCGTAAATGAGAAATTCTGTGATATTTCTGGATACTCAGAAGAAGAACTAATAGGAAAACCACATAATCTAATTAGACACCCTGAAATGTCTAGCAGTGTTTTTAAAGAGCTTTGGGAAACAATCAAAGTAGGAAAATGTTGGCAAGGTATTATCAAAAATAGAAAAAAAGATGGTAGTGATTATTGGGTATCTACAACTATTATTCCAATTAAAAATAAGAAAAATGAAATAAAAGAGTATATTTCAATTAGACATGATTTAACAAAAGTTTTTGAACTTCATGAAGAGATAGAAGAGACACAAAGAGAACTAGTATATAAACTAGGTGAGGTTGGTGAAACAAGAAGTAAAGAGACAGGAAACCATGTAAAAAGGGTTGCTCAATACTCACGAGACCTTGCCTTATTATATGGATTAAGTAAAGCAGAATGCGACATACTTTTTGCAGCTTCTCCTATGCATGATATTGGAAAAGTAGGTATTCCTGATGAAATCTTAAAAAAACCAGGAAAATTAACTACTGAAGAGTTTGATATTATGAAATCACACTGTAATATCGGATTTAATATTTTAAAAGGTTCTCAAAGACCTGTTTTAAAAGCTGCTGCAATTATTGCAAATGAACACCATGAAAAATATGATGGTTCTGGTTATCCGAAAGGTTTAAAAGGACAAGAAATTCATATCTTTGGAAGAATCACAGCCTTAGCAGATGTATTTGATGCACTTGGTTCTGATAGATACTATAAAAAAGCGTGGGAAGATGAAAAAATATTTAATTTAATAAGAGAGGAGAAGGGAAAACATTTTGATCCGATATTAGTTGACTTATTTATGGATAATATAGAGATTTTTTTAAATACTAGAGATAAATACACAGATAAATAATAAGGGAATTTATGAACAAAGAGATTAAATTATCTAAAGATACTATGATTGTTTCTGAAACAAATACAAAAGGAAAAATCATATATGCAAATGATGATTTCTGCAAAATTGCAGGTTTTACAAAAAATGAAATAATAGGTAAACATCACAATGTTGTAAGACATGAAGATATGCCAAAAGAAGCATTTAAAGACCTTTGGGAAACAATAAAAAGAGGTCAAACTTGGAAAGGTATTGTTAAAAATAGTACAAAAGATGGTAGATACTATTGGGTTAATGCAACAGCATATGCAGTAAAAAAAAGAGATGGTAAAACACGATATATCTCAGTTAGAGTTAAACCAACTGTGGAAGAAGTAAATAGAGCAAAAGAACTATATAAACAAATGAAATCAAGGGAAAGATAGTGTTTTTTTCAAAGATAAATGATTTAGATAAAATACTTGGATTTCTAGATGAGTTTGATTTATACATAAAAAATGATATCAATCAAATACATATCCCCGAACAAAACTCAAAGAAATTAAGATTAGTGGAAGAAAAGATATTTAACATAGCCAAATACATTTCAACACAAAGAGAACAAGACATAAAAGTATATGGTGAAATAATGTTAGCTTGCGAAAAGCTTTCTGATGGATTTACAGAAGATCATATAGTTGAAAAGTCAAATGATGCAAAAATCAATTATATTGTTGAGACTGTAAATACTACTATTGAAAAAATAGATAGAGCTTTAAAAATAGTTACTTTAAGACTTAAAGAGTATGAAGAACAAAACTACTTAGAGTCTGTAGATGAAGAGTTATTTAGAGGTGGAGAGTTAAAAAATCTTCTTTTAGGTATCAACTCTCTAAAAGATAAAGTAACTGATAATTTAGCAAGAAACTATAAACAAGGTTTACTTTTAGAAAAAGAGTCAGAGATACTTCTAACAGAGTCAAGAAAACTTGCAAAATCTACAATAACACAAGCAGCTACAATAGAAGAAACAGCTGCATCTATTGAAGAGATCACTTCAACAATTTCTCAAAATAGACAAACAACAGATGAGATGTCAAAACTTGGAGAAGAAGTTAAAAACAATGCAAACAATGGTATTAGTTTAGTATCTAATACTATTACTTCAATGGATGAGATTGAAGAAGCAACAAACACAGCTACTGAAGCTATTAGTGTTATCTCACAGATTGCTTTTCAAACAAATATTCTTTCACTAAATGCAGCAGTTGAAGCAGCAACTGCAGGAGAAGCAGGAAAAGGCTTTGCTGTTGTTGCACAAGAAGTTAGAAACCTTGCAAACAAAAGTGCCGAGGCTGCTAAAAAGATTGAAGATTTGATGAATAACTTAAGTGTAAAAACAAAAGAAGGTAAAGACAACTCTCATAAAATGCAAACAGAATATGAAGTTTTAAATGAAAATATTAATAAAACTATTGAACATATTAAAAAAGTAGAGCAATCTTCACAAGAACAAGAAGTTGGCATAAAACAAATTAATCAAGCATTAAATCAAATTGACAGATTTACACAAGAAAACTCTTTAATCGCAACAAAAGTAAGCGATATTTCACAAGATAGTAATAAAGTTGCAAAAGAAGTTGTAAATGCAATAAGTATTGCAAGTTTTGAAGGAAAGCAAGATATTAAAATAGAAGATATTTAAAACTTCTATTTTAATAAATAATCAACTAAAAACCACCATATAAAGCAAGAACTATAGGTATATATAATATAGAAACTATCGTGCTTAATATTACTGTAAAGCTTGCCTTTTGGGGTTTAGCATTTAAAAGTACTGCTAAAGTTACTGTATTTCCTGCAAGTGGAACTATTGAAAATAAGAATAAAACCTTATATAAATCCTCATTTAAGAACATAAAATAAGTTTTATCTATATAGATTACAGCTAGCATTGCTAAAGGCCAGAAGATAAACTTCAATATAAAAGTAATAGAGATAAACTTAGCATCTAAATCACTTCCCTTTTGAAGTCCAATAAGCCCCATACCTAACATCATCATTCCTAATATTCCATATGCTCCTTTAAACTGGCCAGTATAAGCACTAATTGCCTCAGGAATTTGAACACCTATTAAGTTACAAATAATACCTAAAATAAAGGCATATAAAATAGGAAGTCTTAACATCTTTTGGATTGATTGTTTTACTGTGAAGTTTCCTTTTGCTGTTACATAAAAACCACTTGTGCTTTCATATAAAAGAGAAGCTAAAACCGTAAAAATATAAATATCAGCTAAGTGGGGAGGGAAAAATATAATAGCTAAAGGAATACCGAAATATCCTGTATTTCCTGTTCCTGCACTAAAGGCTAAGATGTTTCCTGTTGGGTCATTCCATGATTTACCCCAAATAAACAAAGACAAAAAGGCAATGATAGAACAAAACAGATATAAAAAGACAGGTAAAAACAGAATTGATAAATCTATTTTAACACTAAGTGTTGCTGAAAATACAACAATAGGGCCTAAAATATAAATCAATATATTAGCTATTGACTCTCTTTTTACATCTAAAAACTTTGTTGATAAATAGCCTAAAACTATATTTATATAAAGTGGAAAAATCTTAAGTAAGATTATAAAAAACAGTGACATACTCTCTCCTAATTTTGACTATATAGTCAAGGAAAGAATATATCACATTTTTTAGGCATAAGTCAAGTTATTTTAAGAAAGGAATAGTAAGAAGTAAGGTAAAAATTGTTTTTATTTATATAAACTTCTTCCATATGGGCTATAAAACTTTTAGTATTTTATTTAATCTGAATTTTTCTTTTTTTATCATCCTCTTTAATTTTTGGTAAAACTATTTCTAATACTCCGTTTTCGCTTGAAGCACTAATATTCTCTATATCTACGTTATCAGGTAGGGTAAATACTCTTTGAAACTTTCCAAAAGAGCTTTCAACTTTATAATAATCCTCTTCTTTTACTTCTTCTTTAAAGTTTCTCTCACCCCAAATAGTAAGTCTTCTATCTTTGATATCAATATTTATATCTTTCTTTTTCATTCCGGGTAAATCAATATCAATATGATAAGCGAACTCACCTTCTCTTGTATTTACACTAGGTGCAAAAGCACTAATAGATGTATCACTATTTTTTGTGTTGTTATAAGTCATCAGACTTGGCATATTCATAAAATCTTTAAATGGATCAAATCTTGTTACTAGCATTTCAATCTCCTTTAAATCAAACTTTATATGAGTTATATCAACTCTTGATGAAATATTAACAAATTTTTTAGCACTTGTCAAGAGTAAGTGCTAATATATTTAGCAATTAAATGTATAAAGTGCTAAATATAGTTTGAAAGCTCAATCAAGTTTTTATCTGGATCTCTTAAATAAATAGAGTTTATTTCTCCATTTGCTCCAGTTCTTTTTACTATTCCTTCTTCAATTTTAATACCTAAAGACTCGATATATTTTTTTGCTTCTATTATTGATGAATCGATTATAAAACATAAATCTGCACTTCCTGTTTTTACATTAAAGGCTTTGGGTTCAAATTCGTTTCCTAACTGGTGAAGATTTATTTTAGAGTTTCCATATTTTAATGCAATTCGATTTTCTTTAAAAATCTCTTTTTTCATACCTAAAACATTTTCATAAAACTTAACAGTTATATTTATATCTTTTACAGTTAATACAAAATGGTCTAAATGAGTAGTTTTTATCATACTTTTGCCTAATCTTTTTAGACAATTTTAACATAAGATTGAAGTATCTATCTGTATTAAAACAGAGTTTTATTTAAACAATGATTGAAAGATAACACATTGCTGTACCTAAAGCATACACACTTGCACATAAACCAAAAAACTTTATATTCTCATAAGTTGACATTTGTTTTCCCTAGTGTTTTAATACTAGTATTATAAAGCCTTTTAGTTTCATGTTGATTACAAAATAACTATTTAGTTATGAAAAATTTATATTTTACTCTCTTTAGTTATTTCAATCCAGAAGAATTTATTTCCAGTTCCCTTATCAACAGCTTTCCATCCAAATGCTGTTGAGTGAAAATATAAAGTATCTTTTATTATTTTGAAAGTTGTTTCAATATCTACTTGCTCTCCAAAAGCCTCTTTAAACATCACATATAAATACTCACCATCTTGCTCAAACTCATATCTAAAATTAGTAAAGTCTACTAATTGCTTATCTAAAAAATCTTTTACTTTTTGTTCTATCATAAAATATCCTTGTTTCTATCTAATACGCGTATTTTATGTTTTTATACCTTGAAGCTTAATAATATAGTAATTTACTCATGTTTTATGTTAGAATGATAAAAAGGAGAGACTATGAAAACATTGCTTACAATTTTAGTGTTAATAAGTGCTGTTTTTGCTTCCCCACCTGATGAGTTTGATAGAGAGCTTTATAATCAAGGAGAGCAAATATTTGATAATAAATGTAGTAAATGTCATGAAAAATCAATGAACATTGGTCTACTTATGAAAAATTTCGTAGAAGAAGATAATAAACTATTAAATCTAAAAGCTCCAACAGGAAATGAAATATCATTTAGATTAAAAAGCCAAATTGGTAGTAAAGATGACATTGAGTTTCAACTTATGGAAACAGGAGATTTTTTAGTGGATTATCTTTATAATCCTGATATTAAAAAAACAATTTGCTTACACGCTGTAATTAGACATTTTGATACTATGCCTAGTATGAAAGGAAAGATTACAGAAGAAGAAATAAGAACAGTTGGGCACTTCTTATACTTTTTAGAAGGCTTTAATGGAGTAAATAAATACTATCACAACATAGATAAAGAGTTTGAATAAGGAATTAAAATGAAAAAGATTTTTACAACGCTTACAGTTCTTTCAAGTTTAGCTTTTGCTAACGGTTATGTTACTTATGAGATTGATGGCAAAGAGTATGAAGGTTACTACAGTTCACCTTCGAAAGATGCTCCTTTAGTTTATATGGTTCATGATTGGGATGGTATTACTGATTATGAAATCAAAAGAGTTGAAATGCTAAATAAACTTGGATATGCAGCATTTGCTGTGGATTTATATGGAAAAGGCATTAGACCAACCGAAACAAAAGACAAAAAAGCTTTAACTAAATCTTTATACATGAATAGAGATGAAATGAGAAAAAGACTTTATGCAGGGCTAGAAATAGCTAAAAAACAAGGTGCAAATACAGCAAATGCTTTAGGTACTGGATACTGTTTTGGTGGTGCTGCTATTTTAGAACTTGCTAGAAGTGGAGCAGGGCTTAAAGCTTATGTTCCTTTCCATGGAGGCCTTGCTACTCCAAATGGGCAAGATTATAAAAATACAAAAGGTAAGGTTGTTGTATTTCATGGAACAGCTGATAAAGCCATATCTATGCAAGAGTTTGCAAACCTAGCAGTTGAACTTGAAGAGACTGGCTTAAAACATGAGATGATTACATACAGTGGAGCTCCACATGCCTTTACTGTATTTGGAAGTAAAAGATACCATGAAGAAGCAGATAAAAAGTCATGGAGTAGATTTACAGAAGTTTTACAAGAAACTTTAAAATAGGAGAAATAAGTGCAAACAGAAGCAAAAATATTATGGACTACAAATAATAAAGAGACATCATTAAATATGGTGTGTCTTTATGCACACAATGCAAAAAAACAAAGTTGGATTGAAGATGTAACTGTTCTTGTATGGGGAGCCTCACAAGAGCTAATAAATGAAGATAAAGAAATCCAAGAAAAAGTAAAAGAAATGGTAGCTGATGGTGTGAAAATCGTAGCTTGTCAAAAATGTAGTGAAAATCTAGGAGTAAAAGATAGCCTAGAAGCTTGTAATATAGATGTTTTCTACACAGGAAAACTTCTAACTGATTGGATACAATCAGGAGATAATATCATAAGCATATAAAGAAGAAAACCTTTTCTTCTTTACTGCTTTTGAGCTGGCTGTTGTGGTAAAACCTTTTGTTTTTGCTGTTGTTCTTGCTCTATGATAGTGTTGTACTTATTAACTAAAATATTTACCATATAACCCATCGAAACAACAATCAAAACTATTACAAATATATTTCTCAAACTCTCTCCTAAGTAATATCTTTATTGTTTTATGTGATTGATTATATAGGATTTTGTTTTATTTTCTTCTTTTATTTATATTATCTAACTTGTTTTTATTTCCATATGCTTTTAAAAAAATCTCCTTCCCTCTTTTATAGAGACCTACATTATGTTTACCTTCCAATGTTTCTTTTACCATAGTTTTACGAGAGACTAAACCTCTTCCTCTAACCATATAAAAATCATTTCTACCATTTAAACCACTTTGTGTTCCTGTAATACTTTTTGATTCTGCCACTATATTTCCTTTTTAATTGACAATAATTGGTTCTTACAAATTAATGCAATAACATATTTAATAAAAGCAAAAAGTATATTTTAAATATATGAAGATTTAATACTAAGAATGGCATAATTTCAATAGTCACAAATAATATGCACCTTTTTAATATATTACTTATATATTAAAAAGGTGCTACTTTTTCTTTATGATAATAGTAATACTTATGCTAAACATTTTTCCTCCTTACAAATTTTAATCAATTCTACCATTAAACATCTTACAGTAAAATTATTTAGATAAGTGTAATTTTACACAAACTCCCAATTATAGGGATTTAGTATAATAATATTATATTACTATAAAATAATTATAGTAATGATTTAATAAAAAACAACTTCTCATTTAATTTAGTAAAATATAATATTTATAATTGGTATTTTAGTAAAGATGAAAGTGTAATAATTTTATTATAAAGAGGTTTACATTTAGTTAGGGGGAAAGTTTAGCTTATACCACAAAGGCATAAGCTAAACTTTTGCGTTAAAGAAAACTGCTTCAGCGCAAAGATTGGGTCAAGCCATTAGACTCTCTTTGAGAAAAAGACCTATTAAAAGTCGTCGAAGTCGATTGAACCCTTCGAATAGTTTACAACATTCCCTTCAAAGAAGTTTGTTCTTTGGTCATTAAATGAAGCATAACCATCTACCCATGGAATAGGGTGTTTTACGTTGTATTCTGGTTTATATCCAACTGCTTCTAGTCTTCTATCGGCAAGATACTGGATATATTGAGTGATAATAGCGTCTGTAAACCCTAAAATCTGTCCTTGAGTGATATATGCACCCCAAGAAGCTTCTAGCTCTACAGCCTTTCTAAACATACCTCTTACAGTTTGTTCTAATTCAGGTGTAAATAAATCAGGTCTTTCTTTTCTAGTAGAGTTAATCATGTTTTGGAATAAAAGTAAGTGTGTTACTTCATCTCTTTGAATAAATCTAATCATTTGAGAAGAACCAAGCATTTTTCCTGATTTTCCTAGTGCATACATAGCTGCGAAACCTGCATAGAAGTATAAACCTTCTAAGATTTGGTTAGCAAACATAGCAAGTAAGATTTTCTCATCAGTAATATCACTCTCATCACCTGCTGTTAAACTTTTATATACATCAGCAATATAGTTGTTTTTCTCTCTAAGCTTAGTATCTGTTTTCCACATATTATAAATCGCATCAGTATTATCAGAAATTGATTCTACCATTACTGCATATGATTTAGAGTGGTTAGCTTCTTCGTATGATTGTCTTGATAAACAAGCATTTACTTCAGGAGCTGTGATGTATGGATTGATATTATCCATTAAGTTGTTTGTTTGTAATGAATCCATGAAAATTAGTTGAGATAGTACTAAATCATACATTCTTTTTTCAGGTGGTGTAAGGTATTTATAATCCTTCGCATCTCCTGTCATTTGAACTTCTTTAGGAAACCATGTATTTGCTTCCATTGTATCCCATAAGTTCAATGCCCACTGATACTTCATCTTTGTAAAGTTAATCATACCATCTGGATTACCTCCAAAGATTCTTCTATCTGTTAAATTTTCATTTGATTGTGGGTTATATATCGTTTTTCTATCCATTAGGATTTTCCTCTAAGTTTTTAATATATTTTATTAATTTTTTTTAATTTTTCGTATGGAAAAAGTGTAAGGTTATCTTATTGACAACCTGCACACTCCATACTTCTATCTTCTACATCATTGTTAGCTTCAGGAGATTGACTTCTTAGGTAGTAAGTTGACTTAAGACCTAACTTCCAAGCTAATGTATAAATTTCATGTAAATATCTACCACTTGCTTTATCTAAACTCATGAAGATATTTGTTGACTGACCTTGGTCAATCCATTTTTGTCTAATTGCTGCTGCTCTAATTACATTTAATTGGTCAACTTCAAATGCTGGCGTGTAGTAAGACCAAGTCTCAGGGCTTAGTTTTGGAACAACAACAGGAATTAAACCTGATAAGTTTTCTTCAAACCATTTTCTTTTATATACAGGCTCAATTGCTTGAGTAGTTCCTACTAAAATAGAAATAGATGAAGTAGGTGCCACTGCCATAAGGTAACCATTTCTCATTCCATCTTTTTTAACTTTTTCTCTTAATGCTTCCCAGTCATAAGAAGAATCAAATAAGTCTCTATTTACTAAAGCTTTTACAGCTTGAGGTGCATGATCGTGAGGCATAATACCTTCAGACCATTTAGAACCTTCAAAAGTAGGGTAAGTACCTTTTTCAATAGCTAAATCAGATGATGATTTAATAGCATTATAAGAGATAGCCTCCATAACTTGGTCTATTTTCTTAAAGTGCTCTTCGCTTCCCCATACTAGTTGATGTTCTGCTAGCATTTGAGCTTCACCCATAACACCAAGACCAATTGATCTAGATTTTAAGTTAGTAGCTTTTACTTTTCTTAGTGGGTAGAAGTTTAAATCAATAACATTGTCAAGCATTCTAATTGCAATAGGAACTACTCTTTCAATATCTTCTTTAGTATTAATTCTAGATAAGTTTACAGATGCTAAGTTACATACAGCTGTATCACCATCTGTTTTATCTTTTTCTACGATAAATACTCTTTTCCCATCTATAGAATCAAGAGCAGTTACTTTGTTTGCTTTCTTTTCAATACCACCATCAACAGTAACAATTTCATTCTCTTCATAAGTCTTGATTGTTCCATCTTCAAACTCTAACTTGATTTTATAGTGGTTAGGGTTTGTGTTTTGGAAAATCTCTGTACATAGGTTAGAACTTCTAATATGACCTACATGAGAGTTTGGATTTGCTTTATTTGCGTTGTCTTTGAAACAAAGGAATGGAGAACCAGATTCAAAGTAAGAAGTTAGGATTTTTTTCCATAAATCTTTAGCTTTCATTCTATCTTTTGTGATAGTTTCATCTTTTTCATACTCTAAATATTTAGCTCTAAATGCATCGCCGTGAAGTTCAGATAAATCTTTTACTTCATAAGGGTCAAATAAAGTCCAGTAAGAGTCTTCTAAAACTCTTTCCATAAATAAATCAGTAATCCATAATGATGGGAATAAATCGTGTGCTCTTCTTCTTTCTTCACCAGAGTTTTTCTTTAAGTCGATGAAATCAACAATATCCATATGCCAAGGCTCAAGATATACAGCAATAGCACCTTTTCTAGTACCTAATTGGTCAACTGCTAAAGCAACATCATTTGTGATTTTTAAGAAAGGAACTGTTCCTCCCGCAGCACTTTTATGATCATCAATAACACCACCTAAAGCTCTTACTTGGTTCCAATCCCAACCAATACCACCACCATATTTAGATAATAGTGCCATTTCATGGTAAGAATCAAAAATACCTTCGATATTATCAGGTGTTGAACCTATATAACAAGAAGATAATTGGTGTCTATTTGTTCTTGCATTTGATAAAGTAGGAGTTGCAAGCATAACTTCAAATTTTGATACTACATCATAGAAATCTTTTGCTGCTTGTTGTTTATTCTCTTCATCTTGTGCTAAGAACATAGCAATTGCCATAAACATTTGTTGTGGTAATTCAATTGGGTTACCATGTTTATTTTTAATTAAATATCTATCGTATAAAGTTTTGATTCCAAGGTAATTAAATAGATAATCTCTTGAAGGGTCCATATAGTCATTTAAATCGTCTAAATCGTATCCTTCTCCAAGATTAGGAATTAATCTTCCTGCATCTTTCCCGTACTCTAAATAGTCTTTTAAATGGCAATATGGCTCACCTTTAATACCATGAGTCTCTTTTCCAACTCTATGGTATAGGTCAAATAAGAATAGTCTTGCAGCAACAAATGTCCAATTTGGAACATCAATATCGATTTTCTCTACTGCTGTTTTTATAAGTGCATCTTGTACATCAGAACTTTTCATTCCATCTACAAATTTGATTTGTGAATCAAGCTCTAATTCACTTTGAGATACTCCATCTAATCCTTCAGTTGCCTCAATAGTCATCTTTTGGATTTTAGTAATATCTAAAACCTCTTTTCGACCATTTCGTTTTTGAATCATAATTGCCATTTTTATTACCTTCTAATATTTAAAATTTGTTTGTATTTATATAAATTATTTGAAAACTTTTACTTAATAACTTGGACTACTTAAAAACTCTTTTGTAAATTGCATCAACATTTTTAGTGTAGTAATCATAGTTGAAACATTCTCTAATTTGCTCTTCGCTTAATTTCTCTCTTAAATCTTTGTCTGATAGTAAGTGACCTAAATATAAAGACTCACCTTTTTTATTTACAGTTGGCTTACCTTCTTTAATTTCAGCCCATACTTTCATAGCATTTCTTTGAACGATTTTGTATGCATCTTCTCTTGAAACACCAGCTTTTGGTAATTCTAATAATACTCTTTGAGAGAATACTAAACCACCAGTTAAGTTTAAGTTTTTCATCATATTTTCTGGCATAACAGTTAAGTTAGCGATTACATTGTTCATTCTATGTAACATGAAATCAGTTGTAATAAATGCATCTGGTAACCAGAATCTTTCATTTGATGAGTGAGAAATATCTCTTTCGTGCCATAAAGCAACATTTTCCATTGCAGGTGCAGCATAAGCTCTAATAGTTCTTGCTAAACCAGTAATGTTTTCAGTTAAAATAGGGTTTCTTTTGTGAGGCATTGCTGAAGATCCTTTTTGACCTTTTGCAAAATACTCTTCTGCTTCATAAACTTCTGTTCTTTGTAAGTGTCTTACTTGAACAGCGAATTTTTCAATAGTTGATGCTAATAGGGCTAATGCAGTTGCAAGTCTTGCATATCTATCTCTATGTACAACTTGGTTAGAACAAGGCTCTGGTTTTAAACCTAATTCTTTCATAGCGTACTCTTCAAGTTTTAAAGGAGCGTGAGCAAAGTTACCCATAGCACCAGAGATTTGTCCTACAGAAATTACTTTCATAGTCTCTTTTAAATTTTGAAGGTGTCTTTTCATTTCATCATACCATACAGCTAATGTAAGACCAAAAGTAATAGGCTCACCATGAATACCATGAGATCTTCCTACCATTAAAGTATATTTATGCTCTTTTGCTCTCTTTTTAATAGATTTCATAAGCATTTTTACATCTTTAATTACAATTTTTAAAGAATCTCTCATTTGTAAAGCAACACCTGTATCAACTGCATCAGATGAAGTCATACCATAGTGGAACCATCTTGATTCAGCACCTAAAGATTCTGATACTGAAGTATTAAATGCGATTAAGTCATGTTTAGTTACAGCTTCAATCTCTTCAATTCTCTCAACTGAGAAAGTTGCATTTTCAACGATTTTTCTACAATCTTCATCAGGAATTAGACCTAATTTATTCCAAGCTTTTACAGCTGCTTTTTCTACTTCAAGCCACGCTGCATATCTTGCATGTTGCGTCCAATGTTTTGCCATCTCTTCTCTTGCATATCTTTCAACCATCTACAAATCCCCTATTATCAATGTTTTATATTTTTTATTAAATTTTTCTGTTAATTTATGTATGATATGTTATCTAAATTAGACAAAAATATAGCTAAAAAAAAAGATAGATTTTACCCTATTTAGAAAAAAATTCTAGGATAAGAAACTTGCCATTTATTTTAAAGAAAATTGAAGCCCAAAAAGGTAAAAAGCTTAGTCTTTTTCTACTTCAAAACCTTACAATACATCACACGAAAGCCCAGAAATACGCCTCTAGAGGAAGAATTTTTGATGAAGACATGAATGTATTAAAACCAAAAGATTTAATTCCAAGTGATTATATCTACATGGCTGTTTTTGAGGGTGTTTCAAGGGGTTTAAAACCTCTAATTGAGTTTGAAAATTTTGCCATTTTTGACAAGCCTACAAACCTTATGGTTCATCCAATTTCTAAAAATACTAAGTATTCATTGTTAGATGAAATTCGATACCATTTTGGAGAAAATGCAAACCTAATTCATAGAATTGATGCAGAAACATCAGGACTTGTAATTGTAGGAAAAAATAAAAAAAGTGAGAAACAATTAAAAGATATGTTTGAAACAAAAGAGTATCACAAATCTTATCTTGCAATTGTAGAAGGACATATACAAAAAGAGATTACTATTGATAGTAAACTTCAAAAAGAAGGCAAAAACATTGGTGTTAGAATGAGTGCAGGAGAAGAGGGTAAAGAATCATGTACTATTATAAAACCAATAAAATATAATGAAGAAAAAAATATCACTTTAGTAGAAGCTCAACCAATAACAGGAAGACAACATCAAATTAGAGTTCATTTATACTCAATAGGTCACAGAATTATTGGTGATCCAATTTATGGTGTTGATGATGAAATTGCAGAAGCATATTTAAATAAAACACTAGACCAAGACTTAAGAGAAAAAGAGACAAAAGGTTCAAGACTTTGGCTTCATGCTAACTATTTAGAGTTTACATTCCAAGGTGTGATTTATAAAATTTTCTCTAAAAATAAAAATATTTTAAATGAGTTTAACTCTTAAATCAAAAGTGCTATAAAAGCATATCTTGAAAACTTAGCAATAACAACAAGTAAAATAAAGAGTTTTAAATTAAATTTTAAAACTCCTGCTATAAAAGTTATTGGATCACCAATAATAGGAACCCAAGAAAGTAAAATACACCAAGCTCCATATTTATCGAAATATTTTTTGGTTTTTAAAACTCTTTGTTCATTTAAAAGCTTTTTCTTTACTAAAAACTCCTCACCTTTTAAACCTAAAAAATAGTTTATTATAGAACCCAAAGAATTCCCAAAAGTAGCGAAGAAAAGCAATAAATAAAGGTTATATCCCTCTTTAATATCATAAATTAGTAAAGCTTCACTACCAAAAGGAATTAATGTTGCTGAAACTAAAGCTGATATAAAAAGAGTTAAATAAACCATTAAACTTTTTTCTTCCTTTTTAAAGGTGGCATTTGAGATAGTATAACACCCACTAAAATAACTGCAGAGGCTGTTAATTCAAAAGACGTAAGCTTTTCTCCTAAAATAAAAAATGCTAATATTAAAGTAAATACTGGAATTAAGTTTACAAAAACTGCTGTTTTAGAGGCTTCTACTTTTGTAAGAGCAAAATTATACAAACCATAACCTCCCAATGTTACAACAATACCTAAATATATTGTCCAACTTAATGCTTCAACAGAGAATACCATAGGAGTATTAAAATATTCGTAAACAAAGAAAGGAAAGAAAAATATTGCACCAATAAACGCCTGAATTGCTGTAATAAATAGTGCAGAAAACTTATGCGTTAAATATCTTGCGACTATTGTATATCCTGCCGCACAAGTCATCGCTAAAAGCTCTAAAAAATTCCCTAAAAGAGGGTTTGGGGCACTAGCACTTGTAGTTGCATTTACACTTAAGCTTACAACACCTATCATAGCTAAAGCCGAACCTAATATAAGCTTTCTTGTAATAATCTCTTTTAAGAAATATCCTGCTGCCATTGCTGTTATTAAAGGCATAAGTGATGCAATCATACCTGCTTGAGAAGCAGATGTAAGCTGTAAAGCTTTAGCTTCAAAAATAAAATATAAACAAGGTTCAAATAAAGCTAATAAAAGAATAAACTTTATATCCTTTTTTGTAAAGTCATACTTTAAAAAGCTTTTTATGAAATATACGAAACATAAAGAAGCTGCAAGCATTCTAATAAAGATTACAGTAAAAGGTGCTAAGTCATTCATAGCTGCTTTTAAAGCAATAAAAGAGCTTCCCCAAATGAACATAGCAAAAACTAGGGATATAACACCGATTAAATTAAAATTTTTTGTCAATTTTTATACTTTTTAAATGAAATTTTTTCGAAATTATAGCCGATATTCCAAATAAAAAAATTAATTTATAAAAAGTTAAAGTTTATTTTTGTATAATTTCGTTTCCTAAAGAGGAACACTGAGAATATTTTTAATATTTTGAGTGCTCTTCTTTAGACCCTTACAATCATTATGTTGAGATAACGCCCCAGGATGGGAACATAGCAAGGCACCTCTCTTAGTGGTGTGTTTGGGTATCTGGAGAAGAGTACTTTTTTAAAGTGCTCTTTTTTTTTGCCTACATAGAAAATCTTATAACAATCTTTTTTACTAAATTTAAATTAAATCTTGGAAATCTGACTTTAATATTAGAAGTTTTCTCTCTGCTTTATTATAAATAAATCTTTTATCGCCATTTTGAATAGCTTTAAAGATTAAAAGTTTAATCTCTTTTTCTGTTTTATTATATCTTTTCATTAGTACAGAAAACTCTTGTAAAGTCATCAGATTTAAATCTTTATTTTCTCCTGTTTGTTGTGTTTGACTAGAAGCTTGAAGATTTTGAATTTGTGCAGGTTGATTTTTGTAAATAGTTCTCATCTCATGAAATGCACTTTGAAGAAGTTTAATTTCTGAATTAAAAACTTTTACTATTCTTTTTTGATTTTTTTCTAATCTATTAATTTCAGATTTATACTGTTTTTTCATCCATTTCATAGAATCTTTTAAAAGTAAAATCTGCTCATTTTTTACTTCTATAATAGATTGAATATGTTCTTCATCAGGTTTCTGAGTTGTAGTATTATTTGAAGATTTTACTGCTTCAACACTAAAATTGTTGTTTGTTGAAGCAGCTTTTTCCATCTCATCAGAAATATAAACATAAGTTCTTCCTGATTTTTTGATAGATTTTAATTGTTCTTTTTTAATTCGATAGTGTACACCTTGTAAAGAAAGACCCAGAATCTGGGCAGCTTGTGAAGTCGTAACTAATCTTTCCAAGGCATAATTCCTTACATTTTTGCACTATCAATTTCAATTACAGTATGAACATTTCCTCTTGGTTTAAAGTCAGCAATAACTTTCATCCATTTTGGTTCTAATTTTTCATATAAAGTATCAAAGATTTCATTTGCAGAGTTTTCATGAGATACTTCTCTATACATAAATGTATTAATATAGATTTTTAAAGCTTTTAATTCAATAACTTTTTTATTTGGAGTGTATTGAATTTTAATTGTAGCGAAGTCAGGATATCCACTTCTTGGACATTTTGCCATAAACTCAGGTAATTCAATATCTATAATATAGTTCTTATCATTTGTATTTGGCCAAAAGTTTTCTTCATTGTTAATATCAAACTCAACAATCTCTTTTTCACCATATTTCATTTCCATATCTTTTATAACCTTTATAATAATTAATTTTAAGAGATTTTATCAAAATCTTACTTACAAATGTTACTAATTGAAAAAAAACATGAATTTAAGTATAATTGCTATATTCATGCTATAAATTAAAATATAATATAAGAGGTAATATGGAACAAAAGATATATGACATTGTAATTATTGGTGGTGGTCCTGGTGGTATCGGTACTGCTATTGAAGCTTCAGCTCATAAAGTTGGAGAAATATTACTAATTGAAAAAACAGATAATCACTCAAATACAATTAGAAAATTTTATAAAGATAATAAAAGAGTTGACAAAGACTATAAAGGTCAAGTAACTCAACTACAAGGAAATGTTGATTTTTATGATGGAACAAAAGAAACTACTCTTGATTACTTTGATGACTTATTAGATTCAGAAAAAATTGATTCACTTTTTAATACAGAAGTAGAAAAAATTGTAAGAGAAAATGATAATTTATTATATATTCATACATCAGTAGGACTTGTAAAATCAAGAAATGCCGTAATTGCTATTGGAAAAATGGGGAAGCCAAATAAACCATCATACAAAATTCCACCATCAATAAAAGCAAATGTAAACTTCAACTTAGACAAATGTTCTTCAAATGAAAAAATCTTAGTTGTTGGTGGAGGAAACTCTGCAGCTGAGTATGCTTATGATTTAGCAGATCAAGATAACAATGTAACTTTAGTTTATAGAAAACCAGAGTTTTCAAGATTAAATGAAACAAATGAAAATATCTTATACAAATATCATGGTGAAGAAAAATTAAGACTTAGAATGAATACAGATGTTGAGTCTTTAGAAAATGAAGGTGGTAAAGTAAAAGTAAACTTCAATGATGGTTTCTCTGTAATCTACGATAGAGTAATTTACGCTATTGGTGGAACTACACCTGTTGATTTCTTAAAATCATGTGGTGTTGAGGTAAATGAAAATGAACAACCAATTTTTGATGAACATCAAGAAACATCTGCAAAATGTGTTTATGTAGCAGGTGATATTGCATTTAAATCTGGTGGTTCTATTGCTATTGCTTTAAATCATGGATACCACATTGTAAATAATATTATTAGAAAAAGAGGAAGAATTTTCTCTCACACTGAAAAAGTAGCTAGCTCAATCGATTCATAAAACTATTTATAGATAAAACACTTAGGTGTTTTATCTCCCACTTATTTGTTATTTTTATAATAATTATAAAATTTTTTCATAATTAATACCAAAAAGATACCATTTTTAGATATTATTTCGTTTATATATACGTCATAAGTAAATTATTTTTAAAGGAAAAACATGGAATACCTCAAAAAGTCTGTCATTCGAAAAATTCTTTTCGTTTCAATCTCAGCTATCTTTTTATGTATGTTAATACTAACATTTTTCATAGCAGATAATACATTCTCTTCTATGAAAAGTAATACTCAGACATCTATTCAAAAAGAAGTTGCTTTAATAACTGAAAAAATAGAGACTTTTAACAATGTTGCAAAAACAGGTGCAGATAAAATGGCATCAGTATTTGTTAAAATGATAAACAATATAGAACTTGATAAAAGTTCAACTATTGATATTAAAGGTTTAAAAACACCAGAAATTAAAATCAATAATAAAACAGTTAATTTAAATTTTGATTTAGTTGACAGCTTTACTGAAATGACTGATGGATCTGTTGCAACAATTTTTGTAAGAGATAATGAAGATTTTATTAGAGTATCAACAAGTTTAAAAAAGCAAGATGGTAATAGAGCAATAGGAACAAAACTAAATAAAACTCATCCTGGATACAAAAGTGTTTTAGAAGGGAAAGAGTATTTAGGTAAAGCAAAACTATTTGGAAAAGAGTATATGACGAAATATATTCCATTATTTATAAATAGTGAAGTTGTTGGTATTGCTTTTGTTGGTTATGATATTAGTAGAGATATAAAACAATTAGAAGAAAATATCTCATCTAAAAAAATAGGTAAAAATGGATACTACTATATTATTAATAGTAAAAAAGGTAAATCTTACGGTCAATTCTTAGCACACCCAACATTAAAAGGTAAATCAGCTTTAGAGGTTAAAGACACTCATGGGTACAGCTTTATAACTGATATGTTAGAAAAAAAGCAAGGATTCTTAGAGTATGACTGGGATGATGGAAAGAAATATGTATTCTTCAAAGATTTTAAAGAGTGGCATTGGTTAATAGTTGCTGGTGTAAATGAGAGTGAAGTTTTAGAAGATGCTAATAGAATTATGTATATTACAATTGCTTTAGCAATTATTACTTTAATACTTATTTCAATTGCTGTATTTATTACCTTAAGAGTATCTCTAAACTCTTTAACAAAAATCAATGAAGGTTTATTATCTTTCTTTAAATACTTAAATAGAGAATCTGACACAATTAATAAAATTGATGTTAAAACAAAAGATGAATTTGGCCAAATGGCTATACTTATCAATGAAAATATAGAAAAAACTCAAAAAAGTATTATTGAAGATAGACAACTTATAGATGAAACTATCCAAGTATTAGGTGAATTTGAGCAAGGAGACCTATGCCAAAGATTAAATATAAGCGTAAATAACCCCGCATTAATGCAATTAAAAAATGTTCTTAACAATATGGCTGATAATCTTGAAACAAATATAGATAATGTACTTAATGTATTAGAACAATATAGTAATTACAACTATTTAAACAAGATAGATAAAAAGAATTTAAAAGAGCATTTACTTAAACTGGCAAATGGTGTTAACAATTTAGGGGATTCTATAACAGAAATGTTAATTGATAATAAATCAAATGGTTTAACTCTTGATAAGAGCTCTGATATATTACTTGAAAATGTAGATAAGTTAAATGAGAGCTCAAATGAAGCTGCAACTAGTTTAGAGGAAACAGCAGCAGCCTTAGAGCAGATTACAAGTAATTTAAGACAAAATACACAAAATATCGCAAAAATGTCTAACTTCTCAAATGAGGTAACAAAATCAGCAACTCATGGAGAAGAACTAGCAAATCAAACAACTCTTGCAATGGATAGTATTAATCAAGAGGTAACAGCTATTAATGAAGCAATTACAATTATTGATCAAATTGCATTCCAAACAAATATCCTTTCATTAAATGCAGCTGTAGAAGCAGCAACAGCAGGTGAAGCAGGAAAAGGTTTTGCAGTAGTTGCACAAGAAGTAAGAAACCTAGCTGCAAGAAGTGCAGAAGCAGCAAAAGAGATTAAAGAGCTTGTAGAAAGTGCTACAATTAAAGCCTCTGATGGTAAACTTATAGCTTCTGACATGATTGATGGATATAAACAATTAAATGAAAATATATCTCATACAACAAGTCTAATAAATGATATTGAAAATGCTTCTAAAGAGCAATTATCAGGAATCGAACAAATTAATGATGCTGTAACAAGTTTAGATAGACAAACTCAGCAAAATGCACTAGTAGCAACTCAAGCACATCATGTAGCAGTACAAACTGATCAAATAGCTAAGCTTGTAGTTAATAATGCAAATGAAAAAGAGTTTGCAGGTAAAGAAAACGTAAAAGCAAAAGATTTTTAATACATAAAGTTTAGAAAAGTTTAAAAACTTTTCTAGCTTGCCTTATAACTTGTAAGCTCCGGACAATTTAAACAATTTAATCCTTTTTCTTCTTTAGTACATGAAACACAAGGTCTTAGTTTTCCAAACTCTCTTTTGAGTTTAATTTTAGGATGTTTTGAAGCCATATAAGACACATTCTCTACAGCATCATAGAGCAAATTATTTAAAACTTCATCTGAAATATTAACATTTCTTGCCAATGATCTTCTTACATTCATAGAAGGATGTTTTTGTAAAAATAACATTTCATTCAAATTAGTAGTACTTTTTGCTATATCAATATATTCATCTACAGTTTTTCCAAATACGCTCATATCTATCTCCCTTAAATAGTTATTAATTGTGGAATTATAGCAGAAATTTTATCTTTTTTTAATATAAAAAACAATAAAAAATAGACTTTTTGGACTTTTTACTATACTTTAATAGTATAGATATGGATAATGAAAGAATTATTTTAAATATTAAGAAAAAATTTTCTAATCATTAATATTTTAATTTTTTGTTATAAGTTTGTATATTTTATAGAGAAAAGCAAGATAAATAAATAGTATTTGAAAATAAAAAAACTTATAATAACACTATTTATAACATATTATGCAACTGAAAGTAATGTAAGATATGAACCTTCTTGATATTTTTTTAGAGTATGAGGAAACTCAATCATGTTTCTTTTTTCAAATGAGCTTATTGTTTGAGAAGAGACTAAATCAACATCACAAATACTATTTAGTTGTAAAACTGTTTCCATTTTGAAAGTAACTGCACCACCTGCAAAGTTTCCTTTTTTTGCTCTTTTTTTAACATATAGCTTTTCAATTTTATTCTCTTGTAAAAAGTCATTAATCTCTTTAGAGAACTTTTTTACTGCTTCTTGAGACTCATCATCCTCTAATGTAATCTTCTTTATTTTTAGGTCTATATAAATTACTATATCGTCATCATTTTTTTCAAATACTGAAAATATCGCATTATTAGCTTTTAATTCTACTCCACATAGTTTCATAATAAATCCTTTTTAAAAATATGGAAGTATTATATATTAAAAAAGTAAACAGTTGATTTTTTATTTCAATTTGTAAGATTTTAAAAAAGGAGACTTTTTAGAGACTTTTTAAAAAAGTCTCTATTTAGTCTCTAAATAGATTATACGTCTAAGTGTTCTACGTCTTTTGCGTGCTCTTCGATGTAGTTTCTTCTTGGTTCTACCTCATCACCCATAAATAGAGTAAAGGCATCAGAAGCTGCTTCTGCATCATCAATTTTAACTCTAAGAAGTCTTCTATCTTCAGGTGTCATTGTAGTTTCCCATAATTGCTCAGGGTTCATCTCACCAAGACCTTTATATCTTTGGATATAAGCACCTTTCTTAGCTAAACCTTCTACTTCTTCTAGAATTTCAATTAAATCTCTTCCATCAAACATAGAAATATCTCTTTCTACTAGCCTAGAGAAGATATACGTAGCTTCAGAGAAGTAAGGCGATGCAAATAGCTCATCATCAATAATAAGCTCTTCTAGCCCCTCTTTTGTTTGAACAAACAGCTGTATCATATCTTCATTTATATTTTTAGATAAGATATTGTAACCTTTGTCTTCTAAGAAGCCTTTTACAACTTCATAAAGATCCATTTGCTCTAATTTAACTAAATCTGGGTTTTCAATTAAGTGTTTTAATACCTCAACTAATGAGTATCTTTTTTCTAATTGTTGTAACATACCTCTATATCTAGAAACAGTTTTAAATAGATCAATTAAATCATTTGTTCCTAAACCTGCAAAAGAGAAGTTTTCTACTCCATTTTCAATTAGGAAGTTTGATAATGCTGTATCATCTTTTAGGTAAATCTCATTTTTACCTTTTTTATATCTATATAATGGCGGTTGAGCGATATATAAATAACCTTTCTCAACGATAGGTCTTAAGAATCTAAAGAAGAAAGTTAATAATAGTGTTTGAATGTGACTACCATCAACATCGGCATCCGTCATGATGATTACTTTGTGATATCTAATTTTTTCTTCATCAAAATCTTCACCAATACCACAACCAAGAGCTGTAATCATATTTCTAATTTCATCAGATTTTAAAATTTTATCTAATCTTGATTTTTCAACATTTAAAATCTTACCTTTTAGTGGTAAAATTGCTTGATAAACTCTATCTCTACCTTGTTTTGCTGAACCACCTGCAGAATCCCCTTCCACCAGGTATAATTCTCTAACTTCTGGATCTTTTGATTGACACTCAGCAAGTTTCCCTGGAAGAGTTCCAACACTCATAGAATCTTTTTTTCTAGTTAATTCTCTAGCTTTTTTAGCAGCTTCTCTACCTCTTGCTGCCATTAATGCTTTTTCCATTACAGCTTTTGCTTGAGCTGGATTTTCTTCAAAATATCTATCTAAACACTCAGAAGTTAATTTTTGACATAAAGGCTTAACATAAGAAGAACCTAATTTACCTTTAGTTTGACCTTCAAACTGTGGTTCAGGAACTTTTACAGAAACGATTGCAATTAAACCTTCTCTTACATCATCACCTGTAATTTTTGTATCTTTTTCTCTAGCATTTGCATTGTTATTTAAATATTTAACGATTGATCTTGTAAGTCCAGCTTTAAAACCAGCTTCGTGAGTACCACCATCAATTGTTCTAATATTATTTACAAAAGAAATAGTTTTTTCTGTATATGTTGAGTTATACATTAATGCAATATCAATCTCTACATCTTCTGCTTTATCAGAGAATGCTACAGCTTCACAAATTGGAGTGTCTTTGTTTAAGTCACTTACAAATTGCTTGATACCACCTTCAAAGTGGTAAACTTCTTTTGTTTTAGTTTTTTCATTTTCTAAAGTAATAGAAATAAAAGGATTTAAATACGCAACTTCTCTAAATCTTTTAGCTAAAGTTTCAAATTGGTATTCAGTTACTTCAAAAATAGTATTATCAGCTAAGAATTCGATAGTAGTACCAGTTTTTCTCGGAGCATCACCAATTACTTCTAAAGGAAATTTTGGGATACCTTTTGAGAATTCTTGATAATGAATCTTTCCTTCTCTGTAAATAGTCATTTTAAGTTCAGAAGATAAGGCATTTACAACAGATACACCAACCCCGTGTAATCCACCAGAAACTTTATATGTATCTTTATCAAATTTACCACCAGCATGTAAAACTGTAAGTACAACAGTAGCTGCTGACATCTTTTCAGTTGGATGTTCTGCTACAGGAATACCTCTACCATCATCTTCAACTCTTATCCAACCATCTTTTGTCATTGTAACTTTGATATTTCTACAGTAACCAGCCATAGCTTCATCAATAGAGTTATCAACAACTTCATAAACCATATGATGTAAACCATTGATGTTTGTATCACCAATATACATACCTGGTCTTTTTCTAACTGCTTCTAAACCTTTTAAAACTTTAATATTACTAGCGCCGTATTCTTGACTCATCTATTTTTGTCCTTATTTCTAATTTCTATTTTAATTTTATATATTTAAATCTATTTTTCTAAAACAATTGGCATTACAATTGTAAAGAATTTTTCATCTTCTAAGTAAAATGGTAAATTTGATTCATTAAATCCAACAGTTACATTTTCATTGTTTGTCATACTTAAGAAATCTAATAAATATTTAGCATTTACTGCTAAATAGAAGTTTTCTTCTATATTTAGATTTATATCAATTTGTGTTTGTGATTCACTATCTTCATCTAAAGATTCAAATATGATTGCATTTGAAGTAAATGTAATTTTAATATTTGAGAAAAGAGATGTAACTAATTTAATAGATTCTACTAATTGATTTTTTGGTAAAGATAAACTATATTTTAAATTAGTAGGTATAATTCTTTCGTAATCTGGAAATTTACCATTAATTAGCTTTGTAAAGAATTTAGAGTTACTATTTTGAATTACTAAGTTAGTATCATCATAAGAAATAGTTGCTTCATCTATAAATAGTTTTTGTATTTCAATAATTGCTTTTTTAGGAATAATAAATTGAGATTCAATATTTGCAATATTTTGTAAATGAGATATAGCTAATCTTCTAGTATCAGTAGCAACAAAGTTTATTTTTTCGCTTTTAACATCAATTAATGCACCATTTAATTCAAACTTAGGATTATTGTTATCAACTGCAGGTGTAATCTTTCTAATTGAGTTTATAAAATTTAATGTAGATATATCTAATTTATTTAAATTATCATTTTTAAGCATATCTGGATATTCTGATGCATCATACATAGGTAATTTAAAGATTGATTTATTTTGTTTGATTACTAAGTTGTTACCTGATGTTTCAAATATAATATCTTCATTTTTTAATCTTTTAATAATACCAAGTAAGTTAGAACCATTAACAGTTGCTTTACCTTCTTCTATTTCATTAATGCTATCGATATGAGACTCTAATCCTATTTCATAATCAGTAGCTTTTAAAATTAACTTTGTATTTGCAATTTCTAAATATATATGTGATGTAATTGCACTAGCATCTTTTTTTTCTAAAAAAGGTTGCATAGAAGCTATTACATTTTCAATGATATTTTTTGTAATTATAAACCTCATTTTATATCTCCTATTATTTATATATCTTTAGTGGAAGTAGTAGTGTGTGTGAAAAGATGAAAATACATTCAAATCGACGACTGTATCGAAACACTTTCAAGTGATATAACGAAATGAAATATTCACACCTTTTCACACAAGTTGCTTAAACTTTTTTTTCTGACTACTTTTACCACTCCTTATTTATGATTTTATTTTTTAAATTTTCAATGATTAATTTAAAGTTCTCATCTTTCTCTATAAGCTCATTTGCTTTCTTGATATTATGAGAAATTGACGAGTGATCTTTCATTCCTAAGAACTTTGCAATATCAGGCATAGAGTTATGTGTTAATTCTCTTGCTAGATATATAACAACTCTTCTTGCATTTGCAACTGTTGCTGTTCTTTTTTTAGATTTGATATCACTTGGTTTGATATTAAGCTCACGTGCGACAATATCGATAACATCAGGAAGTTTGATGTTCTCTTTTGTTTCTTTAATTTGCTCTTTTAGTAAGCCTTGTACCATTTCTAGGGTAATCTCTTGGTTTAATAAAGAAGCACTTGCATTAATTCTAATAAGTACTCCTTCTATTTCTCTAATAGAGTTATCTAGGTTTGTAGCAATAAAATTAATAATCTCTCTTGTTAAGGCAATACCATTAAGTTCAGATTTTTTCTCAATAATTGCTATTTTTGTCTCTAACCCTGGAATTTGAATATCTGCTGTTAAACCCCACTCAAATCGAGACTTTAGCCTATCTACAAGACCTGCAATTTGTGATGGAAGTCTATCACTTGTCATTACAATTTGTTTTTTTGCATTATGAAGTTCATTAAAAGTATGGAAGAACTCTTCTTGTGTTTGTTCTTTTCCACTTAAGAACTGAATATCATCAATTAATAAAACATCACACTTTCTATATTTACTTCTAAAGTGTTCCATATTTTTATTTTTAATTGAGAAAGTAAAGTCATTCATAAACTGTTCAATTGTTACATATATTACAGTTTGACCTTTCTCAATTGCTGCGTTTCCTACTGCTTGAAGTAAGTGTGTTTTTCCAAGACCTGTTCCACCATAAATAAATAGTGGATTATACTGAGTTCCTGGTTTATTTGATACAGCAAGTGACGCATTATAGGCCATTTGGTTAGAAGGTCCTACTACGAATGAATCAAATGTATATGATGGATTTAGGATTGTACTTTCAGCTGTTTCATTTTTGATTTGTTCTTGAATAATCTCTTTTTTAGATTTTTTTTCACCAGCAATTTTGATCTCAATTTTAGGCTTAGAACCATCGTATTGCTCAAAACAATGTTGTATTAGTCCTGTGAATTTACTCTTAATCCATGAAGCTATATATTTATTTGATACTTCAAATACAGCAAGCTTCTCATCTGATGAGATTTTCTTGTAAGTAAGTTGTTTTAAGTATCTGTCATAATCAATAGATGTTGCTTCTTTTTGAATAAGCGCTAAAAAATCTTTATTTGTCATATATCATTAACTCTTTATTTTATAAATAGTAGCTATTATAACCAATTTTTGATAAAAGTTATTCACATGTTAAAAATTCCTTAAAAATAAAGTGAATAAAATGATGAATAAATGTTGTTCACATGGTGAATAAGTAGTGAATAACTAATGTTTTTTAAGTGAATATTTAGGTGAAAAATACCATTATACGGTACTTCAAACTATGTGAATAAAAATATGATGAAAAAAGAGTAATAAAGCGTGAAAATATTAGGAATTGACCCCGGAACTAGAAACTGTGGATATGCAATTATTGAAAAAGATGGAAGAAATTTAAAGCTTATTGAAGCAGGACTTATAAAAATCAAAACAAAAGTTTTACAAGAGCAGATTGTAGAAATGACAGAAGGCTTTGATTTGATTTTTGCTAGACATGAAATTGATGAGGTATCAATTGAAGATATGTTTTATGCTTTTAACCCTAAAACCGTAATTAAACTAGCACAATTTAGAGGTGCTATTTCATTAAAAATCTTACAAGTATTTGGAAACTTTGCAGAGTATACACCTCTTCAAGTAAAACAAGCAGTTACAGGAAATGGTAAGGCTGATAAGACTCAGGTTGCATTTATGGTAAAAAGACTTCTTGGAATAAAAAAAGAGATTAAACCTCTTGATATTACAGATGCAATAGCAATAGCATTAACACATGCTCAAAGAATTAGATAATTGGTAAAAAATATTTAACTTATATTATAAAAACTTTTTATTTGTTATAATCTCGCCTTAATTATAAGTAGGAATAGTAAAATGAAAAGAATAGGTATCCTAGCTTCATATAATGGAAGTGGTTTTCAAACAATTCAAAAAGCAATAGATGAAAAAATTTTAGATGCAAAAGTTGTTGTAGTTATTTCAAATAACTCAAATGCAAATGTTTTAGAAACAGCAGAGTCTTTTAACATACCAAATTTTGTAATAAACGATAAAAGGTATCCAGGGCAAGACTGTGATGATAAAATAGCTAGGTTGCTTTTAGAGTTTGAATGTGACTATGTTTTTTGTTCAGGATATATGAAAATGATAGGACCTAAACTTGTTAATGCCTTTGAAAATAAGATAATTAATACTCACCCTGCAATTTTACCTTCTCAATATGGAGGAAAAGGAATGTATGGAAGATATGTACATGAAGCAGTTATTAAAAATGGTGAGAAAAAATCAGGTGTTACTATTCATTATGTAAATGAAAAGTATGATGATGGAGAAATTATTCTTACAAAAGAGTTGTTCTTAGATGAGAATGAAACGCCTGAAACACTAGAGAATAGAATTAAGCAGTTAGAATCTATTGCTATTGTAGATACATTTAAAAAACTACTTTAAAATTTAATCAAGGAGTTTGTTTAAAAGTTTAGCAAACTCTTTTTGCTCTTTATTATCAAGTTTATTGAAATAATCATCCTCAAAACTTATTATTCTATCTATTGCACTAAGCATAATATCTATACCTTTTTTTGTTAATTGAACATTTTTAACTCTTTTATCTTCTTTTGAATCAACTCTTTTAATAAGTTCTTTTTCTTCAAGTTTCTTTAAAAGTTTTGTCATTCCTCCTGAAGAAAAAAGCATAAGTTCATAAAGCTTAGTAGGTGTTAGTGTATGTTCTTCTTCTGAACTGTAATAAAGACATGAAATTACATCTAATTCGCTTTGTGTAAGATTGAACTCTTCTTTTAAAACACTCTCTCCTTTATCAAATAAAACCTTATGAGCTCTAAAAAAAGGAAGGGTTACATGAAGTACTGATTTATAAATATGTGGTGTTTTTTCTTTTAGTGTTTCTATACTATTTTTATTAAACTCTTTTAATTGCATTTTTTATAATAGCATAGGTATATTTAATTTTATCTTTCTAGGAAAGATAAATATAAGTGGAAATAAGGTATCTTTCCAAGAAAGATATTTTAAAAGGATTATTTATGAGTGCATGGATATATTTAATATTAGCAGGTTTACTAGAAGTTGGTTTTGCTTCAATGCTTAAATTAACTGAAAACTTTACAAAATTAATACCAACAATTATATTTTTAGTATTTGCAACGGGTAGTTTTTATTTTTTAACGAAAGCAGTTCAGACAATTCCTATAGGAACTGCATATGCAATTTGGACGGGAATAGGGGCTTTTGGAACTATAGTAGTTGGAATTTTATTTTATAATGAACCAGCAGGATTTTTACGATTATTCTTTTTATTTACGTTGATAAGTTCTATTGTAGGTTTAAAATTAGTATCTAATTAGAAAATTAAAAATAAGCTATTAGCCATAAGGCTAATAGTCTTAGTTAAATACTGCGTCTAATTCTTCAGCAGTAGTAATATATTTTACGTTTGAAACTTTACCATTTTCTACAGAGTAAACAGTGATTTGTCCCTCTTTTTTAGTAAATGATTTTGATTGCTCTTCATCTACTAATAAAATAGAGAAAGGATAATCTCTCATCTTAGGTAATGCAAAAAACTTAGTAATTAAACTTGGCATTCCTGAAATATCAGCAACATAGTAAGAGTTTTTAGACTCTAAGAAACCTTTTTCTTTTTTTAATAAATAGTCTCTAATTACTTCACTTGCATCTCTGTCACCAGCAACGATGATGTTTTTAGCATCTGATTTAATAGTTTGTTTTTTTTCAAATTGATCTTGAATTTCAAATGCTGGAGTTGTATCTCCAATGTTTAATGCGTTAGCAAATGTCGCAGCTAATAATGCAGCAACGAATAAAATCTTCTTCATTTTTTCTCCTGAATTTAAATTGCGAAATTGTATCAACAAAAAGTAAATGAAAGGTTAAGATAAAAATTTAATCTATTTTGATAAAGTTGGAAGATTCCAATTTTTGTAATATGCAAGTAGCCTTAATGCAACTCCAAAGATAAAAACTAAGATTAATGAATAGATATTTTTTAAATCTAATAGATATAAACCATAAGTTATAAGTCCAACTATAATTGCAACAGTAGCATAGAATTCAGATACTAAAATAGATGGTACCCTATTAATTAAAATATCTCTAATAGTACCTCCACCTACAGCTGTAATAAATGCAAGAATCAAAACTCCAAGGAAATTAAAATCATTTTCAATAGCAACAAGAGAACCCGTAATAGCGAAGGATACAAGGCCAATTGCATCTGAAACAATAAAGGCAGTTTTACCTTCTAAATCATCGATTTTATGAAGTTTTAGAATTAAAGAAATAAATACAGTGGCTACCACTAAGGTTACTGGTAATACATCTGTAAATACATAAGGTGTTTTATTTGCAAGTACATCTCTTGTCATTCCTCCACCAAGGGCAGTTAAAAAAGCAGAGATAAAAACACCTAATATATCTAGTTTATAATGAACAGCAATTAAAAACCCTGATAGGGCAAAACAGATTACACCAATAATATCTGCTAATTGTAGTGCTGTCATTTATAAACCTTTTATTTTTAATAGCGTGATTATACTAAAGCCATATTTAAAAGATGGATAAACCTGTCTTATTTGTAAAAAGTTCTAAAGCTTTTGTTCCTGCATGGGAATTTCCGAATCTATTTAGTCTAGGAGAGTAAACACAAATTGCCATTTTTTTAGGAACAATAGCTACAATTCCTCCACCAACACCACTCTTCCCAGGTAGTCCTACTTTATATGCAAAATCTCCTGAAGCATCATAGTGTCCACAAGTTAACATTAAAGAGTTTATTCTTTTTGCTTTACTTTCATTTACAACTTGTTCATTTGTAAGAGGATTAATTCCATGATTTGCTAAGAAAAGAACTGATTTAGCTAGTTGTTGTGTACTCATATCAATAGAGCATTGTTTAAAATATGTTTGCATTACATTATCTGTAAAGTTTTTGATATTGTTAAAACTTTTCATCATATTTATTAGTGCAAGGTTTCTGTATCCATGTTTTAGTTCAGATTTATAAACTTCTTTATCATAGTTTATACTATGGTCATTTGCTACTTCTTGTATAAAATGAAGTATATAATCAAAAGTACTTTCTTTATATAAAGATATTAAAGCATCTGTTGTTACTATAGCTCCTGCGTTTATAAAAGGATTTCTAGGAATACCATTTTCATACTCAAGTTGCACTAGCGAGTTAAATGGATCGCCAGATGGTTCATGTCCCACTCTTTTGTATAGCTCTTTGCTGTAGTTTTGTAAAGCAAGGGTAAATGTAAAGAGTTTAGAAATACTTTGTATAGAAAAAGGTTTTTCATAAGAACCTACATGATATTCATTTAAATCTAAATCAATAATACTCATAGCAAAATCATTTTTCTTTACTTCTTGTAAAGCAGGGATATAGTTTGCTACTTCACCTTTTTTTAAATGGGGTTTGATTTCTTCTTTAATCTCTTCTAATATTTCTTGATAATTCATTTAGAACCTTTTTGCTTTTTAATTGAATTTTGTATTGTAACAAATAAGAAGAAGATAAAAAGTGTATATTATGTTATCAATTTGTAATTAGTCATATATAAAAGCTAATGTTTAAGCAAGTTTTTAGTATAATCGCGAAAACTAATCAGGAAAATTTTAGCTAAAATTAAAAAATTCCTTCAAAACTACTATAAAGAGAATAAATGAGAGATATTAGAAATATTGCCGTTATCGCACACGTTGACCACGGTAAAACAACACTTGTTGATGAGTTATTAAAACAATCTGGAACATTTGCAGCTCACACTCAAGTTGATGAAAGAGTTATGGATAGTAATGCTATCGAAAAAGAAAGAGGAATTACTATTCTTTCTAAGAACACAGCTATTGACTATGAAGGTGTAAGAATTAACATCATTGACACTCCGGGACACGCCGATTTTGGTGGAGAAGTTGAGAGGGTTCTTAAGATGGTTGACTCAGTATTATTACTAGTTGATGCTCAAGAAGGTGTTATGCCTCAAACAAAATTCGTTGTTAAGAAAGCTCTTCAATTAGGTCACAAGCCAATCGTTGTTGTAAACAAAATTGATAAGCCAGCTGGTGAGCCAGAAAGAGTTGTTGATGAGGTATTTGACCTATTTGCTGATATGGATGCTAATGAAGAACAATTAGAATTCCCTGTAATTTATGCAGCAGCTAGAGATGGTTATGCAAGATATGAGGCAAATGATGGAAATATGGATTTAAAACCATTATTTGAAACAATTTTAGACAAAGTTCCAGCTCCTAAAGGTAGCGATGATGAAGGTTTACAACTTCAAGTATTTACACTTGATTACGATAACTTCATTGGTAAAATCGGTATTGCTAGAATTTTCAACGGTACTATTTCTATGGGTGAGACTGTTTTATTATGTAAAGCAGATGGTGAAAAAGTAAAAGGTAGAGTTACAAAACTTATTGGATTTAAAGGTCTTGATAGAGTTGAAATCCAACAAGCAGGTTCTGGTGATATCTGTGCTGTTGCTGGTTTTGAAACTATTGATGTAGGTGATTCTTTATGTGACCCTGCAAATCCAATGCCATTAGACCCAATGCACATTGAAGAGCCAACACTATCTGTAACTTTTGCAGTTAATGATTCTCCATTAGCGGGAACAGAAGGTAAGTTTGTAACTTCAAATAAAATTGATGAAAGACTTTCTGCTGAAATGAATACTAATATTGCTATGAATTATGAGCAAATTGGTGAAGGTAAATTTAAAGTAAACGGAAGAGGTGAGCTTCAAATTACTATTTTAGCAGAGAACATGAGAAGAGAAGGTTTTGAGTTCTCTATTGGTAGACCAGAAGTTATTACAAAAGAAGAAAATGGTGTAACTATGGAGCCATTTGAGCACTTAGTAATTGATACTCCTGATGAGTTCTCTGGAGCAATTATTGAGAAGTTAGGTAAGAGAAAAGCTAACATGACAAACATGGTACCAATGGGTTCTGGATTTACAAGATTAGAGTTTGAAATTCCAGCTAGAGGATTAATTGGTATTAGAACTGAGTTCTTAACTGAAACTAAAGGTGAGGGTGTTATGAACCACTCATTCTTAGAGTTTAGACCATACTCTGGAACAGTTGAATCTAGAAAATATGGTGCTTTAGTTTCTATGGAAAATGGAGAAGCATTAGGTTACTCAATTTTCAACCTACAAGATAGAGGAATTATGTTTATTAAACCTCAAGATAAAGTATACGTTGGAATGGTAATTGGTGAGCATGCAAAATCAAATGACTTAGATGTTAACCCAATTAAAGGTAAAGCACTTACAAACGTAAGAGCATCTGGATCTGATGATGCTATTAAATTAGTTCCTCCAAGAGCAATGTCTTTAGAAAATGCACTAGAGTGGATCGAAGAAGACGAACTTGTTGAGGTAACACCTCTTTCTATTAGAGTTAGAAAAAGAGATTTAGATCCAACAGCAAGAAAAAGAGCAGCAAAAAAAGCTAAATTCGCTGAATAATAAGATTTAGAAATAAATATCTTATAAAGGGGGAAGGGCTTTGGCTCTTCCCCCTTTTTTTATGTAAAAAAATTAAATAAAAGGAAAATTTTTATGTCCAGTGATATGTGGCTTAGGATTTTAAAAAGTTTTAAAAATAGTTTATATTAATAGGAGATTTTTATTCTCCTATTAGAAGGAGAATAAAATGAAAAACAATATTAATACAAATAAAAAAGATTATATAATTTTAATTACAATATATTTTTTAACAATTACTACTAGTTTTTTAGCTATTACTAACTAATTGTTAAAAGAGATTTTAAACTTAGCACCTGTGTATTCTATATCATTGTATACATAGGTGCTATTTGATGCAATGATTTTTGCATCATGGTGCTCTGTGATAATTTGGTAAGTCATAGAAAGCCCGATACCTGTACCAATATTCTTATGTTTTGTCGTGAAATATGGCTCAAATATTTTATCAATCACTTCTTTTTTTATACCCCCACCATTATCAACAATCGTTAAATCTAAACCTGAATCACTCTTTTTTGTTTTTACGAAAATAAGTTTTGTTTCATGTTTTTGAATATTTTCATTCATTGCATCTTTTGAGTTGTTAATTATATTTATTAATGCTTGCATTAATTGATTCTCAAATGCAGGGATTTCCATATCTTCTTCAATATCTAAAATAAGTTGAATTTCATTACTATTTAGAGTTGATTTTAAGATATTAATAGTTTTTTCTACTATATGAGAGATTTTAACAATCTCTTTTTGCTCTTTATTTCTAATAAAGTCTCTAAAGTCTTCAATTGTATTAGATAAATATTTTGCTTGTTTTGTAATATTTTCCATACTTTTATATAAGTCTTCTTTAGTTAGTTTATTTACTTCATTTTTTAGAATAGTTGCACTTGATATTGAAGTTATTACACTTAGAGGCTGTCTCCATTGATGGGCAATATTTCCTATCATTTCTCCCATTGAAGCTAGTTTTGATTGGGATTCCATAACTTTTGTTTGTGTAATATCCCTTGAGATTCCTAAGTAGCCATAAATTTCATTCTTTTTATTTTTAAGTGCAGTAACTTTTAAACTAACTGGAAGGTGTTTACCATCTTTTGTAATATAAGTCCATTCAAGTTCACTTTGTCTTAAAGCAGATTTTGCAATAAATACATTGAAGTCTGGTTCAATCTCTTCTCTTAGCTTTTTACTAAACTCTTTGGCTACCATATTTAATTCATCTTTTAAGTGGAAAATTAAAGGAGTTTGTTTATCAACTAACTCTTCTTGAGTATATCCTGTAACTTTTTCAACTTCTTTATTTACTTGTTTTATGATACCTTTTTTATCAGTTCTTATAATCATATAACCAGAGTTATCAAAAATTGTTGTTTGAAGTTCTACTGCCTCATACAATCTATTTTCATTGTTTTTCTCATTTGTCACATCATAAAACCATCCAATAATTGCATTTTCATTATCAAAACTAATATTCATATATGAAGCAAGAGCCCAAACTTTTTTGTTTTGAATATTTAGTTCAATTAATTTATTGTAAATAGTTTCATTGTTTTTAAGTCTTTCTATTATTTCATTGTATTCATCTTCATTTTCATAATATTTTCTAGGTTTTCTAAAATCATTATCTTTTTTAATTAGTTTTTTATAGGCATGATTTGCAAAAACTACATCTTCTGTATCATTTTTTGCAATTCTTACTGCAATAGGACTATTTTGAAGTAAATACTCTAATCTATTTTGTTCATTCTTTAGAATAAATGTTGATTTTTTAATACTATTAATCATCTTATTAATACTGCTTGATAGATTATCAATCTCTGTAAACATATTATCTTCAAGAATTTTTGTTGGAATACCATCTTTATCTATAATACTTATAGTATTAGTGATATCAGATATAGGTTTTAAGATAAATGCTTTAATTGTTAGGAACAAAAACAAAATTAGAAATAGAGATAGAATAAATGTATTTTTTATATTCTCTATAATAATCTCTTTTAGTTCTTTTTTCATTTTTTCATCTGTAATATAAATAGTAATTGTACCTATTTCAGTTCCAAAAGAGGATACAATTTTATATGTATCAGAGTAAAAAGAGTTTTTTAGTTCTTGATTATGAATTACATTTGTAGGATCATAGTCAATGATTTTTCCATTGTGTTTGATTTTTCCAGTAGAGAGGTATTCTTCTCCTAGAATTTTTCCCATATTGTAGTCATTTATAATAATTGCAAAAATATCTTTTCTACTTAATTCATTATAAATTAGATTGTTATACTCATTTATAGCATAAGCTGAGATTAGATTTTTGATATTATCTTTTATTGATAAGATTGTAGTTCTTGAATCATTTTTCATATTATCAATTATCTTATCTTTTGTATAGATATAACTGTATGTTGAGTTAATAGCCATAGTTAAAACAACTGTACAAATAATAGTTATAGCTAATGCAAAGTATAAAGATAATTTAAATTTTCTCATTAGTTTTCAATTCCTAAAACATTTAAATTGATTTCTTCTTTTATTTCATTGATATTTTTTGTAGTTACTGTTAAAACAGGAATTTGTATATCTTGCATTACATTTTGATTATCTAAGTATTTGTGCATAGAAAGTGCAGCTTTTTGTCCCATTAGGTATGGTTGTTGCATTCCTGAGGCAATAATAGTGTTGTTTTTAATAAGCTGTATAAATTCAGGCTCTGCATCAAAGGCAATTAGTAGTACTTCATTTTGTTTATTTAAATCATTTATTGCTTTTATGGCACCTTTATAAATATTTGATGTCTGTAACCAAATAGCCCCTAAATTTGGGAATCTAGTTATTAACTCTTTAGTATATTCATAGGTTTCTTCATCACTCCAATTAATAAGTTGTTTGATATCAGCACCTTTAATATTTGCTTGATTTAGTGCTTCCATAAAACCAGCTGTTCTTTGCTGTCCATTTAATCTTTTTTGAGGGATAGCAATTATTCCTACTTTTTTATTATCAAAGTCTCTTTTTTTCATTTCTTTTACTAAAGTATTTCCAATATGGTAAGCACCTAGTTTATTATTTGAAGAGATATAAGATACATAATCTCCTCCATCAGTACCCACATCAGAAATTACAACAGGGATATTAGCTTTTTTTGCAAGTTTTAAAATAGTTACACAAGCAGATGAGTTTGTTGGTGATACAATAATCCCATCAACTCTATCCTTGATAGCATTTATTGTGTGCATTAGCTCTATTTTTGCACTGTTTTTAGAGTCATAAATTTCAAATTCATAATTATGATTATGAGTAATATTTGAAATACCTTTTGACATAATACTCCAAAATGGTATTTTCATATCAGCAGTTATATAAACAATTTTTTTTGAAGGTGAGGCATGTAATAAGTAGCTATTTAAAAGAATAAATATTACAAAAAATTTAATATGTTTCATTGTAAACCTAAAGTTATTTATTTAGTTATACATTGTACATTTTTTTATTTTTAGATTTAATTAAAATTGCAAGACTAAAAAGAGTATTACTCTTTTTAGTTAAATTGTTTACTATCAGTATTTTTGATAATTTCTAAAGCGATATCATTTGTTTTAGAAGCGATATCTTTAGCATTTGTAGCAACTTTAGCATTTTCTTGAGTTAATTGGTCTATTTTTGTAATAGCCTCATTTATTTGTGAGATTGTTCTACTTTGTTCTTGCGTTGAGTTTGTTACTGATGAAATTATCTCACTAGTATTTTCAATTTTTTCATTTAGTTTACTAAACCCTTCAATCATCATTTCAGAACTGTTTTTACCTTCACTAGCTTTCAGATTAGCTTTTTCAACAAGTTCTTTTATTTCTCTTGCTGCATCTGCACTTCTTCCAGCAAGGTTTCTTACTTCTTGAGCAACAACAGCAAAACCTTTTCCTGCTTCACCAGCCGTTGCTGCTTCAACAGCTGCATTTAATGAAAGGATATTTGTTTGGAATGCAATTTGGTCAATAATTGTAATTGCTTCATTAATCTCTTGTGTTGCGTTATTGATCTCTTCCATAGAGTTTTGAGTTTTTTGAGCTAAATTTTTACCTTCATTTGCATAAGTTAATGTCTCTTTTGATAACTCTTGCATTGTAATAGCTTGAGATGAAATCTCTCTAATAGAAGCAGTTGTCTCCTCAATAGAAGCAGCTGTTTCTTCAATAGAAGCAGCTTGAGATAATGCAGAACTATTTAAATGTTCTACATTTGAAGATAATTCTTGTGAATTTTGACTTAACACATCCCCATTTGATTTGTTTTCTCTAAGCATTGCAGTAATTGCTTCACCTAAAGCATTAATTCCATCAATTAACTTCTTAGTTTCCCCATGAATATTATCATTATTGATTTTAGATAAGTAGTTGTAGTTTGTATATTTATCTAATTCATCTAAAATATTGTTCATTAAAGTCTCTTGATTTACAAGCATTTTATTGATTGTTTTTGCAAATGTTTTGATTTGTGGGTTTGCAGGCATTGACATAACTTGATTGTGGTAACTTCCTTGCTCTAGTTTATTTAGAACTAAAATAGCTTCACCAACACACTTCATATCTTGCTCAAGTTCTCTTTCTAAAGTCTCTAAGTTTTTATTTATAAATTGTGCAATTTCGCCTAGCTCACCTTTTGTTTTAACATCAATATGATCAAATGTATTTCTTTTTCTATTCATAAAGTCAAAGAATATTTCAATACCATTTCTAATTTTCATAATAGAATCAATAATTGTTCTTGTATTGTAAGAAGCAATAAATAGAGTTATCGCAATTACTAAAACAAGGAAAACTGTTAACATTATAAATTTATTTAATGCCTCTTTTTCTTTTATTAATGTGTCACTTATTATTTTCTCTGAAAGATAATCATCTGTTTTTTTAAGTAGATTAATCTTCTTTGTGATAGTTTTAAACCAATAAGTGGCATCAACATTGAAATTACCTTGACCATCATTATTTGTAATAATAAGTTTTCTTAATCTGTTTACTTCATTTACTGACTCACCTTGAATTGTTGCATCTTTGAAATCTATTAACTCTTTTGTTGCTAAAGTCTCAAAAGAGTTCATATAAGCATCTTGTTGGGCAATAAGCGTAATAAATCTTGCTTGAAATCCAGGAATAAGATTATTAGCTCCAAATATAGCTGATCCTACAGCTCTTTCAATACCAGCTCTTTCTTTTGATTCAAGAAATGTATAATAAGCCATTGTTTCAATGGCAATTTCATTATCTAAAGACTGTTTTGAAGTTAAAGTAATATATTTTAAAAACATAGAGTTTAAGTTTGTATAGTAACCTAATGCATTTTTTAGACTTATGTTAAATCCATCAACCTCTCCTCTAATGCTGTTAACTTTACCTATTTCATTTAATATGTTTTTTAATCTATTTGCATTTTTTTCATTTAGAATTGAGTATAGGTTATTAGATGAAATATAACTATTTAAATCTTTTAGTTTTTGATTTGTAAGTTCTCTTTGATTAGCAAGAATGTCTTTAAACTTAGCACCCTTACTTCCAATATAACCAGCAGTCGCTCCCCTTTCTTTTTGTGTTTCATGTACAAGATGAGAGATACTAGCATTTAAACTCATTAGAGTTTCTAGTTTTACGTAGTTTTTATACTTTATATATCCTTGAAAAAGTAGTATTGATGAGACAACTAAAACGGCAAGCATAGGTATGATTATCGAAACTAAAAGCTTCTTTTTTATTGGTAGATTTTTTAAGAAGTTCATTTCTTTTTCCTTATTTCATTGTCTTATATAGTGCTTCAGCTTTGTTTATTTCATCTCTTGAAGCTACTTTTCTACATGACATATAACCTTTTGAACCATCACTTGATTCTAAAGGATAGATTGTTGCATATACCCAATAATAGTTACCGTGTTTAGTTTTGTTCTTTACAAAACCTTTCCAAATATTACCGCTTTTGATAGTTTTCCATAAGTCTTCAAAAGCTGCTTTTGGCATGTCTGGATGTCTTAGAATATTGTGGGGTTGACCAATTAACTCTTCAAGTGTAAATTCACTTATTTCACAGAACTCATCATTTGCATATTTTATGAAACCTTTTTCATCAGTTTCAGAAACAATAAATGAGTTGTTATCTAGATGTATCTCTTTACCACTCATAATAATACCTTTGGGGGAAAATTGTTACTAATTATATAACAATAATTATTAATTAGTAAAATATCTTTGTCTATTTTTTAAATTATTTTTATGTGAGTAATTTCGGAACTGGCACCTAGCCTCATAGGTGGACCCCAAAATCCTGTTCCTTTGTTTACATAAACCTGTGTAGTTTCATTGTGTCTATTAAGACCTCTAACATAAGGTTGTTGTAGTTTTACAAGATAGTTAAAAGGAAAGATTTGCCCACCATGAGTGTGACCACAAAGGGCTAAATCTATCTGTTTTGTATTAATTTCATTTAAATATTTTGGTTGATGTGCAAGTAAAATTGTTGGGGCATTTTGTTTATTTTCTAATGCTTTTTCAAGGTTTGGTATAAAGTTACCATATCTATGTCCAAAGATATCATAAACACCCACTAAATTAAAGCCTTGATGTTTTTCTCCTATATAAATTGACTCATTTTCCAAGACTTTTATGCCTAAAGAGTTAACATAGTTTATTATTGTATAAACATCATGGAAATACTCATGATTTCCTACAATAAAATAAGTCCCATACTTAGATTTTAGTTTTGATAGCTCTTGTAAAGCTGGTTTTGCAAACTCTAGTTTTGTATCAACTAAATCTCCTGTAATAACAACAGTATCTGCATTTAGACTATTTACTTTTTGAACAAGGCTTTTAATAAAATCCTTATCTATTAAGCCACCTATATGAATATCACTTAATTGAACTATTTCATATGGTTTCTTTAAATCTTTGATTTTGATTTCAACTGTTTCAAGTTCAATAGTTTTTGCATTTTGCATTGCTTTTGCATTTGTTCCAACAACTAAAGATATGGCACCTATATCAAGGGATTTTTTAAAAAAAGCTCGTCGATTTTCTTTGAATGAAGTTTTATTAACACCAAATGAGATGATTTCATGAATAATTGTTATGATAAATGTAAGGAAAATCACCCCAATAGGTAAAGATAATAGGAAATATAGCCAGTTTGGGAAAACTGGATTATATCTAGCGACTGGGTATAAACATACCCCAAAAAATGTTATATATAAAAATGCGCTTAGATATTTTTTTGTCTTATCATTAAAGTCAAGTTTATTGATAAGACGTTTTTTTATTATATAAGTTTGGAAAGCAAATACCAATAAAAAAACTGTAATAAATATTATAAATTGCATGAGGGAATTATATAAAGCAAAAATTAATAGATATTTAATGAAAAATAAAATCTATATTAAATAAGAAAAATTATCTTTTAAGTAAAGTCATATATGACTTTACTTACTTTGATTAGTTATACACTTAACTAAATTTAGGATTTCTTCTTCAGTTTGAGTATAGTGGATTGAGATTCTAAGCCAACCTGGTTTATTTGAGATATTTGCATCATCAATTCCTAATAAATCATGACCATATGGCCCAGCACATGAACAACCAGCTCTTGTTTGGAAACCATCAGTAGCTGATAGTTTTGCGCATAGTTCATAAGGGTCGATACTATTTATATTAAAAGAAACAATACCTATATTATCTTCTTCTTGATTACCATATATCTCACAATTTGAAAGCTTACTTAGCTCATTTATAAAAAGTGTTTTTAGTTTTGTTTTTTGTTCATTTATAAACTCAAAACCTACTTCATTTCTAAGTTGATATGCTAGTGAAGCTCTTATAAATTGTAAAATACCAGGTGTTCCGGCGTCTTCTCTTACTTCTATATCTTTTTGGTAAACTTGCTCTTTTTTATTTACATACTCTACAGTTCCACCTGCTGCAAAAGTTGGTGAAAGTTCTGTATTTATAAGAGACTTTCTAACTATTAAAAGTCCACAAGAACCAGGACCTCCTAAAAGTTTATGAGGTGACATAAACATTGCATCATAAAGAGAACTTGGTACATTCATATAAGGTGAGCTAGCAGCTGCATCAAAACAAACTAGGGCATTGTATTTTCTAAGTAGTTTTGAGATTTTTTTATAAGGTGTAATGATACCAGTTACATTTGAAGCAATACAGAAAGAACCAATTATTTCTCTTCCTTCATTTTTCTTCAAAATCTTCTTTAGGTGTTTCATGTCGATTAAACCTTCATCATCAAGTTTAACCCTTTTTATCTCACAAAGTGCTTCTCTAAAAGAGACTTCATTTGAGTGATGTTCATATGGTCCAACTATAACTAAAGGTAATTTAGATTTATCTACTTGTATTTCATATCTCTTTTTTGTCGCAGGCGGGATATAAAGTCCAAGAAGTTCTTGTAAGTGTTTAATAGCAGCAGTTGTTCCACAACCACTAGGAAGTATTGCAAACTCTTCATTTATATCAAGGTTTTTAGCTAAATTTGCTCTTGCTTGTTCATAATAGTATGTAGTAGCTTTTGCATTAGTTGATTCCATAGAGTGAGTGTTTGCATATGTTTCTAAAACATCTCTTATTCTATTTTCAATTGGTCTAAAAGCAAGTCCTGATGCAGTATAGTCAAAATACTCACTTTTACTTTTTCCAATAGTATTGTATTTTAAAAAGTCTAATTTCTTTGTATTTTCATTAAAAAAAGGTTTAAATATGTCTCTTGTCATTTATTGCTCGTTAAATTAGTTGGGATTATTAGTTTTATAATTTTAAGTTATTTTTGATAAGAGTTCGCTTGTATATTGTATAAGAGCCTTTTTTTAGCTCTTATACAAAAGGATTAAATTCGATTGCTTCTAAATCTTTTGCGAAATCTTGGGCTTTGTTTGTAGGTGCATCTAAAACTATCACATTTGCTTTGTGTGTTAGTTTTATTTTTGTTGCACCATATTTTTTAAGTAAGTTTATAAGTTGTGCTAATTTTTCAGAACCTAAGTCTAAAGTTTTTAGTTTACAACCAATATAACTTTCATCTTCGATTTTACTTTCATTAATTCCAAGTCTTGGAGCTTTACCTTCTACAAACTCTTCATCAATATCAAAATCTTTTATTCTAAAAGTTACAGATGATTCTAAAATATCAAAGAATTTACTAAACCCCCAAGACCCTACAAGGTATTGGAAAGTACTATCTTCAATATCATCTCTTATTCCAAAATCTTTATAGATTTTTGCGATTGCTCTTGCAGTTGGAACAATTTGAGATGAAGTAATAAAACCTAAGTGCTCACCAATAACTCTAAGAGAGTAAACAACTTTTCCTTTTTCATTTTTAGTTGCATTAAAACTAATATCAGGTGTATAAGTAAGAGCACAACCTTGTGCATATCCACTTACTGCAATAGTTAGTTCATTTGGTAAATTTGAAAAGCTTTTATTACCTATAAAAGTCTCATTTAACTTTTGTGCAATTTTACTTACATCAGCTATTTGAGTTTTATCTATTCCATTTACAGGACATGTAATGATGTTTTTTACATTATGTCCTGCTTCAAAAATAGTTTTTAATCCCACATTATGTAGTAGATTAAAAATCTCTGGTAAATCGTGAATTTTAAGCCATTTGAACTCTACTTTTTGATAAGTATTTAAAAATAGAGTGTCTTTTGCATATTTTTTGGATATTTCTAATAAAGTCTCTAATTGTTCTAGATTTAATTGACCTAAAGGCAATGGAACTTTTAGTGTAAAATGATCTTGCGTATCCTCTTGTTTGTGAATACCATACCATTTAAATCTAATTAAATCCTCTTCGTTTGCCTTTTCACCTAAAACAGCGTAGATATAGATGTCACTTAAGACATCTAATCCATCTTTATTTTTTTTAATTTGTTCTATATCCATAGCTAAATTCTTTGACATTAAATAGCCTTACAATTCCATTCAGGGTAATTTTTTCTGATGAATTGGTTTAGCTCAATTTCAGCTTGTGTATACTCTTTTGTTTCTTCTTCAAGGTGTGCAAACCCTTCAACAGAAGATACAATCATACCAGCACCTACAGTTGCATTAGTATATTTATCAATAATAATGAAACTACCAGTATATCTATTTTCGTGGTATGGGTCAACTGCTATTTCTCTATCTAATGAAAGAGTTACTTTAGCAATATCATTTAACTCTAGTTTATCAGCAGAAATTTCTTCAAAAGTATTAATATTCTTTTTAAACTCAATTGAGTTAACTGCACCATTTAATACAGAAGTTGCTCTTTTGATAATGTAGTTTTGGTTTAAAGTTAATGGAGCTTCATCCATCCATACTACCATTGCTGATAAGTGGTTTGATACTTTAGGAATATCATCAGATTTTACAATCATATCCCCTCTTGAAATATCAATCTCATCTTCAAGTGTAATAGTTGTTGCCATTGGTGCAAATGCAGTCTCAATAGTTTCAACTGTTTCATCTTTTCCTATTGGTCTTAAATCTTTAATATCATTAGATACAATAGATTTAACCTTAGAAGTTTTTCTTGAAGGTAATACAGTAATCTCATCACCAACTTTAATAGAACCACTTGCAATTGTCCCAGAGAATCCTCTGAAGTTTAAGTGTGGTCTTACTACATACTGAACAGGTAATCTAAATGAGTTAGACTCTTTTTTGTGAATCTCTGTTGTATCTAGTAATTGCATTAATGGTTGACCTTTATACCAAGGCGCTTTTGGCGAGTTAGTTAAAATATTGTCACCATCTAAAGCAGAGATTGGAATAAATTGAATATTTAAATCTTCATTATGTGGAAGATATTCAATAATCTCTTTGTAATCTCTTTTGATATTTTCAAATACTTCTTCAGAGAAGTCAACTAAGTCCATCTTATTAATAGCAACGATTAAGTTTTTAATACCTAATAATGATGCAATGTAAGAGTGTCTTTTAGTTTGAGTTAAAATACCTTGTCTTGCATCTACTAAGATAATAGCTAAGTCAGCTGTTGAAGCTCCTGTAGCCATGTTTCTTGTGTATTGCTCGTGCCCTGGAGTATCTGCAATAATGAATTTTCTCTTATCAGTTGAGAAGAATCTATATGCAACATCAATAGTAATACCTTGTTCTCTCTCAGAAGCTAGTCCATCAACTAAAAGTGCTAAGTCAATCTTCTCACCAGTTGTTCCAACTTTTTTACTATCTTTTTCAATAGCTGCTAATTGGTCTTCAAAAATCATTTTTGAATCATATAATAATCTTCCAATTAATGTTGATTTACCGTCATCAACTGATCCACAAGTAATGAATCTTAAAATCTCTTTGTTTTCGTGCTCTTTTAAATATGCTTCAATATTTTTTGAAATTAAATCTGATTGATGTGCCATTTTAGAAATATCCTTCTTGTTTCTTTTTCTCCATTGATGCGTCACCATCACTATCTATTAGTCTACCTTGTCTCTCAGATGTTGTACAAGTTAACATCTCTTGAATAATCTCTGGAAGAGTTGTTGCTTCACTATTAACTGCACCTGTTAATGGGTAACATCCAAGTGTTCTAAATCTTACTTTCTCTTTTTTAGCTGTTTTTCTTAAATCTTCAGGAACTCTATCATCGTCAACCATGATTTTTGTACCCATGTACTCTACAACTTCTCTCTCTTTTGAGAAGTATAAATCAGGAATATCAATATTTTCTAAATAGATATATTGCCAAATATCAAGCTCTGTCCAGTTAGATAATGGGAATACTCTAATTGACTCACCTTGTGTATGTCTTCCATTGTAAATATTCCATAACTCTGGTCTTTGGTTCTTTGGATCCCATCTATGGTTTTTATCTCTAAATGAGTAGATTCTCTCTTTAGCTCTTGATTTTTCTTCATCTCTTCTTGCTCCTCCAAATACAGCATCAAACTTTTGGATATTTAAAGCATTTTTTAAACCTTCAGTTTTCATGATATCTGTATGTAAAGCAGAACCGTGCTCAAATGGAGAAATATCCATTTCAATACCTTTAGGATTTGAGTAAACGATTAACTCCATTCCTACTTCTTTTGCTCTTCTATCTCTAAATTCAATCATCTCTTTGAATTTCCACTTTGTATCCACGTGCATTAATGGTAGTGGCGGTGGAGCAGGGTAGAATGCTTTTTGTAAAAGGTGTAACATTACAGAAGAGTCTTTCCCCACAGAGTAAAGCATACCTGGGTTTGAGAACTCTGCAACTACTTCTTTCATAATGTGCATTGATTCAGCTTCAAGCTGTTTTAGATGTGTTAATCTCTCTTGACTAATTTCCATTTGATTCCTTTATTTCTTGTGTAATCCACACTCTTTATGTTCTGGGTTTTCCCACCACCATCTTCCGGCTCTAATATCTTCACCTTCTTTTACGGCTCTAGTACATGGAGCACATCCAATACTTGGAAAGCCTTGGTCATGTAACTTGTTATATGGAACTCTATTCTCTTTGATGTAGTTCCATACATCCTCTTCACTCCAATTAATAATAGGGTTTACTTTGATAACTTTAAAGTTGTCATCCCACTCAATAACTGGCATATCTGTTCTTGTTACACTTTGAGCTGCTCTAAGTCCTGTAATCCAAACATCTAAATCTTTTAGTGCTCTTGTTAAGGGCTCAATTTTTCTAATAAAACAACAGTTTTTTCTTTTTTCAATACTTTCGTAGTGACCATTTACACCTTGTTCTTGATATAACTCTTGAACTTTTTGGTTATCTGGGAAAAATACATCTATTTTAATATTGTATTTTAAATTTGTTGCATCCATAACATCATAAGTTTCTGGATGTAATCTTCCTGTGTCTAATGTAAAAATCTTAGCTTCTTTGTCCGCTTTTAGCATTATGTCTGTTACAGCTTGATCTTCTGCTGCTAAACTAGAACTTAGAGCAACTTTACCTTTATAGTTTTCTAAAAAGAAAGCTATTACTTCTTGTGTTGATTTATTTTCTAAATCTTTATTTAATCTATCTACTATTTCTTTACTCATAAATACCTTACCTAAATTTGATAATCATTCTCTGCTGGTTTAACTCTTCCTAGATTTATCTTATTCCATGCTCTTTCATGGAAGTAGTATAAAACCATCTTTGTAACTAACTCAATTGAACCAATTGAAGCAGCCATTCCTAAATTACCAGTAACAAAATAAGAGATTACGATTGTGTCAAGAGTTCCTAGAGTTCTCCAAGATATAGTCTTTACGACAGATCTATAAGGTTTTTCATGCATATTTATTTTGCCTTTCTTCTTAAAGGGCTATATAATAACGAAGAGTTTTTACTCTTCGTCATAGTTATATAGTCCTGAGCTTAAGTATCTCTCACCTGTATCACAAAGGATAGTTACAATTGTTTTACCTTTATTTTCAGGTCTGTTTGCAACTACGTCTGCTGCGTAAGCATTTGCACCTGCAGAAATACCAATTAATAAACCTTCAGTTTGTGCAAGGTTTCTTGAAGTCTCAATTGCAGTTTCGTTTGCAACTGTAATAATCTCATCGTAAACTTCTGTATTTAATACATCTGGAACAAATCCTGCACCAATACCTTGAATCTTATGAGGACCTGGTTTACCACCACTTAATACAGGAGAAGCTTCTGGCTCAACTGCAACAATTTTAATATCTGGGTTGTGTTGTTTTAATACTTCACCAACACCTGTAATAGTTCCACCTGTACCAATAGCAGCAACTAAAATATCAATTTTTCCATCAGTATCTTTTAAAATCTCTTGTGCAGTAGTTTTTCTATGGATATCTGGGTTAGCACCATTTTGGAACTGCTGTGGGATGAAAGAGTTTTCTGTTTGCTCTGCTAATTCGCTTGCTTTATCGATAGCACCTTTCATTCCTTTTTCTGGCTCAGTTAATACTAAATCAGCACCTAAAGCTTTTAATAATCTTCTTCTTTCAATACTCATTGATGAAGGCATTGTAAGAACTAGTTTTATTCCTAACGCTGCACAAACAGAAGCTAATGCAATACCAGTGTTACCAGAAGTTGGCTCAATAACTGTTGTATCTTTGTTGATTAAACCTTGCTCTAAAGCTGAGTTAATCATGTTTGTACCAATTCTATCTTTAACAGAGTGAGAAGGGTTCATAAACTCACATTTACCTAATACTGTTGCACCACTTTTGTTACTTGAACCTTGTAGTTTTACAAGTGGAGTGTTTCCAATTAATTGTGTTAAATTTTCAGCGTAATTCATAATTTATTTCCTTTATATACTGTAATGTAAAAATTCATTGTATTTATCTTGATATTCATCTAGACCAGCTAGAGTCACATCAAATATTTTTTTCATGCTTTGCTTCGAATCATCAAAAAAGATATTCAAAATTGGATTTGAAGCTTTTGCATCAACAATCTTTAAATCATCCTCCAATGCTATAAGAATATCAACAACTTTGATATCTTTAGCATCATGAGCTAGGATATATCCACCCTTAGCACCTCTAATACTTTTTACTAGTTCGGCTCTTCTTAACTTACTTAGAAGTTGTTCTAAGTAGTTTTGAGGAATGTTAGCATTTGAAGAAATCTCTTTGATTTGCATCGGAGTTTCCTTCTCATGCTTACTTAGTTCGTACATGGCCGTAAGACCATATACACCCTTTGTGGATATTAACGGCATTTTAATTTCTCTCTTAATTTAACGCTTGATTTAAGTCTTCAATTAAATCAGCAGAATTTTCTAAACCAATTGATAATCTAACCGTAGTAGGGTTTACACCAGCTTTTGCTAACTCTTCAGGGCTTAACTGAGAGTGAGTTGTAGAAGCAGGCTGAACAATTAGTGATTTAGAATCACCAATATTTACAACAACGCTAAACAGTTTAGTACTATCAATCACTTTTTTTGCTGCTTCGTAAGATTCAGCTTCAAAAGAGATAAGACCAGAAGCTTTTCCACCTTCAAAGTACTTTTGTGCTTTATCGTAGTATGGGCTAGACTCTAATCCAGGGTAGTTAACAGACTTAACTTTTGGATGAGACTCTAAGAATTTAGCAACCTCTAAAGAGTTTTTAGAGTGTTTTTCCATTCTAAGTTCTAAAGTTTCAATTGTTTGTAATAATAACCAAGAGTTGTGTGGAGATTGACAAGCTCCAATATCTCTTAGTAGTGCTAACCTAATTCTTAAAGTGAAGTTTGGTAATGGCACATCAGTATAAACTAAACCATGGTAACTTGCATCTGGTTCTACAAAGTGATAGTATCTTTTTGGATTCGCTTTAAAGAAATCTGCTAAACCATCTCTTTCAATAACAGCACCACCAACAGAAGTACCTTGACCATTTATAAACTTAGATGTTGAGTGAACTACTACGTCAACTCCCCATTTGATTGGATTAAATAAAGCTGGACTTGCTACTGTGTTATCACAAATAGTTAAAACTCCATTTCTTTTACCAATCTCTACGATTTTTTCCACATCTGCAATTGCAATTTGTGGGTTTGATAAAGACTCAAAGAAAATCGCTTTAGTATTATCATCAATTTGCTCTTCTAAATCAGAAGCATCTGCACTTTTAAATACTTTTGCTGTAATTCCAAATCTTTTAATAGTGTGAGTTAAAAGTGTAACAGCTCCACCATATAATTTGTCAGAGATAAGAATATTGTCACCTGCTTCAGCTACGTTTGAAATAGCATAAAAAATAGCAGCTTGACCACTAGATACACAAATTGCTCCAGCTCCACCTTCAAGTTGAGCAAGTCTTTGCTCTAATACATCAGTAGTTGGATTTGTTAATCTAGTATAGATTGAACCTAACTCTTTTAATGCAAATAAGTTTGCAGCGTGCTCAGCATCTCTAAATGCGTACGCAGTTGTTTGAGCAATCGGCACAGACATAGTACCCCAACCCTCTTTATTGTTGTAGCCTCCATGTACTGCAATCGTTTCTTTATGCATTTTTGTATCCTTTATATTTTTTCTTCTTTCTTCTTTTTGTATGTCGAAATTGTAATATATTTTAAAATTAATGTCAAGTGATTTAATCATAATTAACTTGATATTCTTTACTAAATTACTTTAATTTAGGGTTTTACGGATAATTTTGACTAAAAAACACTAATCTTGAATAGATTACTAAAGTACCATAAAATGGTACTTACAATACTATTTTATCAAGTTAAATACAATCTTGAGTAAAAAAATAGACAAAATAGAAAATTTTTTTAAAAATTAGTGTAAAAAAGTAAAGTTGATTAGTTTACTTTAGAATAAAATCAACTAAAAAAGCTAAAAAAATGCTATAATTTATACTAAATAAAAGAGGTTATATATGGAAAAAAGTTCTATTTTAGATGGTATAAACATAAATGCTAAAGAAGAAATCTTTAGTGATTTAGTAAAGAATAATAATGTAAGAATTGAAAGAATTGTATCTACAGGACAAACAAGTCCAAAAGATTTTTGGTATGACCAAGAGGAAAATGAGTTTGTTTTACTTTTAGATGGTGAGGCAATCTTGGAGTTTAAAGAAGATGATAAAGTAAAAGAAGTGAAGTTATGTAAAGATGATTATATAGATATAAAGGCTCATGTGAAACATAGAGTTAAATATACAGATACAAAAAAGCCAACTATTTGGCTAGCAGTATTTTACTAAACCTTGCTGTCATCATATATAAAGTATAATTCCATCAAGAAATAAAAAGAGGATAGATTTTGAAGATAGCGATTATTGGAGCAGGGGCTGCTGGTATTATGGCAGCAATAACTGCTAAGAGATTAAATAAAGATTTAAATATAGATGTATTTGATATAAACAAAGGAATTGGAAAAAAGATATTAGCATCAGGAAATGGAAGATGTAATATCTCAAACTCAAATATCACATATAACAACTATATTGGAGAAAATCCCTCTTTTGTAAAAGATGCCCTAAAGCAGTTTACTTTTAATGACTTTGAAAAGTTCTGTAAAAGTATAGGACTTTTACTTGATATAAAAGAGACTTGTAAAGTATATCCCCTATCAAATGAAGCAAAATCAGTTGTAAACTTACTTGAAAGTACATGTGAGTCTTTAGGTATAAACCTAATTTTAGGTGTAAAAGTAGAAGACATAGAAAAACAAAACGATAAGTTTGAACTAAAAACAGAAGAGAAAAGCTATAAAGAGTATGATAAAGTAGTGGTAAGTTGTGGTCTAGCAGCAGCTCCACAACTAAATGCAACTGAAAATGGAATAGATTTTGCTTCAAAATTTGGACACTCTTCAAACCTAACATATCCATCACTTGTAGGACTTCATACAGACTATGAGCAAAAAAGCAGACTTCAAGGTGTAAAAAAAGAATCAGAAGTTACACTTTATATAGATGGAAATAAAGAGGCTTCTATAGTAGGAGATGTGCTATTTACAAAATATGGAGTATCAGGTTTTGCTATATTGGATATATCTCAATATGCAGTATATCCTCTAAGTTTATACCAAGATGTACAGATAGCCATAAATCTTTTCCCAACTATAAATAGAAATGAACTTTTAGCTTCAATAGAAACACTTTTAAAATCCTTACCAAATCAAAAAGCCTCACTTTTACTAACAGGACTAATCTCAAATAAACTAGCTCCAATAATCCTAGAAAACTGTAAAATCCCAACAGAAACCCTAGCAAAAGATATAAACGCAAAACAAATAAGAGCAATAATAAATAACCTAATAAACTGGCGATTCAAAATCACAGACACCCAAGGCTTCAAACACGCAGAAGCTAGTGGAGGAGGGGTGAGAACCGATGAGGTTGACCCAAAAACATACGAAAGCAAAAAATGCAAAAACCTATACTTCGCAGGAGAGGTACTAGATATAGTAGGAAATAGGGGTGGATTTAATCTACACTTTGCGTGGGCGAGTGGGTATTTAGCCGGAAAATCACTAGGGAGAAAATAATAGCTATAAACTAGTCACTTTTGTTCAATTTCGGCGTTGTCAAAAAAATTAACTTACTCACTTACTTCTAGTAAGCTCCTAAGCTAATTTTTCCTCCGCCTTGAACTAGAACAAAATTGACTAATTTCTAGCTATTATTAAAGAAAGGATCTCTATTGACGCATTTACTATATAAATTTGTAGCTAATCATGATTATATTTTAGCAGATGGTTATATAAGAGCAACACAGTTAAATGCACTTAATGACCCTTTTGAAGGAGTTTATTGTAAAGATAGTCTTACAAAATTATCTAAATATTTTGAGAGTGAAGATTTACAAGATGAGAAGTTAATTAATAATTTAGAGGAAGAAAAACATAAAATAGGTGTTATCTCTTTTACTGAGGCAAAAGATAATTTATTAATGTGGGCACATTATGCTAATGAGTATAAGGGTTCTCTTATTGGAATAAGTAAGTCTGGGTATGTTAGTGGCTCAATATTTGATAATTTATTCATGCTTGATAAACCTCTTTTTAATGCTCCAATTTTATTTGATGGTAAAATTATTCCAATTAGTTATCGAAAACAACCAATGTATAAAGTAGATATGTTTGATAGAGATTATTCTAATATTTTAGTAACAGGTGAAAATCAAATTTTATATGAAATTTTTCAACAAAAAAGTGAAGAGTGGATTTATGAAAAAGAACATAGAATTATTTTGAAATTAGAACAAGCAGACAAGGTTGTAATTGAGTTTTTAGCAGATGATGAATTAAATAAATTAAAAGAATTATTTATTAAAGATAAATCTATAGTAGAGAGTAATATAGAGAAGAATCAAACAACTTTTTATTTAGATAGAATTGATAATCATGAAGATAGATCAATACTAGCTTTTTTATTAACTAAATATTCAAAGAACCCAAATAATATGTATTTATTTAAAATGTGTCCTCATTCTATATGTTCATTAACTTATGGACCAAATGCAGAAAGTATGGATTATACTTCTTATGTTGAAAGATGGGATAGTAAAGGTTATTTTGATATTTATAAAGCAAAGATTAATAAATCTACATACACCTTAGATTTTGAGAATTTATATAGTAAATGGTGATTTAAAGATGTGAGCATTTTCAAAATCGCGTAAAGAAAAATTAAATTAAATCTGTAAAGAAATTTGAACTGTTTGAGCGGAGCGAGTTTTCAAATTTTAAGATTTCATTTTATTTTTTAGCTATTTTGGAACTTAGCTCACGCTTTTCTTTTCTTTCTTTTCTTTATAAAAAGAAAAGAAAGAAATATCCTTTTTATAAAACTTAAAAGTCCAAACTAAAAGTAAATAAACCAATATTTCAATCAAAACCCAAAAATAAAATAGCAATTCAAGCTATAAATAAATCTAATAAACCAATAAACTAAATATATACTATGAACAAGACATAAAAACCAAATAAACAAAATCAATAAATTTATATTTTCATTATTTTATTTATGATAAATAATCAAGTTTATTACTAGCTAATAATGAGATTCATAATAATATTTTAAAATATCCACTATTTTGTAAATTACAAATTATAGCAGTTTTGCGACACACCCCTGCACCTATACATGGTAAAATTGTACTATAAAAACACAGGAGCATAAATGAGTCTTAGAATTATTGATAAGGAAGTATTTCTTAATGATACGGTTATCAGCACAAGAAATTTTATAGATCAAAGTATAGTTGAAGTAGTAAATATCCAAAAAGAACACTTAAGTGATTTTTATAGATTAAAAAACACAGATATCTGCGATAATATCGAAATCTACTGTGATAGTGATACTTACTCTTTAAATATGTTCAAAGAAGATGACAAGGCTTTTATCTCAAAATCTATTGAGATTTTAGATAAAGATGAATTTATTTCTATTGAGGATTTTAACAAGCTTATTTTAGAACAGTTCTCACAAATCAATGAAGTTGAAGTATTTGCAGATGAAGACTCTATAGAAGATAGTTTAAATATTGTTTTATCAACACAGTTAAGAGATAGCGAGTCTATCGAGGAAGCGAACTCTAAAATTGATAGAGCATACAAAGAGTTAATCTCTAAAGTTTTTAACTCTTAATAAAAGTATTTGAAATTGTGGAGCTACTCCACAATTCCACTCATACAAGTAACTTCTACTCCTTGACTTCTCCAAGCTTTTACAATTTCAAGTAAACCTATGCTATCACTTGGCATATGAGGTGCTATTATTACATTTCCTATATTTTGTTCAATTACAGCTTTTTTTACATCTTCTGGAATATGCATAGCAATAATTGTTCCAACGCCTGCTTCAAAATAAGCTTTATATACATCAGCACCACCACTAGTACCACCTGCCATAAGTACTTCTATTCTTCCTGCATAATCATCATTTGAACCAACTCTAATAACAGGTTTTGCTATCTTATCTTGATAATATTCCCACGAGTTTAACTCATCCATAATATCTTTTAGTTTCGTAAGTGGTTTATCTTCAAAAGCTTTGTTAAGTCTTGATTGAACTATCTCTTCTGTTATAAAATCAGCTGGAATATGGATATTTAAATATGGCATTTTCATAAGTCTAGCTGCTGAACTTACTCTATCGTAGTTTAGAGCATGACTTCCTAAATCAACGCTTGCTTGTCTTTTTCTAAGAAGCTTTTGTGCTTTATTTATTGGAACTCCAGCTTTTACCATTCTGTGTATTTGAACATCCATCACTTTTGCAAAATCAACAAGAGAGGCATCTGCTTTTGGATGATGTGATACTACACAGTCATATCCTAACTCTTTTGCAAGGAGTAATTCAGGCGTTTCCATATCAATTCCAATAAGGACTTTTTTTATATTTTCACCTTCAACAATTATATTTGTATCATAAGGCATTTCATCTAGATTTGCTAAATCTAAAGCTGTATTCATTAATTCAGTTGTATTCATCTTTCCACCATCTTTTTTTGTTTTAAACTATATAAAAAATATACAATTATTCTATAAAGAAAAGTTCTTAAAACAGTATAATTCCCATCGAAATTAAATTAGTAATAAAATAATATTAAAATCTATCTTTTAATACAGTAAGGTTTTTGATTTTTGAAAATTCAAAAGTACCTTGATCTGTATGAAGTATTTTATCTTCAGATAGTTTTAGTGGCTGTATAGGCCTATATAGCTTGTTTTCGTAAGTAAAACTTATATAGTTTTTATCATTTATTGCTTTTTTAATAAAACTTAAAAATATATTCATAACATCTTTCTTTATTCGCAACTAAGTTGCGGTATTGTAAAATATAAAGAAATTATAGGAAAACAAATGCCAAAAAGAGCTTTAAGTAAAAAACATATTGAAGAAATTAAAACTCTTCTTTTAGAAAATAAAGCTAAGATAGAATCTACGCTACAAACTATTTCAAATGAACATGATTCATTAAGTAATATGGACTTAAATGATGAAGCAGACTTTGCAGCTGCTAGTAGAGATTATACAAATGATACTCATATCAAGAATCAACAGTTAAAAGAGTTAGGTTTAATTAATCATTCATTATTAAAAATAGAAAATGGAACATATACAGGCCTTTGTGAGATGTGTGATAGTGAAATTACTATTAAAAGACTTAGAGTAAAACCACACGCTAAATATTGTATTGATTGTAGAAACTACATAGATAAAGAAAAAGTTTCAATTGCATAAATAAATAGCTTCGAAAGACATTTTTTCCCTATCAACAAAAAGGGATTTATATTAAAATGTCTTTTATGAAGTTAGCCATAGTTATATTTAGAAATAATCTTCGAGTAGAAGACAATCCATGTTTATATCATGCTACAAAAGAAAATGATGTAGTTTTAGGACTGTATAGTTTTGAAATCTTAGAAGGTGAACTATTTGGATTTAAAAAGTGTGGAAAATTTAGAGAAACCTTCATAAAAGAATCACTACAGCAGTTATATACAAACCTAAAATCATATGGTGTAAATTTGTGTTTTACAAATGATTTTTCAAATACACTAGCTAAACTGTCAGACAAATTTGATATTACTATTTACTTCAATAACGAAGTAGGAGTTGAAGAACAGCTTCTTCAACAAGTTTTTACAGCATATAAACATAAAAGCTATTTCAATCAAACTATGATAGAACCATTTGAGTTTGATTTTACAAAAAGTTTTAGTCATTTTAGAAATAAAGCTGAAAAATTAGAAGTCCCAAAACCCTTAGGATTACCAAATAAGGTTAAAACTGTAGAGTTTGAATCACTAAGTATTTGTAATAAAGTACTAACTTATCCAAAAAATGCCATATTTTTCAAAGGGGGTGAGTTAAGTGCAAAACAAAGAGTAGAGGATTATATGAATAATATCCATAGCTATAAAGATACAAGAAATGCTATGAGTGGTTTTGATAACTCTACAAAGTTTTCTCCTTATTTATCAGCAGGTAATATTTCAGCAAGAACAATTTATCACAGACTAAAAGAGGAAGAAAGAAGAGGTTATAGCAGTCAATCTTCTTATTGGATTTATTTTGAGCTTTTATGGAGAGATTTTTTTCATTTGGTGATGTTATATTCTAAAAATAGACTTTTTTTAAAATCAGGATTAAAAGGTATAGATTTTAATTTTAGAAATGACAAAAAAAGTTTAGATAAATTTTTTAATGCAAATACAAACATTGATATTATTGATGCAAGTATTGTTGAGTTAAAAAGTACCGGTTGGTTATCAAATAGAAATAGACAGTTAGTTGCTAGTTATTTTGTAAAGAATTTAGGATTAGATTGGCGTATTTGTGCTGCTTTTTTTGAAAGCTACTTAGTAGATTATAATCCGGCTTCTAACTATGGCAACTTCGCTTATCAAGCCCATGTAGGGAATGATAAAACTTATAGAGTTTTTGATCCTATAAAGCAGTTAAATATGTATGATGGTGATTCTTATATCAAACTTTGGTTAGATAAAAAAAGTAAAAGCAATATTGATTATAGAAAAATGGCAGATGAGGTAAAACTGGAAGTATTTAATGAAACTTAAATAAAACACTAGTTTTTAATTGTAAGTATTAATCCAAAAGATTTGTCTTATAATTAAATAAAAGTCAATAGAAAGGATAAGTCATGGTAAGAAATGGTATATATTTATCGTTAATACTTTTCCTTGGAGTTATAGGCTATTTTATTGTAAATACATTAATTCTGGAAAATAGTATTATGTTAGCTGGTCTTATGTTTTTACTTATTAGTGTAGGTATTTTTGTACTTACAACCCACTTCAAAAAGAAAGTTTCTCTTGTTCCTGCTCAAAAGTTTATAAATGTAGTTTACATATCTTTATTTGCTTTATATGGAATCTTTTTAGGTCTAACTTTCTCTTATGTGCCTTATGTAGAAGTGGCAACTATTAAGTTTGAGGGAATACTATTTTTATTAGCGAGCAGTGTGCTAATATATGGTATTTATCTATTTATGAAAAGAAGTTTTTTCAATTTTTAAATAGTTAGGGATAGAGCCAAATAAATTTGGCTTTATCTTTATTTTTTACAATGCTGTGCGTAGAATTGACCAAACTTATTTTTTGTTCCAGCTTTATTCTTTTTCGATGAATAACCTGTTGATACAGGATTACAGTTATCAATCCATGAATAAATATCATAAATTTTTACTTGACTAAAGCCCATCTTTTTAAATGTCTCAGCTTCAATAGCTGCTCTTTTTGCAGTATTACAAATAACAATCAGATTCTTTTTGACAAAGTTTTCATTTTCATCATAAACAAATAGTTCTAGTGCTTTTTCAGGTGCTTGTCTTCCAACTCTAGCACTTCCTTTTATGTGAGAAGAAGCCCATTCTTCTTTTGTTCTAACATCTACAACTAGCCAGTCTTTAGCTTCTAAAGCTTTTTTTACTTCTTCATCAGTGGCATAGTTTCCTGCTTTTTTATTCTCATTTATTAGATTATTAGCTAATTGCTTATAGTCTATAAAGTCTTGAGCAAATAAAGAGCTCACACTAAGTAGTGATATAATTAAAAGTGATTTTAGTTTCATTAGTTATCCTTATATTTTTATTTATGATATAAGAATAGTCTTTAAAATAAGTTTAAGAATAATATTAAAAAGTTATAATATTTACATAAGTAAAACTTATTATACTTTACTTTGTTGCCATCGTATGATTTTTCTATCTTCTTGAATTATGTGTTGTACAAGAGTTAAATCAATGATAATAGCCAACTCTTTTTCAAATACTTCAGTTTTTAATTGTGGTAGTTTTTGAACAAAACTATTTAATTCTTTGATTATCTCTTTATGAATCTTCTTGTGTTTTTCAAGTTCTGGATATTGGATTTGTTGCATATACTCTTCTTCATCATTGAAGTGAGTTTTCATATAATCATAAAGTTCTATTAGAATATTTTTTACTTTTTTTGTTCGCTCTTTTTCATCTACTGGTTTAAAAGCCTCTTTTGCAATATCAAAAAGTTGTTTATGTTCTTGGTCTATTTTTGAGTTGTTTACACTATAAATGTGTTTCCAGCCAAAGTTTTTTCTTAGCTCATCTAAAGGTGTTTGCCAAAGTTGGATTTTTTTGTCTTCTAAAATAATATGTTTTACAAAGTAGTTATCAATAAATACAAAAAGCTCTTTTTCAATCTCTTTTATTTCAAGGGAATTAAAATCTTTTATAAGTGTTTTTAGTTTGTCAATCATTTTTGTATGAAGAGTTTTATGTTCATCAAGATGAGGGTATTTAATTCTTTCCATAAATTTTTGCTCATCATTAAAATGATTACCTACATATTCAAAAAGTTCGGTAACAACTTTTTTTAACTCTAAAAGTTTTGTTTTTTCATCTTGTAGCTTGTTTATGTTAAAAGCTTTTCTAGCAATATCAAAGAGTTGTTGATGCTCTTTATCTATTTGTAGGTTTCCAATATTATATTCACTTTTCCATACTAATTGTTCTAAATCCATTTCAAAGTTCATAATAAAGCCTTTTAATTAGAAGATATTTTCATTATATAGTTTGCATATTAAAATAATAATAAAATATGATAGATAAATTGTATTAAATTTTTAATTAAGTTCTATATTTATCCTTATTCTTATTTTTATTCTATATAATTACAAAAAAATTAGAGTAAAAAGGCATTTTATGAGCGGAGAAATCACACAAGAACCAATTACAGATAGTCAGAAAAAATTAGTTCAAGATGAATTTAATACAAATGTTGCTTTTTATGTTCACTTAAAAGAGTTTAATAACAATGTTAGAGCAGATTTAAAAAAGAGAATTAAAGAGGTTTTCTTTTTCTCTAAAGGTGTACATTGGAAGTTTGATAGCTTTGGTATCGAAAAACCAGGTTCAAGACATACTGATATTTTAGGATATTTCATTTTTAGAACAGCAGATGTTGAAAAGTTAAAGAAACTATTCTTAGACGAGTTTAAAGATTATGATAATGCTGTTAAAATAACTTGTTCTGTAGCAAAATACCAAAAAACAGAAGAGATGTTTTTTGATTTAGAAGTATAAAGTTTTTAAAACTTTATACTTATTTTCTTAGAAGCAAAATAGCTAAGATTGATGAGATAGTTATACTTATTGCAATTGGCAAGAAAGTATGATCTGTAAAACTTAAAGAAATAGAAGAAACTATCGCTCCTAATCCAAACTGTAAAACTCCAATTACACTTGAAGCAACTCCTGCATTTTTCGGGAAGAACTCAATAGCTAAAGCCAAACAGTTTCCAAATACAAAAGCCATAACACCCATATAACAAGCTATAAGTACCACTGTAAATACTAAAGGTATAGCTTCATAGTTTAAAGTAAATAAAGCCCCTGATATGATTTGTACAAATAGTGCAAGTTTAACTATTTGTTTCATACTAAAACTTTTAAGTAAGTAAACATTTACTCTTATTAAAGCCATAAGTACAATGAAGTTTACTCCAAAAAAGAACGGGAAATAATCTGTTGAAATTCCATAGTGTTCTATATAAATAAATGAACTTTTTGAAATTAGAATAAAAAATCCACCAAACGTTAAACCAAGAACTAGCATATATTTAACAGCTTCTTTGTGTGTTAAGACAATTTTGAAAGAGTTAAATATATTTTGTTTTACATAAGTAAAACTCTCTTCTAAATCCTTATAAACTAAAAAAGCAATAACTAAAGGATAAATAGTTAAAAATATAAATACAGCTTTCCAGCTATAAAAGTGAATAATAAACGCACCAATAAATGGTGCAACCATAGGTGCAACACTTCTTACCATTCCCATAAGCGAGAATACTTTTGCTGCTTCTTTTCCATGAAACCTATCTCTTACACTAGCTGCTGCGTTTACTACAACTATTCCACCAAAGAATGCTTCAAGAAATCTATATACCCAAAGTTCATAAATATTTGAAGAGAAGATTATTAGAAAACTGAAAAAACTAAATCCAATAAGACCTACAATTGAGCCTTTTCTTCTTCCATATCTATCTGAAATAGGGCCTCCAAAAATTTGTCCTATAGAAAAACCAATAAGAAAAATAGATAATGAAAGTTCAATCTTTTCAATACTTACACTAAAATATTTAGCAATTTGTGGAATAGATGGCAAGTAAGTATCTACACCCATAGGTGCAACTGAAGAAAGAGCTGATAATAAAATAATAAGATATATATGGTTTATTGATTTTCTCATTTTTTACACTCTATATTAGATACAACTTTTTCAAGTAAAGAGTTTAATAGTTTAAACTCTTCATCTGAAATATTTTGAACAATACTTTGTCTAAAATCTTTAACTTCATTTTTTGTTTTTTCCAAAATATCTTCACCTTTAGGGCTTAGTTTGATTAGATTAGTTCTTCTATCTATTCTATCTTTGATGATAAGCTCTTTTCTTTCTAATGTTCTCAAAGCTCTACTTACTGTAGTTTTATCTTTTCCTAAAATCTTAGAGATTTTTGTCTGATTTACATCTTTTTCATATTTTATTATCTCTAAAGTAGCCCTTTGTTCAGGGGCTATATCATATTGTTGTAGGATTTGAGAGAACTTACTATTTAGTTTATTTGCAGTCTGGTTTATTTTAAAACCGATTGACCAATGTAGTTCATAGTTCATAAAATTCCTTTAATTGTATATGCAATAGTTGCATATACAACCTTTGAAATAAATAAAAAGAACTAGAAGCTTTTAGGATCTAGTTCATTAAAGTTGATAATTTTATCAAGTCTTATTTTTAAACCACTTTTTAAAAGAGCGAATTCTTCTTTATTTAGTGTTTTAAAATCTAAAATTAAATCTTCAATTGTTTCTTCTTTATTTTCATCATTAATAAAAATGATTTTATTTAAACTTCGTTTTACAGCTGCACTTTCAAGTTCATCATAAAAGTGACAAGCTACAGGTTTATATTTTGTATTCATAATAAATCTTTTTAATTTATTATATCATTAAAATTTAATATAGAAAAATTAAAAAATGTTATATAATAATATTAAAATAAAATATTATAAGGAATACTTATGAGTTTAAAGAAAATCACTTCACTTACGATGCTTTTTGCTATGCTCGTTATGACATATACAGGAATAATACTTTTCATTACACCTCCTGGAAGAATAGCAAACTGGTCAAATTGGGAGATTTTTGGTCTTACAAAAGAAGAGTATGCACAAATTCATACAACATTTATGGTTCTTTTTGTTGTAGCAACACTTTTACATGTATATTATAATTTTAGACCAATGATTAGTTATATGAAAAATAAGAGTAGAGAGTTTGTCTTTTTTACAAAAGATACAATTGTTGCATTAGGTGTTTCAATTGTTTTTTTAATTGGTACTTTAACTCAAAGTATTCCTTTTTCAAGTTTTTTAGATTTTGGTACACAAATAAAAGACTCTTGGGAAAAAGAGTATGGAAGTGCTCCTTATTCTCATGCTGAATTATCTTCATTGAAAACTTTTACAGAAAAGTTAGGTTTTGATTTAGAAAAGAGTAAAAAACTTTTAAGTTCAAATGGAATAGTTTTTACACAAGAACAGAGTTTATCACAAATAGCACAAGCAAATGATATAAGTCCTAAATTTATTTATGATTTATTAAGAGTAAACTTTGAAAAAGAAGGGCAGAAAATCATTCCTTTAACTGGACTTGGTAAGAAAAATATTGAAGAAGTAGCTTCAACATTAGGAATTAGTACGCAAGAGTTTATCAAACAGCTAGAGACTTTAGGCGTAAAAGCAAATGCAAATGATAAGTTTAAAACAGTTGCAGAAGAGCAGAATCTAAGTGTAATGAATATCTTGGAGCAATTAGGATATAAAAAACCAGAGTAAATTTTATTTACTTTGGTTTAATATATCTAAAATATCAAGTGGTTTTTCAACTAAATAATCAGCACCACTCTCTTCTAAATCTTCTTTAGTTCTAAATCCCCAAAGAACACCAATTGCTTTCATATTAGCATTTTTTGCTGTTTTCATATCAACTTGTGTATCTCCAACAAAGTAGATATCTTCACATGAAGTTTCAAAACTATTAGCTATTGAAATAGCAGCAGTTGGATTTGGTTTCTTTTCAATATGAGCTTTTTGTCCATGAATCTCAGAAATGTTAAATTGAGAAAATAGTGAGTTTGCATAAGCAAGAGTAAATTCATGGGGCTTATTTGATAAGATTCCTATTTTGTACTCTAGTCTTTCAAGCTCTTCAAGTAGTTCATATATACCTTCATAAGGTTTTGTTTTAGCATGAAGCTTTTGGTCATAAACAACTTTAAATCTATTTGTAACTTCTTCTTTTATTTCATCACTTGTATTTTCATCTAAGGCATTGTTTACAAGATAATCAATACCACCACCTACAAAGTTCTTATAATCATTTAATTCATGGTGTGGTAGGTTTAATTCGATGAGAACTTGATTCATACAAATTGCAATATCTTCTAATGAGTCAATCAAAGTTCCATCTAAATCAAAAATTATTGCTTTATTTTTCAAATTATTCCTTTTTTAAATAGTATATAAATACTATATTAAATATATTTAACATTATATAAATATTTTAAAAAAGGTGTTATAATATTTATCATAGGAGAGCAAATAGATTTACAGTTGAAACACTTTTGGTACTTTTTCTAATAATAGGGGTTTATTAAGAAAAGGTTTAATAGATATTGAATATGATTATCAATAATAAAATATAAACAAGGTGATAATACTATGAAAGCATCAGATTTATTTGTAAAAGCTTTAGAAAATGAAGGTGTTGAGTATATTTTTGGAATACCAGGTGAAGAGAATTTAGATTTATTAGAGTCGTTAAGACAATCCAAAATTAAACTTATACTAACAAGACATGAACAAGCAGCAGGTTTTATGGCTGCAACTTATGGAAGACTTACTGGAAAAGTTGGAGTTTGTTTATCCACTTTAGGCCCAGGAGCTACTAACTTTGCTACAAGTGCAGCTTATGCACAACTTGGTGGAATGCCAATGCTTATGATTACAGGTCAAAAGCCTATTAAAAAATCAAAACAAGGTAGATTTCAAATCATAGATGTTGTAAATATGATGAAACCTATGACTAAATATTCAAAACAAGTAGTAAATGGAAATAATATTCCCTCTATGGTAAGGGAAGCATTTAAAGTAGCTACAACAGAAAGACCAGGAGCTGCACTTATTGAGCTACCTGAGGATATTGCAGAAGAAGAGGTTGATTATAATATTTACCCTGTAAGGGATTTAAAATATCCATATGCAAACAAAGATGTAATCTTAGATGCAGTAAGGATGATAGAAAAAGCAAAAAGACCACTTCTGCTAATTGGGGCAGGAGCTAATAGAAATAGAATTGGAAATGCCCTTACAAATTTTGTAAATGAAACTGGAATTCCTTTCTTCTCAACTCAAATGGGAAAAGGTGTAATTGATGAGAATCATAAACTATGTTTAAGTACAGCTGCACTATCAAAAGATGATTTTATACATTGTGCAATTGATAGAGCAGATTTAATCATAAATGTAGGACATGATGTAATTGAAAAACCGCCATTTTTTATGGAAAATAGTAAGGATGCAACAAAGGTAATTCATATAAACTTCTTTGCTTCTGAAGTGGATGATACATATTTCCCTCAACTTGATGTTTTAGGAGATATAGCTACTAGTATAAACTCTTTAACAACAGCTATTTCTGTTCAAGATCATTGGGATTTTGACTATTATAAAAGAATGGTAAAAGAGATAAAAACACATCTTAATAAATATTTTGGAGATGATAGATTCCCCGCACTTCCTCAAAGAGTTGTAAGAGTTATTAGACAAACTTTAGATTATGAAGATATCTTAACACTAGATAATGGAGTTTATAAAATTTGGTTTGCAAGAAACTATAGATGTTCACACCCAAATACACTTCTACTTGATAATGCACTAGCAACAATGGGAGCAGGACTTCCATCAGCAATGGCTGCAAAGATGGTAAATCCAGATAAGAAAGTAGTAGCTGTTTGTGGAGATGGTGGATTTATGATGAACTCACAAGAGTTAGAAACTGCTGTTAGACTAAAACTTGATTTAACTGTAGTTATTTTAAATGATAATGCCTATGGCATGATAAAATGGAAGCAAACAGGAATGGGCTTTGAGACATATGGTTTAGATTTAGATAATCCTGATTTTGTACAATATGCAAAAGCTTATGGTGCAATAGGACATAGACCAACATCTTGCGAAGAGTTTGAAGAAACACTACAGAAGTGTGTAAATAGTAAAGGTGTTCATTTAATTGATTTAGCAGTTGATTACTCTTTAAATCATGAAATCTTAAATGAACTATTAGCAAAAAAAGAGTGTTTAATATAATAAAAGGAGAGAGTATGAGTACAATTGAAGTAACATCACCATTTGATGGAAGTAAGGTGGGAGAAGTTCCTTTTTCTACAACGCAAGAAGTTCAAGAGGCTATTGATTTAGCACAAGCAACATTTTTGGACCATAAAAATGCCTTACCAAAATATAAAAGAATTGAGATTTTAGAAAAAGCTATGCAAATTATGAGTTCGCAAGTTGATGAACTAACTAAACTTTGTGCAAGTGAAGGTGGTAAGCCTTGGATTGATTCACAGGTAGAAGTTCATAGAGCCATAAATGGTGTTAAATTAGCAATAGAGCATTTAGGAGCATTTGAAGGTAAAGAAATAGCTATGGGACATACTTTAAGTAGTGCTAATAGAATGGCATATACTTTTAAAGAACCAATTGGTGTAGTTGCTGCTATTTCTGCTTTTAATCATCCTTTTAATCTAGCAGTACATCAAGTAGTTCCAGCACTTGCTGTTGGTTGTCCTGTTATTATAAAACCAGCTACACAAACTCCAATGTCAGCTATTAGATTAGTTGAGATTTTAGAAGAAGCAGGGCTTCCAAAAGGTTGGGCACAAGCTGTTGTTTGTGATAGAAATGCAGGGGAGTTATTAGCAACTTCTCCAAAGGTTAATTTCCTAACATTTATAGGTTCAGGAGATGTAGGTTGGTACTTAAACTCAAAAGTAGCAAAAGGTACTAGAGTAGCACTTGAACATGGTGGAGTTGCACCTGTGATTATCGAAAAAGATGCAGATATTGATGATTTAATTCCATCAATTGGAAAGGGTGGTTTCTATCACGCAGGTCAAGTTTGTGTATCTGTTCAAAGAGTATATGTACATGAAGATATAGTTGATGAGGTAGCAAATAGATTAAGTGAATATGCTTCTAAACTTGTAGTTGGAAATCAACTAGATGAAAAAACAGAAGTAGGGCCACTTATTAATAACGCAGAAGTTGATAGAGTAGAATCATGGGTAGAAGAGGCTGTTTTAAAAGGTGGAAAAATCCTAACAGGTGGTGCTAGAATATCAGCTTCTTGTTATGAACCAACAGTTATTTTAAACCCATCTGATGATGCCTTAGTATCTACAAAAGAGGTATTTGGACCAGTTGTTTGTATTTATACTTACAGTGATATTGAAGAGGCTTTTGATAGAGCAAATGCTTTAGAAGTATCTTTCCAAGCAGCAGTATTTACAAAAAATATTGATACAGCATTAAAAGCTGTAAAAAGATTAAATGGTACTGCTGTAATGGTAAATGACCATACTGCCTTTAGAGTTGATTGGATGCCATTTGGAGGAGCAAAAGCTTCTGGACTTGGTCTTGGAGGTATTTTAAACTCTATGGAAGAGATGAGTAATGAAAAATTAATGGTAATTAAATCTCCTGTATTATAAGATACGAAATATTTTAAACTAAGAGTTAAATCTCTTAGTTTAATCATTTTATTTACAGGAAAATACATGACTTGGGATGATTTTTTTAAAGAAGAAGAGAAAAAAGAGTATTATCAAAACTTAATGAGCCAAGTTAATAAAGCTTATGCAACAACTACAGTTTTCCCACCAAAAGATAAAATTTTTAATGCTTTTAGTTTAACACCACTTGAAAATACAAAAGTTGTACTTTTAGGGCAAGACCCTTATCATGGAGCAGGGCAAGCACAAGGTTTAGCCTTTTCAACACCAGTTGAGATTAAAAACCCTCCATCAATGAGAAATATGTTAAAAGAGATCCAAGAAGATTTAGGTAAAGCTTCAACTTGTGAGCATGGGGATTTAACTTCATGGGCAAAAGACGGAGTTTTATTAATTAATGCGATTTTAACTGTAGAAGAAGCAAAAGCAAAGTCCCATCATAAAATGGGCTGGGAGATATTTACGGATAATCTTATTAAATTTATAAGTGCAAATTGTAAGGATATTGTTTTTATTTTATGGGGAAGTAGTGCTATTAAAAAAGAAAAAATTATAGATATTACTAAACATCATATTTTAAAAGGCGTTCATCCAAGTCCATTATCAGCATATAGAGGCTTCTTTGGTTGTAAACACTTCTCAAAAACAAATGAGATTTTAAATAGATTAGGAAAAGAAGAGATTAACTGGTAAAAAGGTTTTTAACTCTTTTTTTAATATCAATAAAATTAAGTTTCACAGCGCTATATCTCATAATCTTTGCTAAGTTTTTCCATTTTGGTTTTTCATAGCAAGGGTTTGGGCATTTTCTACATCTAGGCTTTTCTTCATGAGGACAAAGCTTTAGTTTCTCAAAACTATATTGTATATCTTCACAACACTGTTTACATAAAGGAATATCAAGAGTAAAAGGTGTGTTTTTATAAACTAAGTTAAACTTTGTATTTTCTTGGCCCTGATGGTTATCTTGGCAATAAGTCTTAAAAAAACTATTTAGTGTATGAATTTCAGTATTAAATTTTTCTATTTCCATAAAATGTCCCTTTAATTTAATTAGGGTAAAATTTGTCTTATTTAACTAAGTTTGATTAAATTATTATATAAATATAAAAAATATTCATTGATTAATATCAATAAAAAGAGATAATATGCAAAGAAATGAGTTCGAAGATTTTTATCTTTTTAACTTCTTAAAAGAAAAAGAACTTGAAAGGTTAAAAGAGATTTCTATAAAAAAGAGTTTTAACAAAGATGAAATACTTTTTTATAAAGGTGATAAGCCTAGATATCTTCATGTCCTTTTAAGTGGTATTGTAAAACTATATACCCATGACCATAAAGACAATGAGGTTATAATCCACAATTTAATGCCTCCTTCATTAATCGCTGAAATTGCGAACTATGAAGAAATAGGATTTCCAGCAAATTGTGCTTTTGAAACAAAAGCAGAAGTGTTACTAATAGATTATGAAAAATTTAAAAGTGAATTTTTATTAAAACCTGAAATTTCAATGTTTTTTATAAAATCACTTACTAAAAAAATTAAAGCCTTAGAGAGTTTTATCTCTTATAATATAAGCTCAAATAGTATAGAAAAAATTGCAAAGTTTTTACTTGATAACGAACCTTTATTAAAAAACTTAAAACAAGTAAAAATTGCTCAACTACTTAATATAACTCCAGAAACATTTTCAAGAAAGATATCAAAGTTAAAAAAAGATGGGATTATTCAAAATGAGAAAGGTTTTATAAAGATTTTAGACTATAAAAGTTTAAGTGAGTTTATTTCTAAGTAGAGCTTATTATTCTTGCTCTACTTGGTCTTTTGTGCCTTTTTTTAGTTCTTTTAGGAAGGCATAAAGATTTCTTTTATGAATTTTATCAACTTGCATAAAAATAAATGCAACTACAACTACATTTAAATGAATCATTGCTTCTTGAAAATCAAAAGAAAGAATTAAAATCCCTGCGATTATTATAAATACAGGTTGTGCTATTTTTATGTTTGCTTCTGTTTTCTCAAGTTTTTCTTTATACTCCCTCTCATTATCTCTAATAAATTGATAATCTTCTGAAGTAATGTCTTTTTCTTCTCTTAGTTTATCTAAACCTTTTATTATATCAATCTTCTTTTTGTACTGTAAGTATTTAAAAAACAGTGCAAGAAGTAAAATTATAGATAAAAAGTTAGATACAAGTTCTAATGGAAATTGTGCCGGCATATACTTTTCTCTTCCTTATACTTAAAAATTATTGGATTATTATACATAAAAAAGCTTATTAAACTATATTAAAATCTAAATAAAAATAATTTAAAATTACATTTATTAAAACTTTGTTATAATTTTATAAATTATTTTAAAGGATAAACATGAAAAAGTTACTTATGTTATTGATGTTAAGCACATCATTTTTATTCGCTGCTTTAAATCTACAAACAGCATCTAAAGAAGAGTTAATGTCTATAAAAGGGATTGGTCCTAAAAAAGCTGATGAAATCATCAAGTATAGAAAGACAAACAAAATTAAGAGTGCTGATGATTTAAAAAATATAAAAGGTTTTGGTCCTGGTGTTATTGCAAATGTAAAAGGCAATAAAAAAGTATCAAAAGTAAAACAGAATGAAAAAGCAAAAAAATCAAAAGTTGAAGAGAAGAGAAAAGCTAAAATTGATAATGCAAAGAAAACAGTTTCTTCAAAAAAGCAGTTTGATAATAAAAAAGAGAAAATCAATAAAAAAGCTAAAGAGAAAAAGCAAAATATAAAACAAAACAGTAAATCTAAAAAAGAAGAGAAAAAAGTAAATAAGGCAAATAAATAGTCTTAATAAAATTAACTTTAGTAGGGTTTCCCTGCTAAGTTAGCTTATGCTAAAATCTTTTAATTATTAAATATTAAAAGGTCTACTTTGAAAATATCTGCAAATAGTTTATGCCCTTGTGGCTCTTCAAAAAAATACAAAAAATGTTGTAAAATCTTTCATAATGGTTCAAATCCGAAAACAGCTTTAGAGTTAATGAAATCAAGATATACAGCTTATGTAGTTGGAGATAGTAAATATATTATAAAAACTACACATCCTTCAAATAATGAGTATACAGAAGATACTTCATCATGGTCATCATCAATTAAAGAGTTTTCTTTAAATAGTGAGTTCACGGGTTTAGTTATTCTAGATTTTATAGAAGGTGAAGAAGAGTCATTTGTAACTTTCAATGCTTTGATAAAACAAAATGGTCAAGATGCTTCATTTGTTGAAAAAAGCAAATTTTTAAAAGTAGATGGTAAATGGTTATATCATAGTGGAGTAATTAGTTAATGAAAGAACTTTTGGAGAAGTTATTTAAAGCAAAAGAAGGAAATATCTTTCTTCTTGGACTTATATTAATTTTTTCACTAGGTGTATTTATTATTGTTCTTTACTTTTTTGACCCAGTTTTAGCAAGTAAAATTACAGGAATGATTTTCTCTAATTTACTTGTAGGAAGAGTTCCTTCCTTGTCTTTTGGTTATGCTGCTGAGCTAAATCATTTTTGGGTGATATTAACAAATGTTTACACTGAAACTATAATGGTAACCATTTTATATCCTTTATTTGTTTTAAGTATTAAAGGTGTATTAAAAGTAAAAGTTTTAGAAGAGTTCTTCTTAGAAGTTGAAAGTAGAAAGAAGCAGCATAAAGAAAAGTTTGACAAGTATGGAAAGTTTGGACTTTTTATATTTGTTTTTATTCCTTTTTGGATGACAGGACCAATTGTAGGTTCGATGATTGGTTATCTAATAGGAATGAAACACTACACTATAATCTCAATAGTTTTTGTTGCTACAGTTATTTCAATTACTCTTTGGGGAGTATTTCTTCAGGAAATTGTAAATTTACTGATAGTATTTGATAGTCAACTATTATGGATTTTACTATTTTTGATAGTAAGTATACTTTTAATATTTAGGTTTAGAAAAGTGATTTTAGATAAAATTCAAGAAATATTTATAAAAGGTAAAAAATGAAAATTCTACTTGCCCCAGCAGAAACGAAAAACCAAGGTGGAGAAGAGAAACCATACTGTAAAGAGAACTTTTTTTTAGAAGAGTTATTTGAAAAGCGAAATGAAGTTTTTGAAAAATATGAGCAACTTTTAGAAAACTCAAATATTGAAGAGTTATCAAAATGGTTTGGTCTAAAAAAGCTTGATGAAGTTGAAAGATATAAAGAGAGTTTAAAAAATAAACCAACAATGAAAGCTATCCAAAGATACAATGGCGTTGCTTTTGATGCAATCGAGTACGAAAGTTTAGATAAAGAATCACAAAACTATATTGATGAGAATGTAGTATTATTTTCAAATCTTTTTGGTCCTATTAAAGCAGATGATTTAATTCCTGATTATAAATATAAGCAAGGAGCTAAACTACCTGATTTAGCAGTAGAAAAATTTTATTTAGACAACTTTTCTACAGCTTTAGATGATTATTTAGGTGAAGAGATTATTGATTTAAGAGCTGGACATTATGAAAAGTTTTATAAGATAAAAAAAGCAAATGTTTTAACTTTTAAGTTTATAAAAGATGGAAAAGTGGTTAGTCACTGGGCTAAACACTATAGGGGAGCTTTATTAAAACATCTTGCAGTAAATAATATAAGTAATTTATCTGAATTCATGGAAACTCAAATTGACGGTTTAAAGCTAGTTGAGATACAGGAGAAAAAGAATATTAAACTTCTAATCATGGAAATAGTAAATTAGTCATTATTTTCTGTAAGAAATAATTATAAAATAAAAATAATACATAATATTTACATACTCTTAATTTTAGACTCTGTATAATGTTCTACTTCATTAAAAGGACAGTAGGATGGGCTTTAAAAAGGGAATTTTTCTTTTATTTCTTTGTGTAGTGGGGCTTTATGCACAAAGTGATAAATTAGATCTAATTAAAAAAAGTAATGAACTTAGGGTATGTATTTGGCCAGAATATTATGGTATTTCTTATCTTGATACAAGAACACAGAAGTTAGTTGGGATTGATAGTGATTTAGCAAAAGAATTAGCAAAAGACTTAGGAGTGAATCTTAAGTATGTATCAAGCTCTTTTGCAACGCTAGTAAATGATGTAACAAATGATAAATGTGATATTGCAATGTTTGCAATAGGAAATACTGAATCAAGAAGAGCAAAAATGAGATTTACTACACCTCATTTATCAAGTGATATTTATGCTATTACTACAAAAACAAATCAAAGAGTTAAAACTTGGAATGATATTGATAAAAAAGGTATTGTTGTAGCTGTAGCAAAGGGAACTTATCATGAGCCAGTTATGAAAAGTAAACTTAAAAATGCAGATTTACTTGTTGTAAATAGTTTTAAAGCAAGAGAACAGGAAGTAAAAGCAGGTCGAGCTGATGTATTTATGACTGATTATCCATTTGGAAAAAGAATGATTGCTACAACAAATTGGGCAAGACTAGTTACTCCTGACTCAACATATCATAAAACACCATATGCATGGGCAATGGCTTATGGAAATGATAAGTTTTATGAAAGAGTAGAACAGTTTATTAGTGACATAAAAAAAGATGGAAGGCTTTTAGACTTAGCTAAGAAAAACTCTTTAGAACCAATTGCTAAATTAAAATAATATATGAGTTAATGAATAAGCTAAACTCTTTAGGAAAAACACTATTACTATCTTTAGTAATAGTGGTAACTGTAGTTACTGCTATTATTTCTTCTTTATCTTTATTAAAAGATGAAGCAATAAAGACGCACTTAGAAATTGCAAGACTTCATGCAAATACTTTATCTGACCAAGTAACTCAAAGTTTCAATAATATTAATTTACTGAGTTCAAACTTGGTGTCAGTTATAAATAATCAAGATGAGTTTAGTACTTTACACACTAGATTTAATAAAATTTTGTATAACAATCCTTTCATTAGGTCTATTAATATTTTAGATTCAAACAAAAATGTAATTTATAGTTCAAATGACTTGAACTTGAATCTAAATATTAATATAAATGATTTTTATCCAAAGCCTTTATTTAGTAAATCTGTACTTAGATTTGGTCTTCCTTGGATAGGAAGAGATTTGGTTGATGGTTCAAATGTTACTCATATGAATGAAATTACAAAAACAGACTTATCATTTGTTCCTGTTCTTAGATATTTTGAACTTGAAGGAAAAGAGTTTTATATATTAATAAATGTTAATAGTGAATATTTTATAAATAGATATATTGAGAATCTTGATAATTCATTTGCGTATATTGATTTATATAGAATTGATGGTTTTTTACTTTTCTCATCAGATATACAAGTTACTCCTGGAACATTGATTGAAAAAAGATCACTTTACAACAAAGCATTAAATAGTTCTCAATCATGGGGAATAGAGAGTTTTAGAAATAAAGAGTACATTACTTCTTACAAGCTAACAGAAGTTTTCCCATTAAATATTGCAATTAGAATTGATTTACAAGAGAGTTTAAAAGACTGGGAAGAAAAAACTTCAAATATCTCAGTTCTAATTATTAGTTTAGTTTTGGTTTCAGCTATCTTGGTGATTACTTTGATTTATAAATACCATTTAGAAAGAGAAGTGGAATTAAAATTCCAAAGAAAACAAATAAAAGAACAGAAAAAATTCCAAGTTTTATTTGAACAAACAATCTTCTTAGCAGCTATTATGAAGAGTAATGGAAAAGTAACTCAGGTTAATAATAAAGGTTTAGAGTATTTAGAAGAGAGTTTAAAAGAGGCTTTAGAAAAGAGATTTTGGGAGCTTTCATGTTGGGATGAAAAGGAACAAGCTTATTTAAAAGACACTATTTTAAATATGAATTTAAATACTATAACTTTTTCTCAAGAAGAGATGATTATAAAAAATAAAAATAATCAACAAAGAGTTGTTGAATTATCCCTAATTCCATTGAATGTAGATGGTGAATTAGAGTTAGTTGCTTTAGGTTTAGATATTACAGAGAGAAAACAAAAACAAGAGCAATTAAAACAAGCATATATTGTATTCCAAAATGCACATGATGGTATTATGATTACAGATAAAGATACAAATATCATAAATGTTAATAGTGCTTTTGAGAAATCAACTGGATATAGTATTTCTGATGTATATATGAAGAATCCAACTGTTTTACAATCAGGAGTACATCCTAAAGAGTTCTATTCGAATATGTGGGAAGAACTTAATAAATATGGCTTCTGGGAAGGTGATTTAGTAAATAAGAGAAAAAATGGTGATGTATTTAACGAATATATTACAATTAGTGTTGTTTATGATGAAGAGAATAAAGTTAAAAACTATATTGGTATTTTCTCAGACACAACAAATCAGAAAAAGCAAGAAGTGAAGTTAAAAGAACAAGAACAACTACTTCACCAACAGTCAAAAATGGCTGCAATGGGTGAAATGATTGAAAATATTGCACACCAATGGAGACAACCTTTATCTGTAATCTCTACAATTGCTACAGGTATCAAATTAAAAAAAGAGTTAGGGATAAATGAAGAGGAAGAAGAGCTTTATGAGTTAGATAAAATTAATGAATCTTCTCAATATTTATCAGAAACTATTGAAGACTTTAGAGACTTTTTAAGAACTGATAAACCAAAAGTAATATTTAATATTGAAAACACTTTCAATAAAAGTTTAAAACTAATTAGTTCAAAGTTTAAAAACAGAGAGATTAATATCCAAAAAAGTATTGAAGATATTAGATTATTAGGTATAGAAAATGAATTATTACAAGTGTTTTTAAATATCTTTAATAACGCAAGAGATGCTTTAGAGAAAAATGATATAGATTATAAATTATTATTAATTGAAGTTAAGAAAAAGAGTTCAATGGCAAACATTAAAATAATTGATAATGGTGGTGGAATTGATGAAAAAATACAAGATAGAGTATTTGAACCTTATTTTACTACAAAGCATAAGTCACAAGGTACAGGAATAGGACTTTATATGTGTAGAGAAATTATTATTAAACATATGAATGGAACTATCAAGTGCTATAACACTAAAATGACTCATGAAAATAAAGAGTATATAGGTGCTTGTTTTGAAATAAACATACCTATTAAAAATTGACATATAATTATTATTAAATGATACTTTTATAATACTAATTTATGCTATTCTTAATTATTCTATTGGGGAGTAGCTAATGAAAAGGGTAGATTTTTTTAAGTTATTAACAGTAATTTATGTTGAAGATGATGCATTTGTAAGAGAGCATACTACTATTGCTATAAAAAAACTTTTCAAAGAGTTTCATGTAGCTGAAAATGGAAATGAAGCCATTGAAATTTATGATGAATTAATTAGAAACAATCAAAGAGTCGATGTAATAATTAGTGATATAAATATGCCAGTTCTTGATGGTATTGATTTATTAAAAGAGATTAGAAATAGAGATGAAGAGTTACCATTTATCTTTACTACTGCATTTACTGAAGAAAAATATCTACTTGATGCAATAACTCACAATGCAACAGCTTATATTTTAAAGCCAATTGATATAAGAGTTTTAACTGATAAAGTTTATAAGGCTTCCCATTCCTTCCATCAGCAAGATACAATTATTAAACAAAAAAAAGAGTTAGAAAAATATTTAAATGCAATAGATAATGTGGCAATAGTATCAAAAACTGATACAAAAGGTAGAATTACTTTTGCAAATGAGATTTTTTGTGAGATGGCTCAATATACTAGGGAAGAACTATATGGAAGTCATCATAATATAGTAAGACATCCAGATATGCCAAAAGCTGCTTTCCAAGATTTATGGAAAACAGTTAAAAATGGAGATACTTGGCAAGGTAAGGTTAAAAACAGAGCAAAAGACGGAAGTGCATATTATGTAAATGCAACTATCATACCTATATTTGATGATCTAGGAGATGAGATAATCGAGTATGTTGGAATTAGATTTTTAACAACAAATGACGAATTAGAAAAAAGAGAATTCAAAAAAAGAGTTCTTCAAAATATTCAAGAGACAAAAAAACAGCATATCAGTAGTCAAAAAAGAATTAAACTTTTAGAAGAGCAACTTATAACTTATGCAAACATAGATTTAAATTCATTAAATAGTGATATGTTAGATTTAAAAAGAAAATCAGAATCTCAAAAAAGCCAACTGGATTATTATGAAAGTGAATTAAAAACATTAAAAGAGAAGAATAGTAATATTACGAATATTGCAAACACAAAAGTTAAAAAAGCTTCATTAATAGCAATAAATTTAAAAAATGAGAATGATAAACTTCTTGAAGAAAATAAGAATCTTAAAAAAGAAGTAGAGATAAAAAAGAAAGTAGTTTTGGATTTAGAGAAAAGAATTACTGAAAAAAATAAATATATTGAAGATTTAAAAGATGTAATAAACTTTAAAGAAAAAGAGTTAAAGAAAGATAAAATCTAAAATATTAAGAGTTTTGGATAGTTTGTTTTTTTACTGCAAATAAACTTATAAAAGAAATTAAAGCAAATAAAGCACTGTAAATAAAAAGAAACTCTCCATATACCCATCCAGCAATAATTGCACCTATAAATCCACCAAGTCCATAAGCAACTCCATACATAAACTGTTGAGCTAATTTTTTATCTTCATAAAGAGAATAAAGATAAATAATAACAGCACTATGGTATAAGCCAAAAGAGAAAGCATGGATACTTTGAGATATAAAAGTAATAGTTAAGGAATCTGGATAAGCAAAAAGTATTATCCATCTAAAAACTGTAATACCAACACAAAACTTTATAATAGTTAGTAAGTTGTTTTTTAAAAGAGGTGCTTGAAAATAAAGCATTAATATTTCACAAATAACACCAAAAGACCAAAGATAAGATGCCATCTCTAAACTTATTCCATGATCTGTTTCATAAATAGTAAAAAAGTTATAAAAACCTCCAAAACTCATTTGCATAAAAAATAAGCTAAGCCAAAATGGCCAATATTTTAAAAAAGAGAATTCTTCACTATTTTGCTGAGCTTTGTGTTCAACATCACTTCGCATAAGTAATAAAGCAAATACAACAGTTAAGATATTTGTTGCTAAATAGTAGTGCAGAGCAATATGAGGTTCAGTTAGAAACTTTGCTAAAAGCAAAGATATAAACATAAAACCTATAGAACCAAAAAGTCTTGATTTTCCATATCTTTCTTTTCCTAGATGTTTAATAGCTGATACTTCTAGAAATGGTAGCATCAAAGATAAACATACCCCTAAAATTGCATTATTAAGCATAAAGGCATAGAAATTGTCAAGTGTGATATAAAACATTGAAGAACTTATAATAGACATAAATAAGGCAGTTTTGAATACATCTTGATTTAGTTTTACATGTTTTAAAAATAAAAATGGTGTAACAAATCTCATTAGCGGTGCAAGTGCAAAAACGATACCTATCTCAAAAGTACTATATCCAACATCATGAAGTACTTTTGGAAGAAATATTATATATACCCCAACAGCTGCAAAGTAGAAAAAATAGAATGCAGAAAGATTAAAAAATTGAACTCTATTCGTCAATGATTATAGTCTTAGAAATTAAGTCTTGAAAAGTCTTTTTTTCTTTATGAAAAAATGGCATAAACATTAAAAATATTGATGCCATAGAGATTAGTGTAGCTAAATATCTAACTACAGCTTGAATAAAAGTTATTCTTTGTTTATTTTGATTAACAATTTTGACACTGTAGGCTTTCATTCCAGGTGTTTGGAATTTAACATACCAAAAGAATGTTATTACAATTGCAGTAACACCTAAAATCAAAGCCCAACCAAATGATCTATTATGGGCAAACTCATCACCACCACCTAATACTAAATACATAACGATATAAGTAATAGGAGTAGTAATTAAAAATGAGTCAGTTAAAAAGGCTTTCAACCTTGAGCCAAGAGATGCACAAGAAGAGTCTATTTTTTCTTCTTGATTTTTTATAGAGTTATTTTTATTTTGAGCTCTATTTTGTTTTACATCTCTCCACTTTGCCATTAGTTACCTCTACTACCTGGTTTATAAGCAACAGAACCATCTTTACATAATGGACAATCTTCTGGTGCATACATTTCAAAAGTAAAATCTTCTAATGCAAATAAAGGTTTATCAAGTGGTAATTTACAATTGTCTTTTGCTTCAATATCACTACCAACTCTACTACAGAATCCTCTATTAGCCAATGCAGCATATGCTACAATATTTCCACCACCAGCTTCAACTTGTTTTGCAGCTTCTAGTGCAGAACCACCAGTTGTGATAATATCTTCACAAATGATATAGTTTTCACCTTCTTTTACTTCAAAACCTCTTCTGATAGTCATTTCACCATCAACTCTTTCTGCAAAAATAAATCTTACATCAAGTGCAGTTGCTAATGCAAAACCAGCAATTAATCCACCAAGTGCAGGTGAACATACAGCATCTACTTTAATTCCAGATTTTTTAATCTGTTCAGCTAAAGCTTCAGCTAAAAGTTTTGCAGTTTTAGGATCTTCTAAAACCTTTGCAGATTGTAAATAGTATTTTGAGTGATTTCCACTACTTAATTTGAAGTGTCCTTCAAGTAGTGCTTCTGAATCTTTATAAATTTGCTCTACGTTCATCAAATTATACCGTTAAAATTTCTTGTTCTTTTGCTTTTAAAGTCTCATCAGCCTTTACTACAAAAGAGTCAGTAATTTTTTGAATTTCTTCTTGAGCTTTTTTACTCTCATCATCAGTGATTTCTTTATCTTTATGTAATACTTTTACTTTATCATTAGCATGTTTTCTTACATTTCTAATTGCAACTTTTGCATTATCAGTCATACCTTTTGCTTGTTTAGCAGTTTCTTGTCTTTGCTCAACAGTCATAGGAGGGAAGAATAATTTAATTACGTCACCGTCATTATTTGGATTTACACCAATATTAGCATTTTGAATAGCTTTTTCAACATCAGTTAAAAGGTTTTTTTCCCATGGATTTACAACAATTGTTGTAGCATCAGTTGCAGTTACTGAACCAACTTGATTTAATGGTGTTGGTGTTCCATAGTAATCAATTGAAATACCGTCTAAAATTGCAGTATTAACTTTTCCTGTTCTTAATGTTTTGTAATCTCTTTTTAAAGCCTCGATTGACTTTTCCATATGCTCAGTTGTTTCAGCATAAATCTCTTCTAACATCTAGTCTCCTTTATTTAATTAGTAATTTACTTGAAATTGTATAGTAGTTAGGGCTAATAGCAACTCTATTTCGAGAAAACTTTAGCTTCTTGTTTAAAATGACATCTATTATACCATTTTTTACTTTTATATCTTGCCAACCATAGCCAGAAAGGTATAATTTTATGTTTTTTATATCTGGATTAACTTTTACTTTAACTCTTTTTAGAATACCATCTTTAGGAGTCTGTTTTGGTTCTATCCATGTTGCTTCTAATGTTTTGTATTTTAACTTCTCTTTTAAGTTAACATCTCCAACTAAAGCAACTCTATTTATATCAAATCTATCACTTTTTACATTTACACTTCCAGAGCTTTGGTTTGCAATATATTCAAAATTAAATTGTTTAATAACACTCTTTACTCTTTCATCATATTCACCATATGGATAAACATAACCTTTAGGTTTAAAACCCATTTTATTTTCAAAGATTTCGTAAGATAGTTTAGTATCATCATAAATCTCTTTATTAGTTTGTTTAGTTAAGTGTTTATGTCCATAAGAGTGTAAAGCTATTTCTCCATAATTTGAAGCATCTTTTATTTGCTCCCATGTCATAAAATCATTATAGTTTTTCTCTGTAGCCTCTACATATACAAACAGTGTAAAAGGGTAGTTATATTTTTTGAATAAAGGAAGTCCATTCTCATAGAAGCTTTTGTAAGAATCATCTATATTAAAAGCAACCCAATTATCAGGTACTTCCATTTTATTTTTTAATCTATTTACAATATCCATCATAGGTACTACCTTGTACCCATGATCTTTAAAGTATACAAACTCTTTTTCTAGCTCTTTAAGTGTAGTATTTGTACTTTGATGTCTGTCGTCACCAAATCTATGATAAACAAATACATGTGCATTTGCACTTAAGTAAATATATGAAATACAAAGAAGTAATAGATACTTCATACTTATCTATTTCTTTGTATTAGTTATTTGTAGGAACTACTGGTGCAGAACCTGGTGCTGCTGGTGCAGCTTGTTCAGTTTTCTCAATTGGTGTTGCAGGGATTAATGTATCAGTCTTTACTGAATCAATCGCACTTTTGTTTCTTTGTTCATTGTAAAGGTAACCTAAAACAAGTGTATTGATAACAAATGCTAATCCTAATGCCATTGTTGCTTTTGTTAAAAAGTTTCCAGGACCTTTAGCTCCAAATAATGATTCATTACTTCCACTGTAAGCACCTAAACCAATGCTTGAACTTTTTTGAAGTAAAATCACAATTGTAATTAAAACTGCTAAAACTAACTGAACTATTAAAAGTGTAGATGTCATAATCTATTTCCTTTTTGAAAAATGGTGTATATTTTATCTAAAATTTATTAAATACTAGTTAAAATGACCCTTATGTCAGTTAAAAATGAATTTTCTAAATACGCAAAAGAGTATCAATCTCATAATATCATCCAACAAATATGTGCAAAATCATTAGTAAGAGAACTAAAAAATAAACCTAAAAAAATACTAGAATTAGGTTGTGGTTCAGGTCAAGTGTTTTCACAAATTACATGGGATATTGATTTTTATAAAGCAATTGATTTCTCAGAATCAATGTGTGAGCTTCATCCAAAAGGCAAAAATATTCAAGTAAAATGCCATGACTTTGATACACAAGAGTTTTTAGATGAAATAGCAAACGACAACTATGATATTATTTTATCTTCATCTGCTTTGCAATGGTCAAAAGATTTAACAAAAATAGTCAAACATCTATCTTACATTACTGATGAAATAAATGCAGTTTTATTTACTTCAAATACTTTTAAAACAATTCAAGAAGTTTCTTGTACAAAATCACCAATACTAGATGAAAAGTCAATTAAAAATGCTTTTTCAAAATACTTTGAATGTGAATTTGAAACTATTATGTATAAACTAGAGTTTGATAATAAAAAAGATTTATTTGACTATATAAAAAAATCAGGTGTTAGTGGTGGAAATTCTACTTTGGATTTTAAAGCTGCTAAAAAACTTTATAAAGATTATAATTTAAACTATTTAGAGTTTGAAGTGATTTTTATTAAGACAGTCTCTAAATTATAAAGCTCATATCTTATATATTTAAAGTTTTCACTATCTTCAATAGATGTAAGTTTAGTAAACTCTTCAAGCACTCTTGAGCTTTCTTGTGCTCTTTTAAAATTAGCAATCATAATAGAGTTTAAATCATCTCTATTTTGTTCACTTTTAATAGATGATCTTAATACATCATTGCCAACATCTCTAGTTGATAAAAGCTCATTATAATTATTAGTTCTTGCTTTGTGTCTTAAACTTTTTAATTTTAAAGCAGTCTCTTTATCATTATAGATATATCTAAAGATATCTTCAACTACACGAATTCCTTCTCGTAGTCTATTTAAATTAGCGTCAATAAGTCTTAGGTTGTCTGATTTCATATTTTAATAAGTAATTAAATAAAGTAAAACTAACTCCAAAAGGAGTTAGTTTTTAGTCATCATTACTATTCATAATTCCAAGAATTTGTAATAGTGACACAAATAGATTAAAGAAATCTAAGTATAGAGATAGTGCAGCTTCAATAGGTGAATCATAATGACCTTTGATAATATTCTGTGTATCATATAAAATGAATGCAGAGAATAATAAAGCACCAGCACTAGCAATCACTAATTGGAACATAGATGACTGAATAAAAATGTTAGAGATACCTCCAACAATCATAATAATTAAAGCAATGAATAAAAATTTCCCCATTGAAGAGAAATCTCTTTTAGTAGTCATTGCAAACATAGAAATACCACCAAATGCAACAGAAGTCATTAAGAAAGCTTGACCTACTATAGAAGCACCACTAGGCATTGCAAAAATTGCTGCAAGTAAAGGAGCAATTGTTAAACCTGTAATAAATGTAAATAAGAACAATACAGCTAAGTTTACACCTGGTGTATGCTTAACTCTTGGTATTACAAAGAATATTAATGCTAATTCAACAGCAAATAATACCCACTTAACAGGTCCAGCTAGTATTCCAACTATTTCTAAACCAATATATGCACCAGCAGTTGCTGCCAATAATGATCCAGCAAATAACTGATAAGTTGCCTTAAGGAAACTCATTAACTCAGCTTTTGATGACTCCTGTGTATATTGAGATGTTTCATTAGAAAGATAATCTCTATTATACATATGTTTATCCTTTATATTTTTTTGTGTAATTCTAATATCTTAGTGTTTAATTACATCTTTAATATTTACATTAATATTAAATTAGTCATATATTATTATAAAAAAGTAAATAGAAAATTAATAAAAAACAAGAAATAAATGAAATTAATATAAAATCCCTTTAAAACACAATAAAAAGATAGTAAAAACCATAAATTATAAAATTTAAGCTTTTATTAAGAGTTTTCTCTTGACAAAGGGGGATAATTTGTCTATAATTCCCGTCCAATTTCAGAGGAACGACACAAAGTTCTAAAGAGATATGATCTTTAAAAACGAAGGTTAATAAGAAGTAATTTTTATAAACCGAATATAGAAAAAACGATAAAAAAACAAGAAAAATAATTCTTGTCTATTTAAGCTTTTTACATTTATGTAAAAACACTTGAGTGATAATTTTGTTTAATGGAAACAAAAATTGTCAGTTTCAAACACTTTATTATGGAGAGTTTGATCCTGGCTCAGAGTGAACGCTGGCGGCGTGCTTAACACATGCAAGTCGAACGAGAACGGGTTATAGCTTGCTATAACTGTCAGCTAAGTGGCGCACGGGTGAGTAATATATAGGTAATGTGCCCTAGAGAGGGGGATAACAGTTGGAAACGACTGCTAACACCCCATATGCCTTTAAAACATAAGTTTGCAAGGGAAATATTTATAGCTCTAGGATCGGCCTGTACGGTATCAGCTTGTTGGTGAGGTAATGGCTCACCAAGGCTATGACGCCTAACTGGTTTGAGAGGATGATCAGTCACACTGGAACTGAGACACGGTCCAGACTCCTACGGGAGGCAGCAGTGGGGAATATTGCACAATGGGGGAAACCCTGATGCAGCAACGCCGCGTGGAGGATGACACATTTCGGTGCGTAAACTCCTTTTATATAGGAAGATAATGACGGTACTATATGAATAAGCGCCGGCTAACTCCGTGCCAGCAGCCGCGGTAATACGGAGGGCGCAAGCGTTACTCGGAATCACTGGGCGTAAAGAGCGTGTAGGCGGGTAATTAAGTCAGGAGTGAAATCCTATGGCTCAACCATAGAACTGCTCTTGAAACTGATTACCTAGAATATGGGAGAGGTAGATGGAATTTCTGGTGTAGGGGTAAAATCCGTAGAGATCAGAAGGAATACCGATTGCGAAGGCGATCTACTGGAACATTATTGACGCTGAGACGCGAAAGCGTGGGGAGCAAACAGGATTAGATACCCTGGTAGTCCACGCCCTAAACGATGTACACTAGTTGTTGTGAGGCTAGACCTTGCAGTAATGCAGTAAACACATTAAGTGTACCGCCTGGGGAGTACGGTCGCAAGATTAAAACTCAAAGGAATAGACGGGGACCCGCACAAGCGGTGGAGCATGTGGTTTAATTCGACGATACGCGAAGAACCTTACCTGGACTTGACATAGTAAGAACTTTCTAGAGATAGATTGGTGTCTGCTTGCAGAAACTTATATACAGGTGCTGCACGGCTGTCGTCAGCTCGTGTCGTGAGATGTTGGGTTAAGTCCCGCAACGAGCGCAACCCTCGTCGTTAGTTGCTAACAGTTCGGCTGAGAACTCTAACGAGACTGCCTACGCAAGTAGGAGGAAGGTGAGGACGACGTCAAGTCATCATGGCCCTTACGTCCAGGGCTACACACGTGCTACAATGGGGTATACAAAGAGCCGCGATACCGTGAGGTGGAGCAAATCTCAAAAATATCTCCCAGTTCGGATTGTAGTCTGCAACTCGACTACATGAAGTTGGAATCGCTAGTAATCGTAGATCAGCAATGCTACGGTGAATACGTTCCCGGGTCTTGTACTCACCGCCCGTCACACCATGGGAGTTGAACTCATTCGAAGCGGGGATGCTAAGGTAGCTACCCTCCACAGTGGATTCAGCGACTGGGGTGAAGTCGTAACAAGGTAACCGTAGGAGAACCTGCGGTTGGATCACCTCCTTTCAGAGAAGAGAGAAGTTATTCGATTAACTTCTCCAAAGCTATCAAAGATAGCAAATAAAAAAGGTATATCAACCTTTCTATATTCGGTTTATAAAGATTA
>NZ_JBMOVV010000020.1:0-18167 GCF_049472135.1 Arcobacter pernae
AGGGATTCGAACCCCCGAATAACGATACCAAAAACCGTGGCCTTACCGCTTGGCGATACCCCAATCGCTTATGTGGGTGAAATTATAATAGGTTGTTTATTAAAGAAACCTGAAAGTAATAGAAAAAATCAATTTTTTTTCAAAAAAAAGAAAAAGACTATTATTATCTAATCTTTTTCTACTTATATGCTGTAGGAACTGGTGGAAATTCCTCAAAAGCTTTTTTAATTGCTTCACTAATTGTGTTTTTATTCTTAATATTTTGTACAGGATTCGAAAATTGTAAGTACTCAATCGCACCTTCTTTTGATTTTTCTTCTTTATATACAAAAACTTCTTTTTTACCAAGTTTTAAAACATTTTCATATAATGTCTTAGCATACTCATTGATATAAGGGAATTCTTTATCATTAATTTTATCTCCCCATGCAAAAAATACAAACTTTCCATTTGGAATAAGATTTGCAGCATCTAAATACATAATATCTCTATCAAATTCTGTATTTTGTGATGAATTGTATTTTTCTAAATCAGAATTGAACTTCATAAGTAAAGATGAAGCATCAATATTTTGTTCAACTAAATTAAATAGGTTCTTGATTTCTACAAGTTTACCTTTACATTTCTCTTGCATAGCTTGTTTAAAGATAGTTATATAACTTTCACCTTTGATTTCAACTAAATCACCCCATTTATCAAAATCTTGATCTAAAAGAAAACTATTTGAATCATACCCAACTGGTGTAACTACCGGATTATAAAGATAAATTGTACCAACGATGTTTTTCTTTCTATCTTTATTTGTTTTGATTTTTTGTTTTAACTCTTTTTCTGTGATGATGTCTTCATCATCATAATTGAAATACATATAACTAGAAGTTAAAAAAACTTCTTCATATTTTGTTTCAAATGTTCCGAAATATTGCATTTTCTTCCTTGTTTATTTATGTTTGAATGTTACCTAATTTCTTTTTTATATATTCTTAGATTAGCACACTCTTTAATAAGCTCTTCATAGTATTTTGTATCTTTATATTTTTCATCTAAGATTTTAAAGAACTCACCATATCCATTTTCAATATACTTTTTATAAATCTTTGATTTTGAATAATACCAGTGTCTTTCTAAACTATAACTCTCTTTATCAGTAAGATAGTAGGGGTTGTTTTTTTGTGAAAACTTTATATCATATAGTGCAAGTTCTGATTTTGCAAGCATATAGACTATCTTTGCTTTAAACTCTTTATTCTTTGCATGATTTAAAGCTTTTTTATAGTGTTTAATAGATAATTTTACTTTTTGCTCTTCTAAGGGCTTTTCTTTAAAAGAGTAAACACTTCTATAAACAGTTGTAAGAGTATTTGAATTTCCAAAATAGCTTAGATTATATAAAGCATTTGCATATAAATAGTTATCCATTACGCTATTTGGTTTTTTTTCTATTTGCTCTTTTATAATTAATATTTTTTCTAGGAACTCTTTTAGTGTATAGATATGTTGTTTGCCTTCTCTATTGTTTCCTTTTATATTTACATTAAAAGGATTGAACTCTATTTTTTCTTCTAATATTTTAGATTTACTATTTAAAGCTTCTTTAAATAGTAAATTATTTATTAAAATCTTAGTGTTAGTATTTTTAAAAGATATAGATTGAGAATCTTCTTTAAACGTTTTTATAAAAAACTCTTCTAATTTTGATTTGGGATTACTTTTTAAAAACTCTTCAAATTCATTTATAGTTTCTAAATCAAAAACAGTAGTACTTAAACTATTGACTGAAGCACTTAAAATTGTTTTTAGTTGATTATCTTTAGAGTAATAAAGTTTTTCAAGTTTCTTAAATGTATAGTTGAAAATATCATTACTATGAATTTTATGCTCTTTATGTTCCTCTAAAAGTTTATTCATCTTCGTAAATATTTCATCTTCATCTTTTAAAGTAATATCTTTTAATTTGTTTAAATAAATTATGTAAGATAATGTTTTTGATTCATGATTATTATTTGTTTGAAGAAGTTTATTTGATAATTCTTCTGCTTTTGATAACTGATTGTCAAATAAATAGAAGTATGAAAGCGCAAGTTTAACTAAATACATATCTTCTTTATCTACTGATTCTAAAAAACTTATATACTCTTTTATTTGGAAATCTCTTTCATATAAAGTATGCTCATCAAAAAAGTGTTGAGTATATAAAAGCTGTCTATAAAGTATAAAGTCAAACCATTTTGAGTTAGGATTTAATTCATATAGGTTTTGAAGTTCTATTAGAGTATTTGCATTATCATTTAAAGCTCTAAGTGTTATGAATTTCTCTTTTTCTTCCTTTGATTTTGCTAATTTTTGAAGATCTTCCCATAGTTCATTTGTGTTTATATGATAGAAATTGTAAAAACTTAATTGCCAGTTTATTTTTGATTTATCAAATAATTTTGTAAATCTATAAACACCTAATGCAATTTGTTTGTCTTTTATTAAAGCTCCTGCATATAGTGCTTCTATCCACTCTTTCACTATTGTTTTTTCACTGTTTTCTAAAAGGTACTTATAGTTTTCATAAACTTCAATAGCATTTTTATTTTTATAATGGGCTAGTCTAAAAGCTAAATAAAAATATCTTAGTTTTAAATACTGAGAGTCTATTTTATCAATCTTCTTTAGTGCTTTTGATATTAGAATATCTGGATTAATTTTCTTTTTTTTCTTATGAAAATAGTAATAATATGGGGCAACTAAAGCCTCTTGTTCTTCTACAAAATCTAAATACTCTAAAATCTCTTTATTCTTTACTAGATGAAGATTTTCTCTTTTATAAACTATTTTTTCTATTTCTTGTATTGATAGTTTTTTAGCAAATTGATTTTGCCACTCTTTTAGGTTTGCTTGTTTATTTCTTTTTTCATAATCTCTTTGAATTTGATTGTAAATAGCTGAATCTTTTAGATTTCCAGAATGATTAGAAAAAGGAAGTTCTCTTGGTTCTAAAAAAACAAACTGTTTATCATGAAAATCCCAGCCTGAAGCACAAGCAAGTAAGTTTATTGTAAAGGCTAAAACTAAAGATACTATTTTATAAATCATAAATTATCCTTGATTAAATTGTTTAGATTATATTTATTTTTGTATGAATATCTGTAAAAGATTATCTCATTAAAAGGTTTTTTACTTAATGAAAAAAAGTCATTTATTGCAGTAGCTATATCTTCTTTTGAACTATCTTCAAGTCTGAAAATATCACCTTTATAGATATATTTCTTTTTAAAATAGATACTTTTTTTAACTTCATAAAGATTTGTATCTATTTTGATAAAGTGTTTATCAAAGTCCTCTTCTTTAAGACCTTCAAAAATATCCAAAGGTTTATCTTTTCTAAACCTTACTGCTTGTGAGTATAAAGGAAGTGCAAGTTTTAGTCTTAGAGGATATTCATCAAAATTATAGTGGTACTTCTTTGCAATATTGTTATCTAAAATAGAGTTTTTTGTATTTATATCTGTGATATTTGCCATATTGTAGTACATTAAAACCCCATAATCAACGGGTGGAACACCTGTTTTTGAAAAGTATTTTATTTGATGAAGTCTTATTGTAGCACTAATCTTTTTGTTTGATTTTACTTTAAGCTCTTTTAGTAAATCAAAATAGTTAGCTTTACTTAGAAGTGACCAGTCACAATCTATTTGAAGTTCACTAAACTCATAAGCTTTTGTTTGCTCTAAAATTAGGCTACTTATTTTTTTGAAATTGATATTTTTCATAGCTTCATTTGTGATATAAATAGTAGGAATAAAGTCTTTTGGAACTTCTTGAGTAAATCTTGTTTTAACAAACTCTAATTTACTTGAGTAGGAAATATCTAAGACTTTTATGTAAAGTTTCTCTTTTACACTTTTTTCATTGAAGCTGTTTTTCCAATGATAAAAAGAGATTTGAAAATCAGTTTTTTTTGTTACTGTTTGATAGCTAAGAGCAGCCAAAATAAATGCTACTAAAACTATAAGTTTAGAACGCATCAACTCTCTTTACTCTATTTTTTTTAAGCCACTCTTCTTGTAAGTCTTTCATTTTTTTATCACTTGTTTTTTTAGCATATTTTGGTTTCCCAACAGAGCTTACTACATCACCTTCTTTATAAGTATAATCAAGATTTAGTGAAGCTAAATCAATAGCTTTTTTAACTCTTGTAGCTGCTACATAATAGATATTTAACTCTTCATTTATTCTTAAGTGAGATAGTTTAGTTTTTGGATTGCTTATCTCTTTTTTTGTGATAAAATCATTTGTCATTAAAACTTGGTCATACTCTAAACCCTTTGATTTATGGGTTGTTGTAAAGATAATATTGGCTTCTTCTTTGTTTGTGGTAAGTCTGTCTTTGATTTTTTTATTTATATCAAAGATATTATCTCCATAAGTATTGATAAATTTTATGATGTTTAAATAGTCTTGATTTTTTGTATCTTTAGCAAACTGTTCTAACTCATAGATTGACTCGAAATCTTTTATTTCATCTAGGGTTACTTTATCATTTTTTTTCTCTTTTAGATAAAAAATAGAGTAAACAGTTTGATTCATAAATGAATAAGAGTTATATCCTCCCTCAAAATAGAACTTTTTATCAGAGTGAATATGTTGTACTAACTCTTGGATTAAACCAAAAGTTGACCTTGAGATAATAGTGTATTGTTTATCTTCATCTATACAGTTTCTATGAAAAGAGGTTTTTGAGTCAATACCTGAAATGTTTAAAGGTTTAGTACTATTTTTTTCATAAAGGCTATTGATTCTTCTTTGTAAGTCTTTTGCATATTCATTTGAAAATCTAAAACTCTTTGTAAGATTGAAACTTGGTAAATCTATTTTATTTAAGGCATTTATTGCATATCTAAAAGAGTAGATTTGTTGAAAAGAATCACCCACATAAACCCTTCTACAGTTTTGTGATTCAACTATTCCTATCATCACATCTGAAATATCTTGAGCTTCATCTACTAAAATCAAATCATATCCAAGGTTTGAGCTGATTTTTTTGTTTAGATAAAACATCTTTAGATAAAAGTCATGGGTTGCATCTATTTGTTTGTTTTTCATAGAAGATAAGATATGTTTTAGATGAGCCAATACTCTTGAAGTATCTTTGTTGATAAGCTCTAAAATTTTAGCACTTAAATCTGATTGTTTTTTATAGTTTTCTATAAGTTTTAAATCAAGGGCTATCAATGAACTATTACAATAAAAGTTTACTAAGTCTTTCATAAGAGCAATATATTCAGGAATAGGGTAGTAGTTATTTCTTTGATTTACTGTTTGTTCAAAAGAACATAAGACTCTTTCAATTACTTGTACCTTTAAATCATGGGCAAGATTGTATCTGTAAGCTTCTATTTTATTGTAAGCTAAAGAGTGAATAGTGCTTATACTCATGTTTGATAAGTTGTATTCATTTAGCTTTTTTTGGATTGATTGTTGAAGGGATTTATTATATGCTAGATATAAAATCTTTAGATGTCTGTTTTGTTTTGCATACTCTAAGAGAGTAGTGGTTTTACCACTACCTGCTACAGCATTTATTTTAAAAGATGGCTCTTTTGAGAAAATAATCTCTTCTTGTTCTTTTGTAAAAGTCATTTTATATTAAGCTAATCCTTCTATTAGTATTTTAAATCCTAAAGCTATTAATATAAACCCACCTAAGTATTCAGCTTTATCTTCTAAATAACCACCTAGATATTTACCAACATAAACAGCCACTATACATAAGGCAAAAGTTACAAGTGTGATTAGGCTAACTGCATAAATTATATCTGTATTAGAAAAAGAGAAAGTAACTCCAACAGCAAGAGCATCAATAGATGTGGCTACTGCTAGAAATAAAAGAGTTTTTGTTTTTAAGTCTGTTATTTCATCTTCAAAATCATCTGCTCTTGCTTCTTGTATCATCTTATATCCTAAAAATACTAAAATCATAAAGGCAATATAGTGATCAATACTATCCACAAAATCTGCAAATAATGCACCTAAATAGTAGCCTATTAGAGGCATTAAACCTTGTGCTATACCAAAAAAAGCTGCTATCTTAATAGTGTTTGAAAAGTTTATATTTTTATATTTACTTCCACTAGCTATAGATACAGCAACACTATCCATAGCTAATGCAATCGCAATAAGTACAAGTTCCATTTTTTATCCTAAATCTTTTTAAGATTGGAATTGTACTTATTTTATAATTAAAGCAGTGTTAGCTAGGCTAAAACTCTTTTATTTCCATCTTTTTTGATGTTTGAGAAGTTGTCTAAATAGTCTAAATATGTAATAAGATATTTTCTACTTAAAGGATGTCTTTCTTTGAAGTTTGAAATCTCAATAAATCCGTCTTCTTGAATAATACTTTTCATTTGTCTTACAATACTATCCAAACTTTCACTATGAATAAATAGATTATGTTGAAGTCTAATCACAAGTTTTTTTGCTGTTAAAGATTTAAGTATATTATCTCCAAGTTTTCTATCTAAATCTAAATCATCATAGATATTATAAGGTGCTGTTGGTGTAATATGCTCTGTTTTTAATCTTTCTAAAACTATATTCTTAAGCTTGTCTTCATAATCTTCTTCAATATCTTTACTTTTATAAAGCTTATTGTTTTTAACTAAAAAACCTTCATCAACTAGGTGTGTTAAAGCATCTTCTATGAAGCTTTCACTTGCCCATTTGATTCTAAGATTTATAGAAGCTGGTGAAAGTAGGGCATATTTGTTTTTAGTGTAGATTTCTTTGATAAAATCAATAATAAGTTGCTTCGTTTCAATAGGATAAATAATAAGCTCTTCTTTATCTATGTAAACATTTTCTAAGTTGTTTGCAAACTCGATAGCTTCTTCATGGCTAAGTGCAAATCTTTGAGATGATGAAATAAGTCCTAAGCCTTTTTTATGAGCTTCAAGAAGTTTTTTATAAGCATGAGAAAAATTCTCTTGTTTAAGAGCTTCTAAAAGCTCTCTTTTTTGATTTTTCTTCATAGGATCTGCTACAGGATTTAAAACCTTTCCACCTGCAATAGTGTCATTTCCTAATCTTAGGATGATTTTTTCACCAAAAATAGTATATAGTTTTTCATCAGCTTTAATAGTAGCAAAGCCTTCTTTTAAGCTAGTAGTTGAATCAAACAGTAAAACTCTAACTTCAAGTTTTTTAGAACCTATGAAAAGTGTATATTTTTGATTGTGTTTTAACTCTTTTTGTTTTAAAGTGTTAAAAGAAATATCAATCATATCAAAGCCTCTTAAGAAGCCTTTTTTACTAAGTAAATCACCTTTTTGAATGGCATTTGCATTTATACCTTGTAAGTTTAAAGCAGCTCTATTTGAGATGTTTGCTTCTAGGGCATTTTCATTGTGAACTTGGATGTTTTTGATTTTGATTTGTTTTTCACTTTGACATAAAAAAACCTTTTCATTTAACTCACAAGGCTTCCCTAAAACTGTACCTGTAACAACTGTACCTATACCTTTTGGAGAGAACACTCTATCTACATAATATCTAAAGAAGTTTTCTTCTTTTTTTGCTTTATTTTTTATACTAAAAAGTTTATCTTTTAAAGTCTCTATTGAATCAGGCTCATAAACAGAGACAGCTTGAATAAAGTTTATATCAAAATCATATTCACTAAAGAACTCTTCTATTCTTTTTTCTTGCTCTTTTAACTCATCTTGTGATACTAAATCTTTTTTCGTTATCACAATAACCACATCTTTGATACCTAAAAGATTGATAATTTCAATATGCTCAACAGTTTGTGGCATGATACCTTCTTGGGCACTAATAGCAAACATAACACAGTTAAATCCAAAAGCACCTGCAATCATATTTTTGATAAGTTTTTCATGCCCTGGCACATCAATAAATGCTATGTTTTGCTGTCCTCTTGTAAGGTTTGAAAAAGATAAATCAATAGTGATACCTCTTTGTTGCTCTTCTTTTGTAGAGTCACCTTCATAACCGTTTAAAGCCTTGATTAAAGCAGTTTTTCCATGGTCAATATGTCCTGCTGTTCCTATAATAATATTTGACATTAGTTAAAAACTCCTCTTATAATCTCTTCTATTTCTTTTACTTCATGCTCTTGTATACTTCTAAAATCTATTAAAACTTTTTCATTCTCAATTCTTATTATCAAGTTTTGTTTTCTAAGAAGTTTTTCTATTTTGTTTGCTTTATAATCTTTGTATTCTAAAGTAAGAGCGATAGTTGGTATCTTTTTGTTTGGAGTAGTTCCTCCACCTATTAAAGACTGAGTTTTTATAACTTCACATTTGCAAATATCTTCTATACTTTGTTTTAAAGTATTTGCTCTTTGCTCTAAAGTCTTAACATCTTCATGTAACATCTTTAATGTAGGGATCTTTTGTGTTTCACCTTTTAAATATGAAGTAAGATTGTCTTCAAGTATAGCTAAAGTGATTTTATCAACTCTAAGCATTCTTAGAAGTTGGTTTTTTTTGATTTTTGCAATTAAGTCTTTTTTACCAACTATGATACCAGCTTGAACTGAACCAAGAAGCTTATCACCTGAAAAACTAAGTAGACTTGGTTTGTGTTGCATATATTTTATAAGTGATGGTTCACTTAAGTCAAGATTGTAAGGTAAATCTATCATATGACCGCTTCCCATGTCATAGTAATCAATAACATTGTGTTCATTGGCTACTTTAATGATGTCTTCATAAGAAACTTCTGATGTAAAGCCTTCAATAGAGTAGTTTGATTTATGAACTTTCATAAGCATAGATGTATTTTCATCAATGGCATTTTCATAATCTCTAAGGTGAGTCTTGTTTGTAGTACCAATCTCTTTTAGTTTTGCACCACTTTGGCTCATAACCTCAGGAACTCTAAAACTTCCGCCAATCTCCACAAGCTCACCACGACTTACAACTACATCTTTGTTTTTAGCAAAAGTATTTAGTATCAAAAATACAGCACTTGCGTTGTTGTTTACAACAACTGCATCTTCACAACCAGTAAGAGCTTGAAGAGTAGATACTATATGTTCATATCTTTCACCTCTTTTGCCTTCTTGAAGAGAATACTCTAAGTTGTTGTATGAAGTAGCAACTTCTTTTGCTCTATCAAAACTATCAGGATTTATCAAAGACCTACCTAAGTTTGTATGCACGATAATACCTGTAGCATTTATTACTTTTTGAAGCGAAGGTTTTGTGATGTTTTTGTATTTTTTAAGTACATCATTTATAATGTCATCTTGTGTAAAATCTTGGATTTTTTCATCTAAGATGTCTTGTCTGTATTGATTTATAGTATCTTTACTAATACTAGTAATCAACTGTTTTGAAAGCTCTTCAAAAGCTTTGTTGTTGACAAACTTGTCAACCTTTGGAAGGTTCTTAAGTAAACCCATATTTACCCTTTCAGATAGTTTTAAAATAAAATGGTGTAAGATTTCAATTCTTTTAAGCGGGGGGTATGTGATCCTGGTGGACACCGCAGGCTTCAACCCTGATCGGAGGTTCGTGTGTACGCGCCTCGGTAGGTTCGATTCCTACACCTTCTCGCCAAATTCTTAACTATTTAAAGTATTTCAAACTAAAAAATCTTACAATTATAGTTTTTGGATTCTATCTAATAATTAATTCAGACAATCTTAATAATAAGGTAAAAATAAATTTACTTTTTCTTTTTTTTCTTTAAAATAAATTTTAAAATTGGATGATTTTTATACAAATTTATTTTTATCAAATTTAAATTTTATTATTTGGGAAATTAATAATTTTTAAGACTTTTATTTTACTATATATAACTATATCTGTAACACTATGAAACATCACCAATTTAAACAATTATTAAAAAAAATATTTCTATATAAAAAGTGTAAAGATAAAATAATCACATTTAAGCCCCATAAATAGGTAGATTTTGAAAAAATAACTAAAATCAATAAAAAGTAAACGTAGCAATAAAATAGCATTTATATTAAATCAAATAATTCACCCATAAAGCAATTATTTTTTACAATATTTTTTGTTTTTTTTAGTAAGAAAATAGCAAAAAATGGGTATAATATTATGTTGTACATAACATACTCAAAAAATCTTAAGGAGATAAACATAATGTTTAAAAAAATTGTACCAATAACTTTGAATAATCACAAAGATGTAAAAGTAAAGCAAATTGATAACTTTAATTTCGTAAGTGATATTCACTTAGCTTCTGTAATGGTTCACGAATTCTCAAGAGCTGCTGCTACATACCCAATTGTTTTCTTAGAAGATAAAGCAAATGACAAATTTAGACCAGTTGTTATGTTAGGTCTTGAAGCGGGTGAGAACTTATTTGTTCAAGAAGGTAAATGGAAAGCATCTTACATTCCTGCAATTGTTAGAAGATATCCTTTTGCACTTTCTAAAACAGGTGATGAAGATAGATACGTAATTTGTATTGATGAAGATAGCGAATTTGTAAACAAAGAAGAAGGTCAAGCTATATTCAAAGAAGACGGTACAGCTGATGAAGTAATGGACAGAGTAAAAAAATACTTAACAGAACTTCAACAAATGGACATGTTCACTGATAAATTTTGTGAAGATATGAAATCTGAAAATATGTTCACTCCTCTTAACATGAAAGTTAGAGTTGGTGATGAGATTAAAAACGTAGGTGGAGCTTATGTTATTAATGAAGAAAGATTTAATGACTTAAACAATGAAAAATTCATTGCATTAAGAGAGAAAAAATATATTCCAATTATCTACTCTCACTTAAGTTCATTAGCTCAAATTGAAAGATTATTAACTTTCAAAGATAAATCAAGAGCAGTTACTGAAAAAATTGAAGAAAGATTTGAAGAAGTAAAATAAACAACAAAATTAAAAAGATAGTTTATAGTGCACAAAGTTTTACTTTGTGCATTAGTAAGTTATCAATCATCAAGAAAATAAGGATATATTATGAAAAGACCAAATGGATTAAAAAATTTACATAGAAGATACCAAAGACATCAAGAAAAATTACAAGCAAAAAAACAAAGAAAAATATTTAAAGACGGAAATAGTTTATTTGAAGTTGAACCTTTAGAACAAAGGACATTATTATCTGCTGACCCATTATTAGGAGCAGGTTCAACAGCCATTATTTTAAACGATAATGAAAATAAATACCAAGAAACACAAACTATAATCCTTGATGATACTTTAAATGATAAAGAAACAGTTGTAAAAGACTTAACAACTGAAAATAGCTCTTTCTTACTTGATGCAAAACTTTTAGACCTAAATAATATATCTGAACTATTTATTGATGATGAAATCCTAGCTGGTAGTGGTACGATTGAAGCTGATGTTATTAACCATAACATAGTAGCTCCTGGTTACTCTCCAGGTATCCAAAATATTACAGGTGACTATACTCAAGCAAGTGATGGTACACTTCAAATAGAATTATCAGGTACAGATAATTCTGATACAAATAATCCAGAATATGACCAACTAAATGCCTCAGGAAATGTTGAACTTGATGGTACATTAGAAATCACTATGTGGAATGACTTTGCTGCAAATGTAGGTGATGAATTTACTATTATTACGGGTTCAAATATTACTGGTAAGTTTACAGATATTACAGGTCTTTACGGATTTAATTCTGATTACTATTTTGATATTGAACAAACAAGTACAGAAGTAAAGCTTATCACAAAAGAGTTAGTATCAGGAGATGATTTTAATTTTGTATTAGATTCTGTTCCTCAATATGATGAAATAGGTAAAGTTTTAAATGCTGATTATTTAGTATCTGCACAAAATAGTATTGAACTAAATGACATAGATATTCAAGTTGCTGGTTTTGCTGCAAGTGGTAACTTTGCTATTGAGAAAAACACTAATACTATTGAAATTATTGGTTCAGGCGTATCTGTTACTATGAGTGCATCTGATGTTTTTGTTGGAGTTGAAAATGCAGATTTAGGAATTATTGTTGATAGCAATAAAAAAGTTGCATTAGAAGCAAGTGGAGATATTGTTTTAGATGGTTTTGATTTTGACTTACCTACTGCACAAAGTGTATCTGTAAAATTAAATCAAACAGGTACAGAATATACTGCTCAGACATTAACTATTGGGACTTCATCTTATACTTTTGATAATATTGCATCTTCTACAACTTTAAAAGAGATAGGTATCACGGGATTAGACGTAACATTTAGTGATAATATAGTTTTAAAAGGTGATTTTGCATTTGTAAGTGATACTACAAATAATGTATTTAATGCGATATCATCTAATGCAACAGCATACATGAGTGCAGGGGATTTTTATGTAGGTGTAAGTAGCGCTAACTTAGGTTTAATGGTAACTGATGAAGGTGTAGTTTTACAAGCAAATGGTGCTTTAGATGTATCTTTAGGTAGTGATATTGTTTTAAGTGCTACAAATGTTTCATTTGATTATAATGAAACAGCTACAGATTATTTAAATGAAACTATTAGCTTAGGTGCATCAACTTTTACTTTCAATGTTGAGTCTTTACACAAAGCTACAAATATTACTAATGGTTCATTAAATGTATTTGATTTTTTAACTGCTTCAGGAAACTTCTCTTTCTCTCAATCAACTGATACTGTAACATTATCTGATAGTACAAATTCATCAGTGGAATTATTAACTTTAGGAATGACAAATGTAACAGCATTTGCAGGATTAAATGCAAATTCAAGTGAAAAAATAGGTTTTGACCTTTCTAACTTAGACCTTGCCTTAGTATTTGCTGCTGATACAAAAAACAATGCAAGAAAGTGGACGGCTTTACAAGCTAGTACAAATAGTATTTCATTTGTAGGAAGTGATAAATTAACTATTGAGGCTACATTTGCACTTTTAGAAATCAATAGAAGTGCAATTGATGGCACATTAATTGATTTCAAATTAAATCCATTAACAATTGAAGTAGGTACAGACTCTTTATCTTTAACAATGGACGCAAGTGAAGGTGAACTTTTAAGAGTTTCCGGAGATATGCTTATAAACATAAGTGATTTCTTTATCTTTGAAGGAAGTGTATATTTTAGTAAGTCAACTACAAGTGTAACTTTAACTGATGATAGTGTTGTAAGTGTTGATAATTTAACTTTAGCAATGAACGGAGTAGACGCATTCGCTGGATTAGATGGTCAAAGTTCAAATAAAGTTGGTTTAGATTTAGAAGGTGTTTCTTTCGCTTACTCAATTATGGCAAATAAAAGTGATGCAACTCAAAAATGGACATCATTTAAAGCAAAAGCAACAGGAGCTTCTTTTGTAGGAATTGATGATGTAACAATAGATGCAAGAGATATTTTAGTAAATGTAAATACTTCTTCAAATACTGAATTTGTTGATTATTCAAAAACATCATATAGTGTAGATTTCCAAAATGGAAATAGTATAGAGTTTGATATGGACTCTGAAATTATTGAACTTAGTGCTGATATAACATTTAATTTATATGACTTTTTAGTTATTGATGGTGGTTTTGCTATTAAAAAATCTACACTAGATGATGTAATTTTAAGTGATGAATCTTTAGTTGATGTTGATTTACTTACTGTTGGTGCAAATAATTTAACTGCATTTGCAGGATTAAATTATGGAAAAACTGATGAAGTTGGTTTATCTTTAAGTGGTGTTTCTTTTGCTCTTAGTGTAATGAGTGAGAAAACAGTTAATAAAAGAAAATGGTTAGCTCTACAAGCTACTGCTCAAGATGCAGGTTTAGTAGGAATTGATGATTTAGTATTAAATGGAAGCGATTTAAATATACTAATAAATCAAGCTTCATCTGATGGAACTTTAGTTGACTTTAGTTCCATGAGTTTTGCAGTAGATACAAGTTCTTCAACTTCAATTACGTTAGATATGGACGGAAGCGTAGGAGAGTACTTAAAAGTAAGTGGACACTTTGACGTAAATGTATATAATTTCTTCAGTACAAGCGGTAACTTTGCATTAGAGAAGACAACAGATACAGTAAGCCTAGATAATGGAGATAATGTAAATGTAGATTTACTAACAATCGGAGCAGATTCAGTAGATGCCTTCGTAGGAGTAAATGGTGGAAGTAGTGATGCAATAGGAATCCAAGCCACAAATACAAACTTCGCATTAGCAATCTTAAATGATAAAACAGTAGGAAGTAATTCTCAATGGATATCATTACAAGCAACAGTAGGGACAGCTGGATTTGTAGGGATAGATGGATTAAGCCTAAGCGCAAGTAATTTAGATGTACAAATAAATAGAAGTAGTGAAACAGGGTCAGATGCAAGATATGTAGATTATGCAATCAATAATTTAGAAGTAGCAACAGGGACAGATTCAAGCTTTAACTTAACAATGGATGGAAGCCAAAAAGAGTTAACACAAATTAGTGGAGCTATGGATATAAACATCTTTAACTTCTTTAGTGTAAATGGAGAGTTTGCATTAAAGAAATATACAGACTATGATATAAAAACAGTAGATAAAGATGATAGTACAAATACAGGAACAATCGAAGAAGTAGATGTATTAACACTAGGAGCATTAGGAGCAAACGCATTCATAGGAATGAATGGAGGAAGTGACGAAGCACTAGGACTAAGCGCAGCAGGTGTAAACTTTGCCTTAGCAATAATCAATAATAAATCAAATAAAAATGAAAGCTTCACATCACTACAAGCAACAACAAGTAATGTAAGCTTCGTAGGAATAGAAGACTTAACAGTAAGTGCAACAGACTTAGCATTAAATATCAACCAAGGGTCAAGTACAAATAAAGTAGTAGACTATAAAACAATGGAAGATAATGGTGATGCCTTTGATGTACTAGTAGGAACAAACCAAACAGTAACATTAGATATGGATGGAAGTAGAGGAGAGTTACTAGAAGCATCAGGACACTTAGAGTTAAACTTATTTAACTTTATCGGATTAGAAGGAAACTTCGGGTTTGAGAAATCAGTAAGAGAAGTAACACTAAACTCAGGTGAAAGTATAAAAGTAGATTACCTAGGATTAGGTGGAGAGAATGTAAGTGCATTCGCAGGATTAAATTATAAACAAGCAGATGCAGTAGGATTAAGCTTAGGAGATATGGACTTCGGATTAGCTTTAATGAGTGATAAGAAAGATAATACAAGAAAGTTCACATCATTACAAGCGACAGCATCAAGTGCAGGACTAATCGGAGTAGATGGATTAGTAATAGAAGCTAGTGATTTAGAAGTATATATAAATCAAGGTATCAAAGTAGATGAGATACCAGATTCAACAATAAAAGAGAATACAATCTTAAAAGTAAGCATCACAGAAGATATAAGAGGTGATGTAGTAATAACAAAAGATGGATCAAATGAGACACTAAATATAGATGGAAGTGAAACAAATGATACATTAATAGCAGAGTTAAAAGCAGCATTTGCAAGTTTAGCAAGTACAGATGCAGTAAATGTAGAAGTAAGTGGAGATAAAGTAAACGGATATAAAGTAGAGTTTGTAGGAGCATTAGAGGGTACAAATGTAGAAGGGTTTACAATATCAACGACAGCACCAAGTGCAAGTGTAAGTATCTCGACGATAGAAGAGGCGAAAGCGGGAGTAGATGAGATAACAAGATTAACAATCGATACTCCTAGAGTTGTTACTGCACCAATAGATACAGAGATTTTTACATTAACAAATACTTCAAGTGGAACAAATGAAATTCAAACAATAACTTTCCATGACCCATATGATGCAGGGACATATACATTATCAAATGGTGTAACTTCAGTTAGTGTTAAATTTGTAGGAAGTCAAACATTAACAAATCAAACAAATATACAAAAAGCATTAGTAACACTATATGGTGGAACAACAGCAGATTATAAAGTTAAGTTTGATTCAAGTTCAAGTGGAAGTCATAAATATTATATTACTTTCCAAGGAACAAAAGCACATAGTAATGTTTCAGAATTAAGTGCAACACCAGATTCTAATATGAAAGCTATTTCAACTTCTACATATAAAGAAGGAACAGGAACAGTTGGTGAAGTACAACACTTTAAAGTTTCAACAACAGCAACAGGTAACTATACACTATCTTTAGACTATAATGGAAACACATATACAACAACAGCATTAGACTTTAATGCAACAGCAAATGAGATTCAAACAGCATTAACAAATGCACTTTCAACAATAAGCGGAGCGACAGTTTCAGTAGTAGATTGTGTAGCAGGATATGAAGATTCATTTGATGTAACATTTGGAGGTACACTATCAGGAGTAGACTTACCACTTTTATCAATAAAAACAAATCCAGATGCGACAAGCCCAAGTGGAACGTTTGATATATGGTTTGAAGGGGATAGTAAGCAAACAGTAGCATATTCAACAGATATGAGTGTGTTAGCAAGTAATATCCAAGCAGCATTAGAAGCAACAAGTACGATGGGTGCAGGAAATGTAGTAGTAGAGTATGATGCAACAAATTCAAATGAAACACAAATCAATTTCCTAATAAAAGCAACAGGAGATTTAGAGAAGACAGATGTAAGTGATAAGTTCTATACAGATGATAGTAATTTAAACTTAGCAAGTACAAAGTTATACTATGAAGTAGAAGGGTATAGTGATACAGCAGAAGAGCAAAAGTTAGTATTTAACTCAGAGACAGAATATAGTTATACATTAACATATAATGGACAAACAACAAGTTCAATATTATCAAGTGCGACAATATCAGAGATACAAGCTATTATAGATTCAGAGTTAACAAGTGATATAAAAGTAAGTAACTTTAATGGAACAGAATTAGTATTAAGCTTTGAAGGAAGTTTAGCAGGGACAGATGTAGAGACAATAGTAGCAAGCGTAGAAGCAAAAACAAGTGAAGCAAAAATAGAGGTAAGTCAAGAAGGGTCAACAACAGTAATCGCAGGGAAAGAGGCAAGTGCAATAGTAGTAGACTATAAAGCGATGAATGAAGTAGATGTATCAACAGAGGATGACTTCAAAGTATTATCAGGGACAGGAAGCTACTTTACGTTAGATATGGACGGAAGCGTAGGAGAGTATCTAAGAGTTACTGGTAATTTAGAAATTGATGTATTTGGTGCAGTAAAACTTGATGGTGGTTTTGCTTTAGAAAAATACACTAAATCTGATGTTCTTTTATCTGATAATACAACAGTAAATACTGATATGCTTACATTTGGTATTAGTGATGCTAATGGTTTAGTAGGATATGATCAAGGTACAGAAGATAAAGCAGATGATGTTGGACTTATTTTAAGTGACGTTGATTTTGCACTGGCTATATTAAGTGATAAAACTGTTGCAAGTACTCAAAAGTGGATTACTGCAAATGCAACAGTTGGATCTGTTTCATTTGGTGGTATTTCAGGTTTAGGTATGAGTGTATCTAATTTAAATATTTCTGTAAATAAAGAATCTGCTAATAAAACAGTTATTGATTATAAAATTGATGAAAATGATACAACAGGAACTGAGCTTTCTGTTTTAATTGGAACAGATAATAAATCAATTGACTTTAATATGGCTGGAAGCAAGGGTGATTTCTTAGAGGTAGCAGGACAAGCGACAATAGACTTGTTTGGAGTAGTAAAAGTAGATGGAGGGTTTGCAGTAAGTAAGTCGGCGAATCAAACAGTATACTTAGCAAAAGATGGTAAAGAGCAAACAGGTGCAGTAGATACGGAGTTAATGACAATAGGATTAACAGGAGCGAATGCACTAGTAGGGTATGACCAAGGTACAGAAGCAACTACAGATGATGTAGGATTATTACTGCAAGATGTAGATTTAGCAGTAGCAATGATGAAAGAGAAGTCAGGGACAAGAAGTTGGACAACAGTACAAGCGAATGTAGGTAGTGTAAGTTTCCAAGGAGTACCTGGACTTACAATGTCAGTAGATAAGACAAATGTATTAGTAAATAAACAAGCGACAGACTCAACAGTAGTAAACTATTTAACAAGTGATACAGATACGTTAGGAACAGACTTAAGTGTAGCAGTAGGAACAGATGAGAATAGTGAGACACAATATGTAGATTTCAATTTAGATGGAACAAGAGGTGATTTCTTAGAGGTAGCAGGACAAGCGACAATAGACTTGTTTGGAGTAGTAAAAGTAGAT